>DATJSB010000292.1:0-28481 GCA_035504315.1 Occallatibacter sp.
ACACCCACCCTCTCCGGCCCAGCCCGGAACTCCGCGCAGGAATTTGCAACTCCAGTCTGCACTGAGGCCAGGTAGCTCAGTGGTAGAGCGCGGCCCTGAAAAGGCCGGCGTCGGCGGTTCAATCCCGTCCCTGGCCACCACATAAATCAGTCATTTAGCCGTAAATCAAAGAAATACGCTCACCCGCGGTTCACCCGTGATTGCTGCTGCACCATATCCGTAGACGGATCTGCGAGCGGTGCAAAAACGTCTTCACCATATCCCTTCGTGTCTCGGTATAGGGTCGCGAAGGAATTGACCACAAGGTTACTGACGGATAGGCGACAAACGAGGAACTACCCCATCCTTTAACTCTGCCGCGTTTCCCGGCATTCATTCCCAGAGCGAATGGTCAACCAAAGCTCGATGAGTGAGTTGGCCTGAATTCACCTGACTCGGTCGCAACCGGTGTCCCGCCGGCGAAGGCAAGGGTGACAACGGTGATGTCATCCTCCTGGCCGAATGCACACGCTGTTTCTGCGATTTGCTCTGCGCTTCTGGAACTCAAATTCTGTGCACGCGCGAAGCCGAACAGTTCTCCCGTTTTCGAGCGCGCCTCAACCACGCCGTCAGTGAGCAATGTGATTTGAACGCCGGGTCTCAATTCGAGCCTGGCTTCCTCGTAGGTTGATTCAGCGCGAATTCCCAGGGGTAAGCCGCCATCCACTGCCAGTTCCTCGTGGTTGCAGTATGGGGGCAGATGCCCGGCATTGGCCACTGTCAAAGCGCCGTCCGGATCGGCCCTCAACACCAGACATGTCGTGAATCCATCCTTGCTCCGGGCCAGCATTCTCCGGTTCATGGCAGCCAGAATCTCGCCGGGGTTCGAGGTGTAATGGGCCAGAGTACGAAATGTGCCCACAAGGAGCGATACCGTCATCGCCGCCGGCATGCCCTTGCCGCTGACGTCGCCGATTACGATGAGAGCCCCGCCTTGCGCCGTGGGTAGAATCTGGAAGAAGTCTCCGCCCACCTGGCCGGCAGGTTGATACACGCTCTCGATCTTGAACGCAGGCAAACTGGGAATCTCGTCGGGGATCAGCACCTGCTGTACAGCTCGGGCCGCTTCCAGCTCAGTTTCTGCGCGAAGCTGGCGCGCTCCCTCGGTGTTGATGTGCTGGGTTGTTACGAATGCGCTGGCCACCAGGGTGACAAAGATGCAGAAAGCGTCGAAACGATAGGCTGCAGCCGCACTGGGAGATGGCAGATCGACGCCGGTCCGGTGAATTATTGCGAATCCATAAATGATGAAAACGATGGGCATGACAAACAGCAGTCGCTGAAAGGGAGGACGTTGGCGCAGCAACAGGATCGCGGGGCCACAGAGGCCAAACAGCGAAGCGAAGAGCAAAACGAGCGGCCGCGACATGCTTCCGCCGAGGATCACATCCACCATGAAGCCAACGGAGGCCATGCGAAGGAATCGCGCCATCAAAAGATTTCTGAGACGGCTAATAGGCAAAATACGGAGATGGCTGCCGAACCAGTCAGCGCGCTTTCTACGGAGCAGCAGCCACCACAGCAGCATCATAATGGCGAAGCCCAACCCGGCTCGAATCATCAATCGCGCTATGGACATTAGCGGCTCCTTACGCTATTTCCCTTTATGCAACAGTCACCCATAGGGTACATTTGAAAACCCTATTGGTGGGAGATTCTTGCGGAGAAGCTTCAATGGCTCCAGAAGGTGAGATGACCCGCGCCGCGCAAGTGGGTGAGCGCAGCGAAGTGGTATCGCTCGCGGCCCTCCGAAAGGCCGGCGTCGGCGGTTCAAGTCGCGCCCTGGCCACCATTCCCAAACATCCAGAATTCCCCGCCAGGGGAGCAGAGCGGCTTCGATCCGCTTCTGTCCCCTTGTGCGATGCCAATCATCTCCCGCCTTCAAAAACCTGCTTCGGAAGAACTGCCGCAATGCACTGCCTTCCTCACTGCCCCGGCGCGGATACTGTCAGGTTGACGGTGGCGGTTGTGGTGTAAGTGCCAAACGGCTGGACGATCATAGTCCCGGTCACCACAACGTTATAGGTGCCCGCTGCCGTCCCCTGATTGGTGATGTTGTACTGTCCTCCACTACCGCCGCAACCGCCCAGGCTCAGGAAGAAGACAAGCATCGCCAGCGCCGCCAGCGAAGAGAACAGTCGGCGCCAGCGCCGGTGGAAGCCAATCGCCAGCAATCCGGCCACCGCCAGCGTTCCAAATCCGTTCCATGGTTTTCGCCCAGGCGCGATCGCCGCGTGCTGAAGCGTTGGCCCGTTCGTGTAAATGGCGAGCGACGATGAGCCCGAGAGGATGCCGGTCGTTGAGTTGTATGTGGGGTCGAATGATCCCGGCGTAAAGACGCATGTCGCCCCCGTCGGCAAGCCTGAACAGGAGAGATTTACCCACCAGTAGTAGTAGTCGGTGAAGATGGGGTTGGTCGCAAACGAAATCGGAATCGCAGAAGTGTTTTGTCCCGCCGTCACCGTGGCCGAAGTGGAACCTGGCGACAGTGTCATGGAAATGATTGAGACTTGTGCGGCCTGCGACGCCGACCCAATATAATTCGCGTCACCCGAGTAGCTCGCCGTAATGTTGTGTGTGCCCGCGCTCAGCGAGCTTGTGCTCAAAGTGGCCTGGGCCTGTCCTGCCGACGGCGAGCCCAGCGGAGCCGTGCCTATAGTTGCGCCCGCGCCGTTGTCGGCAGAAGCGTCGGTGAAGGTTACGGTACCGGTGGGCGCGGTGCCGTTGAAGTCCCCAATGATCGTCGCCGTTAACATGATTGGACTGGAACTGTAGGTCCATCCGTAGCCGCCGCTGACGGTAGTGGTCGTGGGAACTTTTGTGCCTACCGTAATGTCGACCACACCGGAGGAATTGGCGAAATCGTTGGCATCGCCATCGTATTGTGCGACGATCACGTGCAGACCTGTGGTGCTGAAAGTGACGGGCAGCGTACCATAACCGCCAGACAGCGTCACGGTACCCAGTTTTGTCTGCGGGTTGGTGCTGGTGTCGTAAATGACAACGTTGCCTGTGGCATCAGAAGCCTGAATGAGCTGATTGTCGGCCTCGTAGAGCGGCACGACGCTTACCGCCAGATTGTCTACCGTGTTCACTGCCGGACTGTTATAGCCGGGAGTGACCGATACCACCACCTGGGTTTTGGCCACCACCACGGTGAAAGAAGCAGAGACGCTGGCCTGAAAACTTGCACTCGCCGCCGGCGAGGCAGCAACAATCTGATGCGTGCCCGCGCCCAGCGTGGTCTGCACGCAACAGGTCAGGCTGGCCATCGCGCCGCTTGTCACAAAGGCCAGGCCCTCGCCCGTCGCTGGAAGTGCTACCATTCCCAGTGTGGTTGTGCCTTCAGTAAATGTGTATGTGCCCGGAACCGGATAACCGGTTCCGCTGTTGTTGCCGTAAGCTGCGGCGAAGAGTGTGATCGGCACCCCATACGGAACCGAACCGGTGATGCTGCTCGAGCCCTGCGTCGTGGTCGGCTCAGGGCTTACTGTGAGGGCCACCGCGCTCGAATTGGCTGCCGCAAAGTTCGAGTCGCCCGCATAGTGTGCGGTCAGGTTGTAGCTCCCGCCCGGCAGTTCGACGCCCAATGCCGCTCCGAAGGTCACTATTGCAGTTCCCGCTGCGTCCAGCGTGATCCGATCCACGCCTTGCGAACCCGCCATCAGCACCACATCGCCTGTAGGTGTTGTCGCTCCGCTGCCTTTCACAGTCACAGTTGCGGTCAGAGGATCGCCATGCACGATGCTGGTAAGGCCACCGGTACTTAACGTTACCGTGGCGGCGCCGCTGCCCGTGGGCGGAAGCCAGCTGGTCACCAGCTTATTTACATCCACGCTGCCGAGCCCGGTGGCCAGGTCGTAGCCTGGTGTTGCCTGGTAGCCCGCCAAATCCTCATCCCCTCCGGGGCAATACTCGAAGAGGATCTCGTCGATGCAGTCATCGGGAACATCGGTATTGCCAACGGTGATGTCGTGGAAGGGCGAGCTCGATCCCGCGGCCAGTCGGTAATACGTCGGGTTGGGATTGCCCGCGCCACCCACTTCGTTGTTCTGCTGGTTCACCAGCGCCTGAATGCTGGCCCACGACGGCGAGGCCAGCGAAGTACCAATCAGCCCCAGCGCATAGCCCTGCGAGCAGTCTCCACCGTCATCGGCTTCGCACACCATGTAAGCCAGGTTGTCGCCCGCCACCAGCGAAACATCCGGCACGTCGCGCGCGCCATCGGCCGGAACGCCGGGCCCTGTCTGCCACGCCGGCTTGGTGAAGTTAATTGAGACGCCTCCGCCGCCCGCCAGCGGCCGCCCATCCTCAGGATTCTCAAAGTCGTTCCACGTGCTCTCAGGAATGTAACCGGTAGCGGAGAAGCTGGGCGGAGGAAAGTAAACGTTCGCGTCGGGCATGACGAACTCGGTGCCGCCTACCGAGACGTTCCACGGCGAGTCGCCGATCGCGTTTACACCGTAGCCTGCGCTCAAGCCGGAATTCCCGCAGCCGTCGCCGCCGTAGTCGCCTGCCGCAACAAAATGGCTGATCCCCTCGGCCGCGCCCTGCTCATAGGCCGCTTTGTACAGCGCCACGGAGCTGGGCGCAAAGGCATTGTTCAGCACCTCGCACCCTCCGTAGCTCAGCGACGTTATAGGCGAGATATCGTTATCGACCGCGTATGCCGTCGAAAGGTCGATGCCCTCGTTGAAATCGGTGCTGCCCGTGACGATCACATCCAACGTCGCATCGGGCGTCAGCGCGCCGGCGTACTCCACGTCGGCAATGGCTTCAGTTTCATCGCCATAAACAGGGCCGGGGTCTGTTCCATTGACGATCACGTTCACTGTCGCCGCAGGAAGCCCCGTGATTTTCCTGAAGTCCGTCACATCCTGCAGAACGATATTGCTTTGCTCGATCAGCGCGATCGACTGTCCCTGTCCCAGCACGTTTGCCTTGGCGAGCGGCGCAGCGTCGTAGATGGCGCTCAAATCAGCCGGGCCCGTCAATGCCGACCCGTTGATTTCGATCTCTGGAACCGCCGCCTTGTGGTATTCAGGCGTCAATTCCGTAAACGAGTTCATGCTCGCCAAACCGCTTACCGCCGGCGCCAGTGCCTTGGGAATGCTGGCCGCTTTAGCGTTGGCAAAGTACGTCTTGCCATTCACGCTGTAGCGATGCATTTCCGTCTGGAAAGCTGACTCTACCTGAGCACTGGTCCCGGTGAATAGCAGGAATTGGCGTCCGTTCGACGGCTTCTCGACTGTGAAGCCCTCTGCCTGCAGCCAGCCCGTGATCTTGGCCATATCGTTCGCGCTGGGCCCGAAACGCTCGCCGAATTCAGTGGGCGTCAGCCACTGGTGATACTGTGGCGAACCCGGGTCCTGCTGTTCCTGCAGCAGTTGCTGCAAGTCAGCTTCATTAGCGGCGCTGCGCTGCGTCAACAAAACCATGCGATGGAACACTTGCGTTCCGGACACTCTACCCAGGTCGTGCTGTTTCGTAGCCAATGGATGCACACCGTTCGTCACCGTGCGCTGCGAGGCGACAATCGGAGAAGTCAGGCGGTCGGCAACCTGGGTCTGCGAATACCCCATGGCAGAGCACCCCAAAACGATAGCGGCTGTAATGGCAGGTAGAACATAGCATTGCTGCATAAGCGCCTCCTGGATGGCGGTTGGGGGGTCGATGTCTACGGTGTCTTCAGAAAACGCACATTTTCGATACTGAGGAGGGTCACAGTGCCGCGACTCGGCAAATGGAAGCCCAATAGCGAGGCCGCTGCTCCTTCTCGTTCGCGATGACCCTGGGCCCCATGCTGGCGGCGGACCGGAGCCATAGTGGAAGTTCAAATCAGTTTCGACCTGAAAGAGCAATCAGCAAGCATTACTATCACAATTCTTTGTTTTAAGTCTGTACTTATCCCGTGAACCGTTGCGTGTTAGTTTGGTCTTTACAGAGTCACACGAGACCAGCCCGACTATCACTGCACTATTCAACCTGTCGCCTAGGAGAATGGCTGATGTCCACTGCGTCGCAAGCCGCCAAGTCAGAACCAAGAACATACGCCGATTCGCAAGCCGCCTGGCGTCTTTTCCTGATGAGCGCCGCAGGTCTGTACCTGGAGATGGTTCTGATTCGCTGGCTGGGAACCGAAGTAAAAATCTTCGCCTTCTTTCAGAATCTGACCTTGATCGTCTGCTTCCTCGGCTTTGGAGTTGGCTGCTTCACTGCCGGCAAGCGCGGCAGTCTGTGGCCTTCCCTGGCGGCAACCAGCGGGTTGGTGGTCATGATCGCCCTGCCGTTTCCCACCTGGCGCTCTCTTCTTGGGATCCTGTCGTCGGTCCTCTCTTACACTCCCGATGCAGCGTTGTGGGGCGACACGGCGCCCGAGCTGAAAGGGATCGGCTACTTGCCGGTATTTGCAATCTGCATGGTGGTCATCACCATTTTTCTTTTTCTGCTCTGCGTGGCGATGATTCCGATCGGGCGCTGGGTGGGCTATTACCTTGAGGCATCAAAGAATACCGTTGGCGCATATTCAGTCAACCTGCTCGGCAGCCTGGCTGGCATCTGGCTCCTCGCCATCCTATCATTTCTTTGGCTCTCACCTTCGTGGTGGTTCGCCGCTGCATTTTTGCTCGTCGTTCTTGCGCAACCGGCTTCCTGGCGATCTCCCCTCGTCGCTGCCGCGCTTCTTGCCGCAACCCTCCTTGGATTGCACTCCATTGGCGATCCGCAATCTTATTGGTCCCCTTATCAGAAACTGACCGTTCAGGACCTTGGTGAAAGCCAATACAACATCTTCGTGAATAACGAAGGCTACATGAGTATCGCCAACGTAACCGCTCCTTTCCTCGCCAAACATCCTGACTTTGCGAGCGCTTATCCAAACAGCTCCTACGACAGCCCCTTTCAGTTCCTGCAAAACACCGGCCGCGTTTTGATCGTGGGCGCCGGAGCCGGAAACGACGTGGCCGCGGCTCTGCGGCACGGCGCGCAGCACATTGACGCGGTTGAGATCGATCCGCTTATCTCCACGCTGGGCAAGCGCCTTCATCCTGAGCAGCCGTATAGCTCGCCGAAGGTTCACCTAATCAACAACGACGCCCGCAACTTCATGCGCAACTGCAAAGATAAGTACGACGTCATCATCTTCGGCCTTCTCGACTCGCATACTGAGTTTTCCGGCTACAGCAATATGCGCATCGACAACTACGTCTACACTCAGGAATCGCTGCGCGATGCAAAGCGCCTGCTGAACGACGATGGAACGCTGGTGCTCAAGTTCGAGGTCCGGCCTCCGTGGACCTGGATGGGCCAGCGTTTCTACTCGATGCTTACCCAAACCTTCAACCATCCGCCTTTGGCGTTCCACGCCGATTTCGTGGGCGTGATGGTGAAAGCAACCGTATTCCTTGAATCCAATTCACCCGGCCTGTGGACTCGAGCCCAGGATCCTGACAAAGCGGCATTCATCGCCGCGCGCCCGCCCAATTTCCCGCTCACCACCGCAGGCGCTCCCGTGGAGACAACTGACAACTGGCCGTACATCTACCACTACGGACACACGATTCCGCGTGCCTATTATTCGGTATCGGTGGTGGTGCTGCTCACCGCGCTCTACCTGGTGGGGCCGCTTTTGAAGATACGCCAGGGCACGACATGGTTGTTCTTTCTGCTCGGCGCGGGCTTTCTGCTTATGGAGACGCAACTCGTTAGCCGGCTCGGCCTCTACTTCGGAACCACCTGGATCGTCAATTGCATCGCCATAACCGGCGTCCTTATTGTGCTGCTCGTGGCCAATCTCTGGGTCACGTCGCGAAGGCCTGAGAACCTGCGCTTGTATTACCTTGGGCTCTGCGGCATGTTGATTGTGGATTATGCCGTCCCATGGAATCGCGTGCCAGGCTCAGGAACCCTGGTGGGCATTCTCATCTGCCTCGCCTACTGTATTCCCATCCTCTTTGCCGGCATCATCTTCACTGAATCTTTCCGCCGCTCTGCCGGAAACAGCAGTTGCTTCGGTGCGAATATGCTCGGCGCCGTTGCCGGCGGTCTGGCCCAGAACCTTTCCTTCATCTTTGGAATGAAAGCTCTCCTGCTGATTGCAGCCGCCATCTATGCAGCATCGGCTCTCATGCAGGTCGTAAAGCTCGGTAGCCGCGCACAACCCGACCTTCAGGCCTGAAAACTTGCGGACGTGCATTCCTGGAATAAGTCGGTGTTTGAAAGGGCACAGTTTAAGCAGTGCCGCAAATGGCCGCGCCGCCCAGAAGCCACCCACTACCAGAAGTAACTGGCTTTCATCGTCGGCGATCGGGGTTCGCCGTTAACTGGGGCGTTTCCTGGCCCCGGAATTCGAGAGGCCTCGAAATCCCTTCACACACGAACTGCTCATTTCAAGCTAAGCAATATGCTCACGAAAGGCCGAGACGGTGCATCAGATCGTCGAATCGCGCGTCGGAGCGCAGAGGGTCGAGGCAGGGGTCGACCTTCAGATAGACCAGACCAACGTCGTGCGCGCGATAAGCCTCTTCGAGCCATTTGAAGGCTTCGCTCTTTTCGCCGAGCCCGGTGTAGACAAGGGCGATTTCGTATCGCCCGATTCCATCCTTCTTCACGTGCTCTTCGATCTGCGCGATCAGCTTCCTCGCTTGGTCGGGCTGCCCGGCGCGAGCGTAAGCATTTCCCAGGTGCCCCATGGTATACGGATCGTTGCCCGCCTTCATGAAAGCAGCAATGGATTCCGGATACATGTGCTTCTCTGCATAGATGTCGCCGAGGAGAAAACTCCAATCGGGCAGATTGATCTTCAGGTCGCGCACCGTGCGCGCAATTGCCAGGGACTGATCGTATTCGCGTGAGAAGTAGTAGATGAATCCCTCGGCGTGGAAAGTACTATCGGAGATCGGGTCGAGATCGACACTGCGCTGCACTTCAGCCAGGGCCTCCCGCAGATGACCCATGCGAACCAGATAGAACGCATATTTTTCGTGGCTGGTGGCGGAGTTCGGATTAAGTTCCAGCGCGCGATGAAACTCGGCCGCTGCATTCGACCAGTTCCAGTCCAGCGTCATTGAAGAATTGGCAAGCTCGGCATGCGCCTCGGAGAGAGAATCATCGAGCTGGATTGCGCGCATCGCCTCGGCCTTCTGATGCGTGAACGCCTCTTCATAGGGCATTCGTCCCGACTCGCCTAAACGTCCATAACAGCTGGCCAGCGCCGAGTGTGCCTCGGCATAGTCGGGATTGATTGCAATCGCCCTGTCAAAGTATCCGATTGCATCTTTGCAGTCGTCGGATTGCCGCAAGAGGATTCCATGCAGAAACAGGTCCTGTGCCTGGGGATCGACTGGCGTTCGCTGGGTAAGTCTCGCCTGTTCCTGCGGCGTAACTTTCGTGCTGATCTCTTCAGCGATTGCCTGAGCCACTTCGCCCTGCCACGAAAGACCACTGGCAAGGTCGTGCTCGTAGGTATGGGCCCAGATGGGCCGGTCGGTTCGCGCGTCAATCAACTGAACGCTGATCTGCACCTGATTGCCTTCGCGCAGTACACCGCCTTCGACCACGCCGTCCACTGAGAGCTCGTGAGCAATCTCGGGCAGCTTCTTCTTTGTGCCTTTGTAGCTCATTGAAGAGGTGAGCGAGATGACGCGCAGTGTTGAAACCTGGCCGAGGTCGTTGATCAGCTCCTCGGTCATGCCATCGGCAAAATAGTCCTGTTCGGGTGCTCCCGACAGGTTTTCAAGCGGCAGAATCGCAATCGAGTGAATTCCTATTGAGGCGCTCGAACTGCCCATCCACTTTCTGACGGCCCAGTAGCCGGCAATCGCAACCACGCACAAGGCAACCGCCAGCCCCACCGCAATTCGGCGGGTAAGCGGCCTGCGGACCGGCTCTGCTGCAACCGCAGCCACGCCGATCTCGTGTCCAACGGGTTGGTGGATTTCGGCGTCTGCCCCACGGTTTGTGCCGCCCGAATGCTCCTCTGAGCTTTCAAAGTGAAATCGGGGCACGTAGGAACCGCTCGGCAGTTCGATCCGGACCGGATGCTTTTCTTGGCTGGTGTCGCTGTAGTATTGCGCGAGCTTCTTGCGGACTTCGCTGGCGCGGACCCGCACCACCGAGTCGCTGCCCGTGTCGTAACTCACCGGGCGCCCAAACATCTCGGCGCCGATCATTCGCTCTCTGAGGTTGTCGGTGTCCCCATCGAGAGCGTGCCCGACAATAAGCCGCAGGAAGTCCTGGGTGCGCCTGCTCCCCGCAAAGGTGTGGCTGGTGAGAATGCCGTCAAGGTGTCTGCGGACCAGGCTGACTTGATCTGGAGCGAGCAAACCCGGCTCACCGACCGAAGATGAATCGGCCCGCATCATTGCGCTCTCAGTGGCTCCTGACCGCGGGTCTCCAATGGGCATGGAGCGGGGCCGCAACCCTCAAGCGGCGATTTTATTAAGAAAACGCCACCTGGCGCACCCCTTAAAAAACCCCGCAGGAATTGGAGAACCGCCGTAAGTCACTACTATACTATCGCCTCAACGTCTTCCCAAGACGGTCAGAGCCTTAAAAATACCTCGTAACGGGCACCGCCGAGAAGTCATCAACCATAACAAAATAAACGAGCTACATCACGTAACGGGCAGGTAAGCCGTTAATGACTTTACTTCGTTGCAAACCCGGTGCTCTGATTCCACTGCTTTTTGAAACGGGTGTTTCAAAGCCCCCAAAACATCCGTGTATCGGACCTTGGGGACTCGACGGTTTTGAAAATGACCCGATCGCACCTTCCAACTGTGCTTTCGAACTTGAGTACAATCCGGCAGCATTGGCTGCCGGGCGCAGGAAAGTCTCGCCTTGTGAAGCTGTGCCCCGCTCTCTGTTTCTGTCTGCTTTTATCTGCCCATACGCAGGGTGCTTTAGCGCAAGACTCCCCTGATGTTGGCATCAGGCAGGCGATGCAGCAGGGTGGGCAGGCAATGTCTTCCAGCAATTTTGCTGACGCGGTAACCGCTTACTCAATCGTGACCAAAGAGCAGCCCTCCTTTGCTGAAGGTCACTTCAATCTCGGGCTGGCTCTTTTTGAGAGCGGAAAGCTCGACCAGGCCCGGCCGGAGTTGGCGAAAGCACTCACACTCAAACCAGGCCTGCGTGGAGCCAATCTTTTCCTGGGCCTGATCGACTACCGCGAGAACCGCTTCAAAGACGCTGAGACCCACCTTGCTCGCGAAACCGCGATCGATCCGCACAGCGCCAAGGCTTTCATGTGGCTGGGGGTGTGCCGGCTGGCCGGGAACGATCCCCAGGCAGCGATTGAACCGCTTGACAAAGCCTATGCGCTCGACCCCGCTGATCCCGATATTCTTTACCACCGTGGCCACGCCTATCTGTTAGTGGCCAACCAATCCTACGACGCAATGTTCCGGCTCAATACTGACTCCATGCGCGTTCACCAGGTGCTTGGCGAGGCCTACGCGCAGTCTTACCGAAATCAGGATGCGATCGGCGAGTTCGAGCTGGCGGTAAAGATGGCGCCCCATCAGCCCGGACTCCACGAAGAATTGGCCGATCAATATTGGGTGGTTGGCAACCTCGATAAAGCTGCCGCCGCTTACCGCGAAGAACTTGAGATCGACCCGTACGCGGCTACCTCAATGTACAAGCTGGGCAGCCTGCTGGTTCTGAACCACGGAGCTGCCGAAGGGGTTCAGCTGCTTCGCAAAGCGCTGCATGCCGACCCGTCGCTGAGCGACGCGCATTACTACCTCGGGGTCGGGCTCGTGGCCACCGATCAGGCCCAGGAGGCGATCGACCAGTTCAACATGGCCATTGCTGCTGATCCAGGCAACGATCGGGCCATGCTTGCGTACTACAAACTTGCTCAGCTTTATCGCAAAATGCACGACACAACGAACCAGCAAGCGGCGATGCAGAATTTTCTGCGCATGCGCGCCGAGACCCGGGAACGCCAGGACCGGCACTCCACGCAAATCATTCGCAACCGTTCGCAACTCCCCGTCGACCATCCCGATTTGGCTTCGATTCCTGCCGGATAGACGGGAGTTACCAAAAGCTCGCCGTGGCCGCCGCCCGCCGCGAGCAAGAACCCCCGCAAGGAAGGGGAAAAACAAGGCGGCAAGAACAGCGATGCAAGGCTATTGAAGGCGAATCTCAAGAAAGCGTTTGCTCAGGAGGCAATTTCATGAATCGAACTTCGACTTCGGCGCACAATCTGGCTGCAGTCCCTCGAAAACCAACCGCTCGGGGCATTTCTTTTCGCGGATGGCTGCTGCTTCCGCTCCTCATTGTGGGGCTGGTCGCTCCCGCGTTCTCCCAGCTCGACACCGGCTCCATCAGCGGTGTCGTTTCCGATCAGGCCGCCAGGGTAATCCAGGGCGCAAACATCACCGCTCGAGAGAATTCCACCGGCACTGCCTACTCCACCATCAGTTCAGACACCGGTTATTATGTGTTTCCGTCAATGCGGACGGGAACCTACACCGTCACCGCGGTCGCGGCCGGATTCAAAACCGAGGTTTATGGCAACGTAACCGTTTTGGTTGGTTCGCATACGGCGCAGA
Source organism: Occallatibacter sp. (assembly GCA_035504315.1). Classification (GTDB taxonomy): domain Bacteria; phylum Acidobacteriota; class Terriglobia; order Terriglobales; family Acidobacteriaceae; genus Telmatobacter. The sequence goes on from DATJSB010000292.1 coordinate 12,603, forward strand.
ACATCACACTTGCTGTCGGCTCAGTCAATCAGAGCGTCAGCGTGACCGCATCCATGACTGGGCTTGAGACCGAAAGCTCCGATATCGACACCTCCATCACCCCTGCGCAGGTTGAGGATTTGCCTCTGCAGGTGAACGGCACGCTGCGCATGCTCACCACGTTTGCGTTTCTTACGCCAGGCACGGTCGGTCCGGGCACCAACTTCGGCGGCGCAGGCGGCAACCTTATGTACAAGATGAACGGCGGCCAGGATGAGGGCTCCGACTTCCTGGTCGACGGCATCACCACCAACCGCCAGGAGAACGGCTCGGGATCTTTCGAGATTCTCGCGCCCAGCATCGACGCGGTGAACGAGTTCCACGTGAGTCTCTCCGGTCTGCCGGCCGATATCGGCAGGACCACCGGTGGCGTCGTGAACTACAACACCAAGGGTGGCACCAACGACTATCACGGCGCGGTGTACGAGTTCTACAAGAACGCCGTTCTCGATGGCAACAACTGGTTCAACAACGGCTATCTTGCTTCGGCCACAACGCCCGCTGCGCGCGCGCTCCTCAAGCGTCCGCCCGACACCAAGAACCTCTACGGCGGCACGCTCGGCGGTCCCATCCGCATTCCGCATCTCTACAACGGCAAAAACAAGTCCTTCTTCTTCTTCAACTGGGAGCAGGTTCGTTACAACACCGGCTCGGCCATCACCAGCATCATTCCCACGCCGGCCGAGTTGGGCAGCAACGGACAGTACTTCGACTTCACATCGACACTCGGCGCGCAGATTCCCGGCGCGTCCGATCCCTGCAACTCGCAACTTTATTACGGCGAGATCTTTGACCCCAACACCGAAACCACCGTCAGCGGCACATCGTGCCGCACGCCGCTCACCTACAACGGCAACCTAAACCAGATACCCATCGGCCGCGAGAGCAAAGTGGCTGCCGCGGTGCTCAAGTACATGCCCCCGCCCAACCTGAGCGGCGGCACCAACAACTATGTCTACGACACGCAGGACTCCATCGCACAGACCGTTTACAGCTTCCGCCTCGACCAGAACCTGGGCGCCAATCACAAACTGTGGGCGTTCTTCAGCTCGCGCGAAAACACCGATGAGGGCAACGACCTGAATCTGCCTGCGCCGCTGAACACCTGCTGCGCTGCATTCAATCAGCTCGGCAAGCTCTTTCGGGCGGGCTGGGACTGGGTCATCAGTCCCCGCCTGGTGAACTCGCTCACGCTTGGCACCAACCGCTCGTGGAACGACACGCTCTCGCGAGCCGCCGAGTTGGGCCAGAATTGGGACACCTCGCTCGGCATCGCCAACGGCTCCGGTCCGGTGTTTCCCGGATTTGTGTTTGTCGGCAGCCCCTTCCCCAGCTTCGGCGAGAACAGCGGCGCAATCGACGTGGACAACACCATCGCGCTCAACGATACCTTGCACTGGCAGCATGGCGCACACAGCATTCAGTTCGGCGGAGAAGCGCAGTATCACCAGTATTCGTTCGTGAGCAAAATCGGTGGAACCTGCAGCGGCACATCGGGCTGCTTCACCTTCTGGGATAACCAGACGGCCTCAGACACCACCTATTGGGGCCAGGACGGCAACTCATTCGCCGCGTTCCTTATCGGCCAATCGGGCACGGCGAATGCCATCTCGCAGATTCACGCGCCGCGCTGGATCACGCACACCGCAGCGCTGTTTGTGCAGGACGACTGGAAGCTCCGGCCCAACCTCACCATGAACCTGGGCTTCCGCTGGAGCTATGACACGCCGCGTCATGAAGCCGAAGGAGACACAACCATCTTCGATCCCACGCTGCCCAACCCCGGCGCTGACGGCTATCCGGGTGCGCTGGTATTTGCCGGCAAGGGCACCGGACGCAATGGCAACGTAGATGAGACCTGGGCCAAAACCTACTATAAGGACTTCGAACCGCGCATCGGCTTCGCATGGCAACCCGCAGGGCTTGGCAACCGCCTGGTGGTTCGCGGCAGCGGCGGCATCTATTATGGTCCGCTGGTGTATGCCGACTACGGCCAGGGGACGCTGCAGGGATTTGTTGCCAATCAGACCCTCTTCACCGGCGATCCGCTCGACGGTCCACAGGTGGATGCGGGACTGCCGGCTCTGCCCACTACGCCCGATCTCGATCCCACGCAGTTGAACGGGCAAGGCGTGGATTACATCGCTCCCACTTACGGCCGTCCGGCAATGGTGCAAACCTGGGCGCTTGAAAACCAGGTCGAGCTCGCCCGCGATCTCTACGTCTCGGTCGGCTATCTCGGTATGCACTCCACGCGGCTGCATGGGCTCATCGATTACCCCAACGACATGCCCGCCAAGTACCTTTCGATGGGTACCTGCCTGCTGTGGTGGGCTGTGGCTCCCTGCCCCAATGGATGGAGCTCGCCCGCGATTCAACCGTATCAGGGCTTCTCCTGCGCTTCGGGTTGCACCTATGGCCAATCGGAGCCTGTGGAGCAGGCATACCGGCCGTATCCCCAGGTTGGTTACATCAACACCGACAGCTATCTGCAGAATGTCGGACAGTCAAGCTACGACGCTCTCGAAGCAAAGCTGGAGCGCCGATTCCGAAACGGGTTTAATGTGCTGGCATCGTATACGTTCTCAAAAACGTTAACCGATGCCGACAGCATTCAGCCCTACTACAGCACGCTGCAAAGCCAGGGCGGAACGCAGAATCCATACGATCACAAGGCTGAGAAAGCGGTCAGCAACCAGGACATCCCGCAGAACTTTGTAGTCAGCTACATCTACGAGCTGCCTGTCGGTCACGGCAAACAGTTCTTAACCAATATTCCTGCGCCGGTAAACGCAGTCATCGGCGGATGGCGCGTGAGTGGCGTTCAGCGCTACTTGAGCGGCCAGCCGATCAGCTTTTTCGGATCCAACGGAATTCCCGGTTTCGATAACGGCATCCGGCCGAATCGCGTATCGGGCCAGGCGGTGCGCCGCTCGGGCGGCTTCAATCCCTTTAGCTTCGTCAACGACGGCAACACCGGTTACGACCACTCCTCTGGGGCCTGCTCGACCGGCTACTGGAATTGCAGCTTCATCGTTGACCCCAACCCGAACCCCGGCGTCAATGTTCCTTACGTGTTCGGCGACATGCCGCGTAACTCGGCCGACATTCGCTCGTTCGGATACTCCGATGAGGATTTCGGCATTGCCAAGGAGATCCCGATCCACGAACAGGTCAAAGCTGAATTCCGCGGCGAGATGTTCGACGCCTTTAACCGGCACGTCTTCACCAAACCCGATTCGGGCGTGCAGGACACCACCTTCGGGCAGGTAAGCAGCACGTGGCTCGGACCAAGAAACGTTCAATTCACGCTCCGGATTACTTACTGAGTGATGAATTGACCTCATCGATGAGACGGCGCAGCAGATTCCGTTCTGTTGCGCCGCCACTCGACCGACGACTGCGCCGTTTTGATCAGCCCTTTTGAAATGACCCGATTACTCCCAAAGCGATCCCTTATTTTGTCTCTGCTCTCCAGCTCCATGGCTGCAGCGTGCCTGTCTTTGTGTTTCGCCGGTTGCGGCGGTGGTGGATCTTCAACAACGACAACCACCACGACCACGCCCGACATGGGAACACTGACCCCCATGGACGACAGCGATCAGTACACGCTCACCAATGCCGCCAGCGGAATGATTCTTGGCATCTCAGGTCAAAGCCAGACGGCGGGGACCAATCTTGTTCAGGAGGCTTCGACCGCGATAACCAACGATGTCGATTGGCACTTCATCCCCATGAACAACAACCAGTACAACATCGAGAACATGCTCACGCACCAGGTGATGGGCGTAGCCAGTGCTTCAACCAGTGCCGGCACGCAGGTCCTCCAATGGGCCGACAACGGCACCAACGACCATCTGTGGGAGGTCTACAAGCTCACCGATGGCAACTATCTCATCAAGAATGTGAACAGCGGCCTGTATCTCGAAGACGCTGACTCCGGCACAACCTCATCGGCCACTATTGACCAGGATTCGCGCGCAACATCGGGAACCGGTTGCACTTGCCAGGAGTGGAAGATCGCCTCGACCGGCAATGCGGCCTATCCCATGCCTGCATCGGTAAACGTAAGCTACGCTTCCACCGGCGATTCCGATTCCATCGGAATTCACGACCCCTCCATCCTCAAGGCTGGATCGACTTACTATCTGTTTTCGACGCACGGTCTGATTCACGCGCACGACTCAACCGATCGTATCAACTTCTCTGACGATGGCTACGCACTGCCTTCGCTGCCTTCCTGGACCAACACCTACACGGGCGGAAGCGGCGATCTTTGGGCGCCCGACGCCTCGGCTCACAACGGCGTTTACTGGCTCTATTACGCGGCTTCCACGTTCGGCAGCAGCAACTCGGCGATCGGGCTGGCCATCAGCCCCAGCGATGAACCCGGCACATTCGCTGATTCAGGCGCTCCCGTCTTCACCTCCAACGATTGCCAGGGCTCCAACGCCATCGATCCCACTTCAGTAGTTGATTCGTCGGGCAATGCGTGGATGGCCTTTGGCTCCTGGTCCACCGGAATCCAGATTGTTCCGGTGGACAACTCGACGGGCGTGCCCACTGGCGCAGCATGCACGCAACTCGCGTTTCATCCTTCCGGAACCGGCATCGAGGGATCCTACATCTATCCCTACAACGGCTACTACTATCTTTTCGCTTCCATCGATACCTGCTGCAATGGCGTGTCCAGTACCTACCGCATCATCGTCGGCCGCTCGACCTCTGTCACCGGCCCGTACACCGACCGCGGAGGACTGGCCCTGACCGCTGGCGGTGGCACCATCCTGCTCAGTGCACACTCGAACATCAACGGGCCCGGCGGCGAAAGCGTGTTTACCGATACCGGCGGCGCCATCCTCGTCTATCACTACTACGACGGCAACAACAACGGATACCCGGCTCTCGGAATCAACGTGCTCGGCTGGACCTCGGATGGTTGGCCCTATGTCCAATAACAACGCTGGTGAAACCGCCGGTCTGCTTCCGTTCTCCGTTGCCCGCCCTCGAGCCGGCAGCAAATCAGGCAATCTTCACAAAAAGGTGCGCATGCGATTTCTTCATTCTCTCTCGGCAGCTTTTATTTTGCTTCTGGCATTACCGCTCGTCGGCCAGGAGCCAACCCCCTTCACTCTTGCGGGCGACTTCCAATTCACCCACGACCCCTCGATTGCCAGAGAAGGCGGTACTTACTACGTCTTCGCCACAGGCGCTGCGCCGGGCGGCGGCCAGTTGCCGATTCGCTGCTCACCCAATCTCATCGACTGGAAGTTCTGCGGCCGCGTCTTTGATGAAACGCCGGCGTGGATTCACCAGGTGAGCCCGCAAACCAGGGATCTGTGGGCTCCCGATATCTCCCTCTTCAACGGCAAATATCATCTCTACTACGCGTATTCCGCCTTCGGAGTCAACACCTCGGGCATCGCGCTGGCAACCAACGACACGCTCGATCCCGCCAGCCCCAACTACCACTGGAAGGATGAAGGCGTGGTTCTCACTTCGACCGCGACCGACGATTTCAACGCCATCGATCCCAACATCGTCTTCGAGGAAGACGGCCAGCCCTGGCTCAGCTTCGGCAGTTTCTGGAGCGGCATCAAGATGCGCCGCATCGATCCCGTCACCGGCAAAACCGATCCTGAAGACAAGACCCTCTACTCGCTTGCCGCGCGCGCCAAACCTGAAAGCGCCGATCCAGCCAAGCCCGGACTGCCTCCCGACTGGGAGGCCATTGAAGCACCTTTCATCGTTCGTCATGAATGCTACTTCTACCTCTTCGTGTCGTACGACCTATGCTGCCGTGGAACCAAAAGCACCTATCGCATCATGGTGGGCCGTTCGCGCCACGTCACCGGCCCTTATCTCGACGCCAATGGCGAACCCATGCTCCAGGGAGGCGCAACTCAACTGCTTGGCGCCAACAACCGCTGGGTTGGACCCGGAGGCGAATCGATTCTTCAACGGCCGGAAGGAGACATCATCGTCTTTCATGCCTACGATGCAGTGACGGGCAAGCCGGCTCTGCAAATCTCAACCCTGACCTGGAAAGACGGCTGGCCGCAGGCTGCCCTCGGCACCGGCAATGACCCGAAATAACAATTGAATTCACGAGGGAAGTTGAGCTGGCCCTAAGGCTGGCCCCTGCCCCATCCGCTACCAGAAGTAACTGGCTTCCATCTTCGGCGTTCCGGGTTCGCCGTCGATGATCTGCGTGCTCAGCACCACTTCCATATTCTTCTTGCCGCCCGCGGCCTTGGCGGCGCGCATCAACTGGGCCAGGTTGCCGTTTTCGCTCAGGAACTCTCCCGCAGCGCGCGTGCCGCCGCGGCCGATACCGGCCACCACGATCGCCAGCTTGCCGGTGTTCGTGTCGGTAAACCGCGCCAGGATCGCGTAATCGCGATAGTTGTTGGTGGCCATCTGTACTCCGCGGTCCACCATCCATCGCCTCTGCGCCGGAGCCGCGCTGTCCACAATCCAAAGGTGCGTCATATCGGCGTCGTTGGCAAAGTGGTAGCGCAGGGGATTGGTCAGTCGCAAGGTCCACGCATTGTCAAAGGCGCCCACAAACACCGTTGGACCCCGGCGCAGGTCATCCATGGTGGTCGCGCCTTCGCCTTTGAGCGTGTACGACTTCCCGCTCGATTGCAGAATGCCCGCCACCTTGATGGTTGCATTCAGGTCGTCGATAATCACCGCCGTGAGAGTGTCTTTGAGCGTTATCTCGTGCGTGGGTTGTGCCGCGTCCCGCAGTGCAATCTCTGAGTAATTCAGTTGGTCGGCAATACACACCAGCACCGGCTCGCTGCTGGTCAGTATCGGATTCCAGAAGAATTCAAAAGCGGAGCGGGTGGCTTGTTGCCAGGCAATGTAGGCCCCGCCGGCAACCAGGACCGCCAGCATCAGAATCGCCGCCGATATCAGCGGCCAACGTCCGGGGGGCGATGAAGCCTGCCGTGCAGAATGCGCGGCAGGGTCGGCTGCGGTCGTTTCGGCTTCAGGAAGACCGTAGATGTTGCCGCCCTTCGGGCTGTGGAACTGAGGCACGTAAGCGCCGGACGGCAAGGTGATGCGCAGCTCCTCATTGTGAGCCGGTTCCTGGTAGTACTGGGCAACCCTCTTTCGAATCTCGGCAGCCGTCACCCGCACGATGGGATCGGCAGCCGTATCGTAGTCCGCATCCTTGCCGAAGATTTCTATCCCCAGGGTGCGTTCCTTGATGTCGTCCACGTTCCCGGCCAGCGTATGTTCCACCACAAAGCGCAAGAAATTCGGGAACCTTTTGCTGTGGCTGAAATAGGGACTCACCAGCAGCCGTTCCAGCTGTTCGTTGATGGCATTCTTCGCCGCCGGGCTCAATGTAACCTTGTTTTCGCCCTCCAGCGCTGCGCTCATACAACTCTCCGGCTGAAAGTAGCGATTATAACCTCCTCTTGAACAAACTGTTTGCGCCCTCCGGAATCACCGAAACAAATGATTGAAAATCAATGGCTTGTCTCAGCAGACAGGTAAGTATTTACCGGTCTTTTCCGTAAAGATTCTGCCCCCCTGCCGTAAGGACCTTATCAACCCTTTGATTGAGGTGCCTAGAATGGTCCCCGATTTACCCGAGCTCCATTCTCTGACTCGATCACGGACTCGCTCCATGATCCTCAGGCAGAATCACGAGCCGGCGTAATACCCCATCACCAAGGGCTCCCTGGCGCATGCGCCGCATAGTTCCATCTGAGTCCTGAACCGATAGGGAACAAACGACGGGAGGCTTCACATTGAAAACGAAAGCAAAATGGGTATTGAGATGGCCACCACGGTCTCTCTGGTATTGGAGCGGGCTAATTGCATTATTCGCCCTGCTGGCCGGCGCCGCTCCCTGGGGCAACGCGCAAATTGCAACCACCACCGCAACCCTCTCCGGCGTCGTCGCTGACCCGTCGGGCGCCCTGGTGCCCGCGGCCACGGTAACGCTCACCAGTTCCGAGAAAGGCATTACGCGCCAGTTCACGACCTCAGTCGACGGCCGGTATTCCTTTATCCAACTGCCACCGTCCACCTACATCCTTTCCGTCAGAGCCAAAGGCTTTGAAACCTACAAACAGTCCGGAATCGTTTTGAATCCGGCCCAATCTTCCACTCAGGATGTGTCGCTGGTGGTTGGATCTGAGAATCAGTCGGTCACTGTCACGGCAGATGCCTCTCAACTCAACACCGAGAACTCCAACGTGGCTACCGATCTTCGCGCCAGCACCATTGAAGAGTTGCCGCTGAACACCCGCAACGTCTACGGCCTGGTATCTCTTAACTCATCGGTGAGCAACACCTCTGAGGGCCAGATGCTGCTGGGCGGCGGCACCAACACCACCGACGATGCCGACCAGGACATCTCGTTCATGAACTTCGCCGGCGGCTTCTTCGGTACCACCGGCTTTATGCTCGACGGCTCATGGGACACCGATACCGAGTGGGGCGGCGTCATCTTTGTCCCCTCGGTCGATGCGGTCCAGGAGTTCAAGGTCCAGAACAACTCCTTCACAGCCCAATATGGATGGAGCACAGGGAACGTCGTCAACGTGGTCACCAAGTCCGGCACGAACGCCTTCCACGGAGACGCCTGGGACTTCTATCAGAACCAGACGCTCAACGCCGTTCCGTATTTCTCAAACTCCAATCAGTCGCTCTCGCGCCAGGAAATCGGCGCTGCAGCCGGCGGCCCGCTCTACATTCCGAAGCTCTACCCGCAGCGCGAAAAGACCTTCATCTTCGGGCTCTTCGAGCACCTCACCATCTCAACACCTACGGTCGACACTTACACCGTGCCTGACTCGAACTTCCTCAGCGGCAACTTCTCTGAGCTGCTCGGAACTTCAGCGGTGGGAACCGATGCGCTGGGCCGCTCGATCTATGTGGGCCAAATCTACGATCCGCACAGCGGCCACCAGATTTACGCTGGCCAAGCCGATACCAAGACCGCCTCAAATCCCTACGGAACCGGCCTCACCGCTACGGCGAACGGCTACATCCGCAATCCGATTCAGGGAAACCTCCTCAGCAATCTTGCGGGATACACTCCCGACCCCGTGGGCGCCAAGTTACTCAGCTATTACCCCGCCGCCAAGAGTTCGGGCCTCACCAACAACCTGGTAGTAAGCGGAACGGCGCCCGCGCACTCCAATGAATACGATGTCCGCGTCGACCACAACATCAACTCGACCTCCAACGCATACTTCCACTACTCCTACAAGGAGGAGTTCAAGACCGGCGCCGCCGCCGACTGGGGCAGCGACCCCGCGGGCCCGGGCAATGCCCGGCCCAACAACCGGTGGGGCATGTGGGCGGGTTACACCAAGATCTTCAGCCCTACCTTCACTATGAACCTCACCTCGGGCGTGCAGATGTGGCACGAGACCTCTGACAACCAGTCATTCGGTTTCGATCCCACAACGCTGGGGCTTCCGTCCTATCTCAAGGCCAACGAACCGCTGTTCCCAGGGGTCAACGTGGGTGGCGAGTCGTCGCTTGGTCCCGGATCCAACGATCAGCAGGCAGTCACCAATCACGGGCCCATCGGCACGGTGTCGTCCGACTTCGTCAAGGTGGCTGGCAAGCACACGCTCAACTTTGGTTGGACCGGCGTCGAGCAGGTCTTCAGCCAGCATCCGTACTTTCAGGACGATATCGATTTCACCGGCAGCTTTACTTCCGGTCCCAATCCGCTGAGCGGGTCGGGAGTGGCCAGCGGCAACGGCGTGGCCGAAATGCTGCTCGGCGTCATTGATTCGGGCACTTCTGCCGGATATACGGATTCGCCTCTCGAGTCGAACCACCTCTTCGGACAATATATCCAGGACGACTGGAGACCGACAAAGCAACTCACTCTGAATCTCGGCTTGCGCTATGAGATGCAGACACCGTATACCTATCGCCACAACGCCGGGTCCATCTTCAATCCCAACGCGCTTAACCCGATCAGCTATGCAGTCAACCAGCCGATTTTGGGCGCGCTGCAATTCCTGGGGCCTGGCAACCGCTACGTCTATAACCCCAACTGGACAAACGTTGCTCCTCGCCTCGGCTTCTCGTATCAGCCGACCGAGCGCACGGTGGTTCACGGCGGTTACGGCATTTTCTTCCCGGAGAGCGTGACCAGTTCAGGCGCTGCCGACCAGGATGGATTCTCCGCCGCAACCTACGCCGACGCTTCATTGAATGGCGGCATCACTCCCAACCCCAACATCAGCACCAGCAATCCCTGGGGCGGTGTGTACGCGGGCATCACCGGGAACGCCAATGGCGAGTATCAGCAGCTCGGCAATGGAGTAGGCGGTGTCTTCCGCAGCCGTCCTTCGCCCTACGTCGAGCAGTGGCTGCTTGGCATTCAGTACGCCATCACTCACAGCGATCAGCTCGATATCAACTACATCGGCAATCGTGGCGTGCGCATGATCGGCAGCTACAATTCCCACCAACTCAATCCGCAGTATCTGCCACTCGGCTCAAACTTCCTCGGCGGCGCAGCGGCTTCAAATCCGTTTGCCGCTCCGCTGCAGGCGCTTGAAGCCGGCGGCAAGATTGCTGCAAGCTCTTGCAACCTCGATAACGCCTCCGCCACCAACGCACAGTTGATGGAGCCCTATCCTCAGTACTGCAGCGTAGGCCAGACCGACGCTCCTGTCGGCCAGTCGCTCTACAACGCACTGCAGGTCACTTACAACCACCGCATAAGCAAAGGACTCACGGCACTGGTCTCGTACACCTACTCCAAATTCCTTGACAACGTTGAAGGTAACAACGGCTGGTCGTACAACGGTCCCACCAACTGGGGCGTCACACCTGAAAACAACTACAACCTGGCAGCCGACAAGAGCGTTGACGCGGGCGACATTCCGCAGGCGCTCGTGGCCAGCTACACCTATCAACTGCCGGTAGGCCGCGGCAAGCAGTTTGGCTCAGGCATGGGCCGCACCGCTGACGCTGTCATCGGCGGATGGGAAATCTCTGGCATCGCAACCTTCAAGCAGGGAATCCCCATCGGCGTATTCGGCAACGATCAACCATCTTACGGCGGCAACCCAAGGCCCAATTTGATTGCCAATCCGAAACTCTCTCATCCCACACCTCATGAGTGGTTCAACACCGGTGCCTTCGCTTACGCGCCGTATGGCAGCTTTGGCAACGTTCCTCGCTTCTTCTCCAACGTTCGCGGGCCGCGCTACCAGGACTGGGACACCGCTCTTGAAAAGAACTGGAAGTTCGCCGATCGTATGAGAGCCCAGTTCCGCTTCGAGACCTTTAACAGCTTCAACCACCCCAGCTTCTACTCGCCGGGCGCGGGCGCCAGTTCTTGGGGAGGCTGCGATCCTAACGGTAGCACCGGCTGCTCAAGCAGCCTCGGAACCATCACTCAAACCTTCGCGCCCAGAAATGTGCAATGGGCCGGAAAATTCTACTGGTAAAGCACAACGTGAACGGTCTCTTCAGATCGCTGCTGTTCGCCGTGCTGGCTGAATCCGCTTGTGGATTCAGCCAGCAGGCGCCGGCCGCAAAGCCGGAACCGGGTGTCGCCCAAGTACTCGCCCAGGTACTCGCCGAAGCCCAGCAAGCTCAGGCAACGGGCGATTACCGCAATGCAGCCGAGTTCTACAGGAAGGCCGTCGAGATGAGTCCGGAGATCCCTGAACTGTGGGCCAATCTGGGTCTGATGCAGCAGAATACCGGAGACATTTCGGCGGCCATCCGGAGTTTTGAACAAGCCAATCGCCGCAATCCTTCGCTCTACGTACCCAACCTCTTTCTTGGAATCGACTACGCACATTCAGGGCAGACCATGAAAGCGATTCCATTTCTTACCCGCGCCGAGAAGATTAACCGGACCGATCCGCAGGCGCCGCTTGCGCTCGGCCGCGCTTACTTCTCGGCTGGCCGTTTCACAGCGGCTGCGCAGGAGCTTGAGCGGGCCATCGCTCTGGACCCCAAACTCGGGCCTGCCTGGTTTACCGAGGGCATCGCCCGTCTCGACCAGGTTGAGGTCGATGCGCGAACCATGTCGGAGGAAGGCAAGCAGTCGCCCTTCTCCGGCGATCTCTACGCTGAGTCGCTGGCCAGGCAGTCGCGCTTTGGCGAGGCCGCAAGCCTCTTGAAGTCGCTGCTCGATGCGCTCACCCAGCCGCCCTGCCTGCGCTCAGAACTGGGCATGACCCTCATTCGCGAGCACGATCAGCAGGGAGCAGCAGAAGCATTCGCTGCGGAGCGCACAATTCATCCCGGTTGCGGGCTCGCACTGCTGGGCCAGGCGCGCCTCGCTATCGACAAGGGCGACAACGATCAGGCGTTCAATACCCTCGGCGAACTTTGGAACCGCGACCACGGCTTCTTCGCTGCCAACGCTTCGGTTCTTCTTGAAGGCATGGCGCAGACTGAGTCCACGGCCTTCGTCAACCAGGTGGCATCGGCCGGCAGCCCCGCGTTGCCTGCAGCCGCGCGCGATGCAATGCTCGCGGCCTTCAATCAATCGGGCTATGCAGTGCCCGAAGCGTCTGTTGCTCAAACAGACTCACCGCCCGCCTCGTCCAACGACACCCTGAACCGCACCGCCGAGGAGTTTTACGCTGCAGGCCAGTTTGGCCTGTGCGAAGAGCGCATCGACGCCGCGCCCAAGCCGCTCAACACCGCTCACCTTCGTTTGCTCGCTGCCTGCGCCTTTTTCACCGGCGACAACCGCGGGGCTTCTGCGGCGGCAAATCGGCTCCGGGTTCTCGTCCCGCATTCCATCGAGGCTCTCTATTGGTCGGTTCAGTCCAATGAGCGCCTTGCCTTTCAGTCGCTGGCACGCTTCCAGCAGCTCGATCCCGATTCGGCGCGAAGCCATGTGCTCCTCGCCGACATCTATCAGCAGCTCGAGCGCTTCGACGACGCCGAGGCCGAATGCGAGAAAGCCCTCGCCATCGCTCCCGGCGATCCGGCTGCCATGCTCGGACTCGCCTCCGCATACCTGAGCAACCGGAACTCAAAAGGTGCAGTGGAGATTGCCGGCAAAGCTCTCGAGAAATCGCCCGACGATCCCGAGCTCAACCTCATCATGGCTGAAGCTCTCGAAAATCAGCGCGAGTACGATGCTTCGGAGCCGTTCCTCTTCAAGAGCCTCAAGGGCAAGCCGCAGATGATTCCTCGCATTCATGCGCTCATCGGCAAGGCCTACGCTGAAACCGGCAAGCCCAAAGAGGCGATTGAGCAGTTGAAGCTCGGCGAATCGAGCGACGTCGACGGGTCAGTGCAGTATCTCCTTGCACGCCTCTACCGGCAGCTCGGCGACACCAAAGACGCAACCGAAGCTCTCAACCGGATGAAGCTCATCAAGCAGCAGCGCGAAGCTCGCGGAGTCAAGCGGGTCGAAGATCCCGACCTGTCTCCGGTTGAAGCAGTCGCGTCGCAGGCTTCCACGCCATAGCTGCGCAACTTATAACGTTCATCCCGCATATGCAGCTTATGTACCGAAACGAATACGGGAGTCATCATGCGCTTCATTCGCCCTTTTTCCGTTCTTTTTACGCTCTCTTTAGCTGCCGTTGCACTTTGCACGCAGCAATGTGCGGCCCAGTCCTACGCAATTTCACCGCTTCCCAACGGTGTCGAGGTTCGCGCCGGCAACGTGCATGAGCGCGTCACCGCCCTGCGCGACGATGTGCTCCGCATCCGCGTCTGGCGTGGAGAAATCCCTCCCGAAGATGCCTCATGGGCTGTCCTCCCTGAAGCGCGTCACGCCTCGGTCGCTGTAACTCCGGCAGGTGGTACGGGCAGTGCCGGCTTTCGCACTTCCGTGTTCATGGTTGCGGTCGACCCCGCCACGCTTGAGCTCACCATTCGCGATCTCGACGCCGGCATCGTCAGCCAGGATGCGCGCCCGGTGCGCTTCGACGGCGACGAATTCCGCATTTACAAAACGATGCCGGTCGACGAGCATTTCTTCGGCCTGGGCGACAAGACCGGCCCTCTCGATCGCCGTAACGAGGCCTTCACGCTCTGGAATACCGACGCCTATCGTTTCCAGGAGTCAACAGATCCGCTCTACAAAGCCATCCCCTATTTCATGACCTTTTGCGCCGGCCGTGCCGCCGGCGTACTGCTCGATAACACCTGGCGCTCCAGCTTCGACTTCGGCAAGGAATTGCCTGACGCTTATTCTTTCGGCGCCGTCAATGGCCCCATCGACTACTACATCTTCAACGGCCCAACACCCAAACAAGTCGTCGAAGCTTATGCGTGGCTCACCGGCACGCCTCCGCTGCCGCCGCTCTGGTCCCTCGGCTTCCAGCAGTCGCGCTACAGCTACATGACTCAGACGCGCATGCTTGAGATTGCGAACCATCTCCGCGCCGACCGCATTCCCGCCGACGCCATCTACCTCGACATCGATTTCCAGGACCATAATCGTCCCTTCACGGTGAATCGGACCGCGTTCCCCGACCTCAAAGGGCTGATGGCCAAGCTCAGGGCCGAGCAGTTTCACGCCGTCATGATCACCGACCCGCACATCGCCAACTATCCCGAGCCCACCTACCCGCCCTACGATACGGGCTTTGCCGGCGACAACTTCGTCAAGAATCCCGACGGCTCAATCTACTCGGGGAAGGTCTGGCCGGGCCCCAGCGTCTTCCCCGATTTCACGCGCCAGCAGACCCGCGCCTGGTGGGGCACTCTCTATCGCGAGTTCAAACGGGATGGCGCCGACGGCTTCTGGAACGACATGAACGAGCCTTCTGTCTTCTATTCGCCCACGGCCACCATGCCCGTGAGCGTGGTTCACCGCATCGACGAACCGGGCTTCACGCCGCGCACCGCGACCCACGCCGAGATTCACAATGTCTACGGCATGGAAAATTCGCGCGCGACCTTTGACGGTCTGCTCGACATCGACCCCAACCAGCGCCCCTTCGTCCTCACCCGCGCCACGTACGCCGGCGGCCAGCGCTTCGCTCTCACCTGGACCGGCGACAACTCAAGCTCCTGGAACCATCTGCGCATGACCACGCCGATGATCGAGAATCTCGGACTCAGTGGCTTTGCCTTCACCGGCGCCGACGTAGGCGGCTTCGCCGGTTCTCCCTCCATTGAATTGCTCACCAAGTGGTTCGAGATTGGCGCCTTCCAGCCCATCGACCGCGACCACACCGAGAAGGGCTCGGCCGATCAGGAGCCGTGGGTTGGCGGCCCCGCGCAGGAGTCCATCCGCCGGCATTTCATCGAGACCCGCTACCGGCTCATGCCTTACCTCTATACGCTGGCCGACGAAGCCTCGCGCACCGGTCTCCCGTTGGTTCGCCCGCTCTTTCTCGAGTTCCCCAACGCCTCCTCCGACGGCCACCCCATCGACCTCGACAACGGCGCAACCGGCGAATTCATGCTGGGGTCCGATTTGCTCATCGCCCCCGCCCCTTATCCCGACGAAGCCGGCGAATACTCCGTCGAGTTTCCGACCGCCCTCTGGTACGACTTCTGGACCGGCGAGCCGGTCAAGCTTCCCCCGGCCGACCCGCCCATTCCCGGCGCGCCCGATCGCTCCGTTCGATATTCCACAACCGTCTCACCCGAACTTGCCCGGCTGCCAGTCTACGCGCGAGCCGGCGCCATCCTGCCCATGGAGCCGCTCGTTCAAAGCACCTCTGAAACACCAAACGGTCCGCTCACCCTGCGCATCTACGCCGGCGACAACTGCTCCGGCCAGCTCTACCTCGACGACGGAAAGACCTACAACTTCAGGAACGGCGCCTACCTGCGCATGAACTTCACCTGCCAGGTGACCAGGGACGGCCTGAAGTTGAAGATCGGAGCGCACCAGGGCTCGTACCC
>DATJSB010000293.1:0-4130 GCA_035504315.1 Occallatibacter sp.
CGGGTGGTGAGCTGGCGCTTGACCGTGCTCTTGATCGGGAGGCCGGTTTCGTCGGATGCGAACTTCATCAGCACGTCGACCAGGGCGAAGAGCTGCTTGGCCTGTTCAGGAGTGATGTGCCCCGTTCCCTGTGCCGTGGTCTGGCTTGGGGCCTGGTTCGACCCCTGACTGGAGCCGGCGTTGCTTTGAGAGCCGGCAGCCTCAGCCGGCGCCGCCGAATTCTGCGAATTCGAGGTTTGCCCATTGGAACCCTGCTGGGCAACCGCCGCCAGCGGCGCGCCCAGACCGGCCACGCTCGCCACCAGGCACAGCACCAGCGCACTCACCGGACCGCTACGGGTCCAGCGTCTTGCAGTTCGTTCCATTTGGCTCATCGACTCTCCTGTGAGCGGCGCTCAATGCCCGATAGGCGGCCACTCACTCTGCCTGTATCCAAGGCTATAATCAGGATGCGGTTCCGCGCCAAGCCGGAGCATAAACAATCGGGCAAATCTGCGCTGACCGTGGAAAAGATCCCCCTATGGCAGAGACCGGCCTTACCGTTAACATACAAGCCACGGCGCTATCTGCGATGCTGGAGTCTGCCGGCACGCCCCGCAGCCTGGCACCGTATCGCGGCGCATTGACCCCTCAACAGTTTGACGCTCCCGCCGCCGAATTAGCTGCGCTCGCTAAAGGATGCGCAATTCACGATCTGGGCTGGCTAAGACGCGTTGAAGTTCGCGGCGCTGACCGTTTCCGCTGGTTGAGCGGAATGGTGACCAACACCGTAAATGATTTGTTTCCCAACACCGGCGCGTGGAACCTGGTGCTGAATGCGCAGGGCCGCATCCTGGGCGACCTTACGGTTTGGCGCGAGGGCGAGGAGCAGTCGCCGCAACGGCGAACGCCAGACCCGGACGCCGCTAGAAAAATCGATTCCATGCTTGGCACTCCCTTTGCCGGGGAGTCGGGGCTGGAGCTGGAGATTGAAGCCGGGCAGTTTGAGAAGTTATTAGCGCACCTGAACCAGTTCATCATCATGGACGACGTGGAACTGATGCCGCTGGGCGAAGAATCCGCCTGCGGGGCAGGGGCAGAGACGGCTATCGGTGTCACTGGCCCGCAGACCGGCGATGTGCTGGAGCGCCTTGGTCTGTCGTTCTTTGCCAATACCATGAAGCGCGCGCGGATTGAATGGAACGGCCTCGACCTGACCATGGAGCGCGGGTACGGCGTACTGGGTCCGCATTACATTTTCTGGGTTCCGTGCGCGAGCCTGCAAAAGCTCTGGTCGTGCATCCGCACCGCGGGCGCCATGCCGGTCGGCTGCGCGTCGCTTGAGGCCTTCAGGATCGGGGAAGGAATTCCGGCCTACGGCATCGATATTGTGGAGCGGGACTTGCCCCAGGAGACCGCGCAGTCGCGGGCGCTCAATTTCAACAAGGGCTGCTACCTTGGCCAGGAGATTGTGGAGCGCATTCGCTCGCGCGGCAACGTGCACCGGCATCTGCGTCACCTCGAACTCGAAGGACCGGTGCCCGAGCCGGGAACTGGGCTGAAACTTGCCGATGGGTCCGAGGCCGGCCACATTACCAGCGCCGCCGAGCTGCCGCTCGAGAAAGGCCGCCGCGCCTTTGCCCTGGCCATGATACGGGCGGAGGCCGAAGCCAAAGAAGAGATTCTGCATTACTCCTCGGCAACGGGCGAGGGAACTGCGCGCATTCAGGCGTCACCTCCGGTGCTGTAGCCGCAGCGGAATGATGCTCTGCAAATTCAGAGATGTCGTTCTGAGCGAGCCGCCATGGCGAGAAGACACCGTCTCCCGTAGGGAGGCGAGGAATTTAGCCCAGGACAAGTCCGCCGCCGCGGACGCAGTCCTGGGTAGGCGATGCCCAAACGGCTGCCGCCCCGTTGGGGGCGGCGCGAGTCATTCTTTGTATTGAAGGGGCAGGATTTTAGTCGTGACGAAAATGTCTCCCAAAAGTCCCGGGCTTTATTGAGGACTGCGTACGCAATGTTCGGTAATCGCGCCGTAGGCGCAGTCGTTGTTAGCCCCGCGTTTCAACGTGGGGAAAGGGATTGCCCCAACATCGTTGCGGAGTCCCGTAGGGACGGCGAAAGGACATTTCATTTGCAGGGACCAATAGCCCCTGAGGCAAGATCATCGATGCTCAGACAAGGGTCCCTGCACAGGGAAGAGAATGCACGAAGGCTGAGAATGGGAAAATAGATTCATGACCGACAAGCCGAAGTTCGAAGTGATTGACCGGCGCAAGATTAAAGCCGAAGAAGAGGAACAGCAAAGCCATCGTCCGCCCGAAGCACCCGAGCCCGGGGCCGGGCCAAGGCTGGTTGTGAATGAAAGCCCTGCCGAGGCGGCGCCCGAGCCTGCTCAGCCCGCGGCCGAACCCACGCCCGAGCAGGCATTTGAAAATGAGCTGCCGCCCGCGCCCACCGCACAGGAGAGCAAGGAACAAAAGGCGGCCTATGAAGCCTCGGCCGATCGGGTTGAAGACCTGCTGCGTGCGCAGAATCCCGGCCTGGGCAAGCAGCCCCCGGCGGGATTCGAGCACCTTGTGCAGCAGTTTTATCTCTCCGGCATGATCCAAATGGGGGCCGGTACGCAGGATGGTCAGCGTCCGCGCGTAGACATCGTGGGCGCGCGCAACACCATCGACCTGCTGGGCATTCTGGCTGAAAAGACCAGGGGCAACCTCACCGACCAGGAAGACCGCATGCTGCAATCGGTGCTGTTTGAGCTGCGCATGGCGTTCCTTGAGCTCACCAGCATGATCAACGTGCAGGGCGTGGCGCCGCCGCCGGCCAAGCCGTAAAGGCCGTGATTTGTGAATCGTGACATCGAACGGCGCCTGTTCACTGTCCACGGTTCACTGTTCACTGTTCACTGACCACTGACAACTGACCACTGACAACTGTGCATGCCACACTCACATTTCTCGGGACCGGAACATCGATGGGTGTCCCCACCCTGGGCTGCGCCTGCGCGGTGTGCACGTCCAACGATCCCCGCGATCGCCGGTCGCGGCCATCGGTGTCGATCTCGTGGACTCGCCCCGAAGCCCAGTCCCCGCGCATCGTGGTTATCGATACTGGACCCGATTTTCGCGAGCAGGCGCTGCGCGCCGGCATTGCACGGGTCGACGCCGTCTTCTACACTCACGGACACGCCGACCACATTCTGGGCATGGATGACCTGCGCCCTCTCAGTTTTGCGGCCGCAAAAAGATCAGGGCCGATTCCGCTTTTTGCCGCGCCGGACACCATCGCTATCCTCAAACGGATCTTCGATTACACGTTTTCGCCCGCTGCCACTTACCCCAACCGCGCGCGCGTTGAACTCAAGTCCGTGACCGCGCACAATGTCGTCGATGGAGTGGACTTCATCCGGATTCCGGTCATACATGGCAATGCGGATATAAGCGGCTACCGGTTCGGCAACGCCGCGTACCTCACCGATGTAAGCGCAATTCCCGAGGCCAGCCTGAACCTGCTCGAGGGGGTTGAGGTGCTGGTGCTCTCGGCCTTGCGCCACGTGCCCCATCCCAGCCACGCAACCGTCGCACAGGCGCTCGAGTGGTCGCGCCGCATCGGCGCGCGGCAAACGTGGTTTACACACATCGCCCACGATCTGGGCCACGAACAAACCAACCGCACGCTGCCAGAGAATGTGCGGCTGGCCTACGACGGGTTGAGCGTGCCCGTGACGCTATGAGCACGCAGCCTGGTTCCCCCCGCATCTTCCGTTCGATTGAGGAGATCCCGGCCGGGTTCGGGCCAACGGCTCTGGCCATCGGCAACTTTGACGGCGTGCATCTTGGCCATCGCGAGATTCTGTCGGCGGTTGTCGCCGAGGCGCGCACGCGCAACGCGCAAGCCGCGGCCGTCACCTTCGATCCTCATCCTGAGCAGTTTCTGCGCCCCGGCCGCGCGCCGCAGCTCATCACGCCGCTCGACGAACGCCTGCGGCTGCTCGCCCGAACCGGTATCGATACAGTCCTGGTGCTGCGCTTCGACTCCGCGCTCGCCGGTCTCGCGCCGCGCGAGTTCGTTGAAAAGATTCTCGCTCGCGCCCTGAACGCAAACAGCATTCACGAGGGCGAGAACTTTCGCTTCGGGCGCGGAGCGGC
>DATJSB010000294.1:0-3958 GCA_035504315.1 Occallatibacter sp.
GAATACCGCAATCGTGACGACTGCCGCACCCACCCAGAGCCAACGTCTGCCCGATTGCCTTTGCTGTTCCGCCATGCGCCTAACCAAGGTCAGTATATAAGACTCAAAACCATGGGCTTAAGGAGCGGGAAAATCCGGGGAGAGAGGTTCGTTACGGAAAGGGATTAAGCCTACAATTCGACTGAGGCTCCGGCTTATGAGCGTGTCCATGGCAATTTTCTTTTGGTCCTTGGTGATCCTGGCCTACGTTGTTGGCCCTGTCGCGCTCTTCTGGGGTTGGGTTCGGTGGGTTGGCCGCGCGACGCTTTGGACATTGACTTCCGTCCTTTCGCTCATTGGATTCCTGCTGGCGACCGCGTCGGCCATTCTTGCGATTGTGTCTGTAGCTTATGCGCGAGTGCACTTCTTCCGCTATTACGACCCCGTCCTCATGCGGATCTTTCGGTCAGGCGCCCTTCTTTCGATGGTCGGATTCGCGTTTGCAATCGGCGGCGTCTGGCGCAAGAATGTGCTCCGTTGGTTTGCCGTTGCGAGTGTAGTAGGAACGTTCGCGTTCTGGGTTCTGGCAGCGGCAGGCGAATAGCCATCGCCGGTGGAATGGAAGCGACTCCCAGAGCTATCGCGACCTCTCGTAGAATGGATGCATGAAGGTGGAAACGCCGCGCTACACCGACGAGCACGCCAAAGCCGGACTCGACTTCGATTTTCCGGCCATCGAGACCTGGCAGAACCAGTTCCCCGGTTACGAGATTACGATCGACGATCCGGAACTGACTTCGGTGTGCCCCAAGACCGGCCTGCCCGACTTCGGAGTGCTCACGATCCGCTACATGCCGCGCGAGCGCTGTCTGGAATTGAAGTCGCTCAAGGAGTATCTGTTCAGCTACCGCAATCTGGGCATCTTTCAGGAGAACCTGGTCAACCAGGTGCTCGAAGACGTGGTGAAAGCGTGCGACCCTGTGTGGGCGGTGGTGAAGGGCGAGTTCCGTCCGCGTGGCGGTATTGGAACCACGGTGGAAGCAAGGTGGCCGCGGCCGGCGGGGTAATTCACATCGAATCGTTGCAATTCACAGTCCCGCTCATACTTGTCTCTCTCGCAAGGCAGAATCAGTGATCCATCGGTTGAACCGGCGGCAGAGGCGGCAGATCCTTCGGGACAGGCTGCTCATTGATGTTGGGATCCAAGTGGGTCTTGCCTGCGATTGCTTCCTGTGCCAGCTCTCGGACCTTCGGGTTCTCCTGTGGATCGCTCGCCATACTCTCGACGCGACTCTTCGCCAGAGTGTAGTAAGCGGTTGTGGTGGAGTCCGAAAAAGCGGCTACCGCGGCTGCACGAACCCTTGCGTCCGGATCGTCGAGTTCCTTCACTAGAGTTTGGTTTATTTCGTTGGGAAGATCGGGGAGATTGCCCAGAGAGTGCACCAAATCGATCCGCGTTGAGAGGGTGAGGTCATCCCGATGCATGAAGTCGAGTACAGCCTTCAAGGCGTCTGGGTCGCTGGAGCCAATCTTTGCGAGAGACGAAACCATCTGCACGTCGATATCCTGCGGGGTTTGCGTCCTCTCGACCGCCGCCTCAAAAGCCGACACATAGGGTTGTTGGTTCGGTCCCGCCCAAAACGCAACGGCGAGGGCCCCACGCTGGATTCCCGAATTAGCATCGAGCAGCAGGGATGAAATCTCCGCAGAACTCGGTGACAGCAGGTTCGCCCCGTCAGGTCGTATCGCGATGGCGAGTAGAAATAGGACTGCGTAACTCCGGGCGTGGACTTCATTGCCGCCAAGTGCATATTGCAATATGGAAGGGAGCTCCCTTTGTACTTCTGCGGGCGGAGCCGTATTTAGAGCCTGATAGGCTGCGAGGTATTGGTCCTGTTCCACTTGATCGCCGACCGGACGTGCCGACACGCCTTTCAAAAAGCTTTCCGCAGTGAGACTCTGAGCCAGCAGGTAGCTCGAACTCCCAAGCAACAACACGAACACGATAACCAACTTACTTATGCATCGTTTCATTGCTCCTCCGGTTCTCTTCGGTCATGCTGCCTGGAGGCATTTCCGGGGAGGTAGGTGACTCCGCATTCGAGAGGCGTCTGGTCGGGAACCGCTTGAAGCGTCGGGTGACGAGATCTTGGCGGAGATTCCGCGGTTTTCAAATCTGGAATCTGACCTCGCGACCATGGTCCGCAGGCCCACCACCAACACAGCCAGGCATTAAAGCGCCAACAACCAGCGGAGGGCTTTCAGTACATGCGCTTTCCGCATAAGGCCTACAGGCGGGTACCGATTACTATACCGCAGGCGAGATGACGAGTTTGAAAAACTGCAGGCGGTTCACTTGAGTGTGATAATCGTGAGTCTTATCGCAAGGTATTTGTAAGCGGGCGCCCATTGAACAAACCCACCAAGCCGACGCGATCCCGTATTGGTCCGGCAGCGGGCACATTCCTGCTGCTGCTGGCGCTCAACCTGCTCAATTACATTGACCGCTACATTCTTTCGGGCGAAGTGTCGCCCATCCAGCACGAATTTCACGCGACCGACCAGCAGATGGGCGCGCTGGGTACTGCGTTCTTTTTTGTCTACATGTTTGCCGCGCCGGCCACGGGCTGGCTGGGCGATCGCTTCCGGCGCAAGCCGCTGATTGTGGCCGGCGCCACGCTGTGGAGCCTGGCGACGCTCGCCGCCATCTGGATTCACAGCTACGCCACGCTCTACCTGCGCCAGGCGCTGGTGGGCATTGGCGAGGCCACCTTCGGCATCTTTGCGCCGGCGGTGCTGGCGGATTTTTATCCCGAGCGCGAGCGCAACCGCATTCTTTCGGTGTTCTACATCGCCATTCCCGTGGGCGCGGCGCTGGGCTATCTGGCCGGCGGGGAAATCGGCTCCGCGTGGGGATGGCGCGCGCCGTTTTTTGTGTGCGCCCTGCCCGGCTTTCTGGCTGCGGCGCTCTACGGCTGGCTGGGCCGCGAACCCGTGCGCGGATCGACCGACCGCATTGTGCCCACGCTGAATCGAACCACGGTCACGGGCCTCTTCCGCAATCCGGCGTTTCTTACCGCGACCTTCGGCCTGGCCACTTTGACCTTCGCCATGGGTGGCATCTCCTGGTGGGTGCCGGAGTTTCTGCGCCGCTTCGCGGGCATGTCGATGGGCAGGGCCGGCCTGACCGTCGGCGCGACCACGGTGATCGACGGCATTGTGGGCACGCTGGCGGGGGGATGGATTGCGCAGATCTGGCTGCGGACGAATCATCGCGCGCTGTATCTGGTCTCCGCGTGGAGCGTCCTGCTTACGCTGCCGTGCGGGGTGCTGCTGTTCTTCGGGCCGCATGCGTGGGCCGTGCCGGCGCTCTTTGCCGCGGAGTTTTTTCTCTTTCTCAACACCGGGCCGCTGAATACGGCCATTGTGAACTCAGTGAACGCACCGGTGCGCGCGACGGCCATCAGCGTAAATCTCTTCTGCATTCATGCCTTCGGCGATACGTTTTCGCCGCAGATCATCGGGGCAATTTCCGACCGCTCGAATCTGAGCATCGGCCTGGGCGCGACGCTCGTCTTTCTGCTGTTCTCCTGCGTGATTCTTTTTGCCGGCGCACGTTTTGCCCCGCCTCTGGACGAACGCGCGTAAACAGGGCTGTGTGCTACCCTGGCGGCAAAGACAAAAGCGCCGCAGGGACGACGCAAGGATGAGGCGCCCTGTTTTCGCTGGCTTGCCGGCTCGCTAACCTGCCGGCTTGCTACTTCGGTGATGGTTCCTGATCGCGCGAGTTCATGAAGGCGCGGCCGCCGCCCTGCGCGCGCAGATTGGGATCGTTGACCGGTGGCTTGTCCTGGTCGGCAGTGAAGCCGCGCGCGAGCAGAGGATTGGGTTTGAACTTGGGCGGTCCTCCGTTGAACTGGCGCACGTGGCTCAGTACCATGCCGGCGCGGCCGTGCATGGGCTCGACGATGCCGCGAAT
>DATJSB010000295.1:0-8888 GCA_035504315.1 Occallatibacter sp.
TAAGGCAGCCACCCCACATCTCTAAATCTATTGTTTTCAGTGCGATAGAGGGTAGACTTGGCGGCCAAGTCTATTGTTTTCAGGCGGTTAGGATCTGGTGGTCTGCCAAACTTCGACCCCAAGAATCGCTATCTGCATTCAGAATAGAACGGGCAGGGAATCAAACGGCAAAAAGGTGAGGCGATTTAAGTCGTTTTGAATGATGGTGATAGGGGAGGAAGGCGGCAGCCTGGCGGTTGACCGCGATTACATTTATAGAGCGGCATGTGAGGGATGCGGGCTAAGACCTCGGTTGGCTGGGTGCTGAAGTCAATCTTGGCCTGGAGGATGAAGACCAGAGCGCGCGCGTGGCTAACGGCATCTTCGAGCATCACGTCGAGCGCCCCGTTGCTCCACGATTCCGCCGCCGGAGCGAAGGCGATAGAGGCTCGCGCGCCCAGTCCCTTCTGGGCGGTCAGGAGAGTTTGAATGCCGCCGGAGGAGCATCCCGAAGCGACAATGCGGCCGGCGTCGACCTTGGGATGCATCTTGAGCCAGTCCAGCGCGGCCACCACGTCCTGGTTGGCTGATTGCTGGGCCTGCACACCGGCAAGCTCGCCGAACGGCGACAGCGGCCAACGGCTACTGCAATTTTGGCAAGCCGACTTTGCGAACCAGCTCGGCATAGCGGGGGTCGGAGCGGAGATTATCCATCTGAAAGGCAGTGTTCAGCTCTTTTAGCAGGAAATCGTGCTCGCGATAAGCCGTGTCGAGCCACTCGAATGCTTTCTCCTTATCGCCCAGGTCGGCGTACAAGCGGGCGATCTCGTATGGAGACTCATAACCGGTCTGGCGCTGATTGATCAGGACTTTGATGGCTTCGGCGAGTGCGCCGCGCCAACCAGCGGAGCGGAATCCTCTGTCCACCGCCTCGCCCAGTTCGGCTTCATTCCGATTGCCGGAGTGATGGTAATAGGCGTTCCACTGTTCAATAACCTGGGGGTACATTCGTTTTCCCCAGTAGGCATAGCCCAGACAGTCATGGGCCAGATTGTAGGTCGGGTTCTCCACCAGCAACTGCTGGCAAACCGCGATGGCATCATCGTAGCGGCGCGCGGCAACAAGGACGCTTCCCTTCACGCGGCGGATGACGAGCGAGGTTGGATCGAGCAGATGGGCCTGATCGATTTCTGCCAGTGCCTCGTGCTCTCTGCCGACGATCATGCCCAGGTTTTCAGCGAACCATTGATGGGCGGTGGCATCGTTGGGGTCGAGCGCCAAAGCCTTTCTGAATTCAGCCTCGCCGCCGGCAAAATCCCAGTCGTATTCCATCTGGATGCTGCCCAGAATGGCGTGGGGATGAGCCAGGGTAGGATCCAGGCGAAGAGCTTCGCGGGCTGCGATGCCGGACTTGGGGAAGTCCTCGGCGGGATTGCCTCCGAAAAACGGAAGCACGGAATAGACGTCGGCGAGGGCTGAATACGCCAAAGCATAACCAGGATCCCTGGCGATGGCCTGATTGAAATAGGGAATGGAGGCCTCAAGACTGGTCAGGTTTCTCTGGTTCCACCCGTAACGCCCCTTCAAATACAAGGTGTAGGCCTCAGTGTTCTGCGTGCCTTGCCGGGTGACCAGCTCCCTGTCGACGGAGGTGAGAGTGGAGCGCAACTTTTCCGCGATGTCGCCCGTGAGTTGCTCCTGGAGTTGAATAAGGTCGGAACTTTTGCCGGTGTATCGCTTTCCCCAGATTTCGGTGTTGTCCCGGACGTTGGTGAGCTCAGCGCTGATTTCAATGTTGGCGCCCTGCACGGCCACTCGGCCGCTCACCACCACCGGCACGCCAAGTTCGCTTCCTGCCTCTTGCACGTCAATGTCTCTTCCCTTGAGGCGAAAGACCGAATCGCGTGAACGGACCTTGAGTAGCGGAACGCGGGCGAGGTTGCCAATCAATGACTCCGTAATGCCGTCGCTGAGATAGTCGGAGCTCACGCCTCCGCCCACGTTGGTGAAGGGCAAAACCGCAACAGAATTGGGCGCGAGATCGGAGGCTCGGGCATTCGAGGGTACGCGATCGCCGACCGCCGTGACGCGCGAATCGTTGTGGCCGCCGGAGAGATAGTAGATGAATGCCCCGGTAAGGGCCAAGGGCACGAGCCAGGCCGCGACTCGAGCAGGGCTCACAGTCAGGCGATGCCCGGCGGGGGCAGCAGCAGGCAGCGATTCAACTGAGGCGGCCGCCTGCCGTGTGGCTTGCTCGCTTGCGGTTTGTTCAGCGGTATGACCGGCATCCGGTTCGCCGGAGGTCCGGTCCTCGGCTTCCAATTCCTCGGCTTTGCCTTTGAGCCAGTCAGCCAGTTCGTTCGAGTAGGCGAAAACACCTCCGCGCTCACCGCCCGGCACGCGATGCACAGGCAGACCGCGTTCTCGCTCCCAGCGCTTGACCGTGCGCTCGGCGCGATTGAGGAAAACCGCTATCTCTTTCCACGAGACGAGTGTCTTTGCGGGGCCGGAATTTTCTATATCAGAGGACGCCATGTCCGCGTCTTTACCGGGGTATTGGCCTTGGGGTGGGCGCTTAAGCAGGATCATACGAGTGCCATGCACGGATGTCCAGCGGTTTCAAAGGGATCAGAGTCCCAGAATGGCCCGTCTTGGCGCATCGTGGCACTTGCGTCCGGCGCCTGAACAGTGAGAAGTTCAGGACGCTTTTATTCATCTTCCCCGCCATTTTCCCGTTCTGCGTCTGCTTTCCTCGGGTTTTCCCCGTCCCTTCGACGCCGGCGCACACAAAGGTACCCAGGAGGTCACTTCGATGACTCACGCGACGCGTGCGCTTAACGCTTTGACATTCAACCTAGCGGCACTGAGCCGTTTCGGAATGCTCAACAAAAGGATCCGGAACAATAAACGTGCGGCAGATCATCGCTCTCGTTTCGCCGGCTGCAGATGTGCCGCGCTGCGCTTTGCGCTAATTGCCAGCCTGTTCGTGGCGGTCGCGGCGGTCGTGGCGATTCCGCTCGGCGCGCAAACGGCAGCGAAGCCCGTCAACCCACGGCCTTGGATGCAGGCTTACGACCCGGCCCATGAAATCTCCATCGAGGGAACCGTCCAGGAAGTCGTATCGCATCGTATTCCCGGGAGTCCTGTTGGCTTGCATGTGATCGTAAACGCAGCGCAAGGTCCCTTGGATGTACACCTGGGGCCCTACATGAGCAAGGCAACGGTCGAGAGCCTGAAATCCGGGACCACCATAGGAATTATTGGAGCGATGATGCAGGTGAATGGAAGAGATTACCTGCTCGCCCGGCAAATTAATTTCAACGGCCAAAGCGTGGCGGTGCGCGCCGAAAGCGGGGTTCTGGTTCGGACAGTGAACCGTACCTGGCAAGCTTCATCTGAGTCCGCGAACAACGGGGGTGCGCAATGAAACAGCATGGATCGTTGCTTCTCATTCTGGTATTGGGAGCGTCCTCGGCATTCATCGGATGCGGTGGATCGAAATCAAAGACGACCACGATCGCAGTCAGCGGAGGAAACTCGCAAAGCGCGACAGTGGGCACAGCTTTCGCTACGTCATTGTCAGTAACCGTGATGAAAGGCTCGTCGCCATTGAGCGGCGCGTCGGTCACGTTTACAGCTCCTGCAAGCGGAGCCAGCGGCACTTTCTCCGGCGGCACGGCAACCGATACCGTAACCACAAACGCCCAGGGTGTAGCCACGGCATCGACGTTCACGGCAGGAACGACAGCTGGGTCGTACAGCGTTTCGGCATCGACCACGGGCGCGACAACACCTGCCTCTTTCAGCATGTCAAATACGGCCGGGAGTCCTGCGTCGATCAGTGCGACCGCCGGCGCGACGCAATCCGCTATAGTTGGCGCGGCTTTCGCAACCGCACTGCAAGCCACGGTCATGGATAGCGACGGCAATCCGGTCAGCGGCGTTTCCGTTACGTTTACCGCACCTGCGACGGGAGCCAGCGGCGCCTTCAGCAATGGAACCAATAAAGAGACGGACAGCACAAATACGAGTGGAATTGCGACCGCCTCAACGTTTACGGCGAACGCAATCGTTGGGGGACCTTTTAAGGTCACCGCAAACTTCTCAGGAAACACCGGTTCACCTGCTTCCTTCAGCCTTACCAACACTGCGGCTCCGGTCATTGCCATTTCGGTATCGAGCGGCTCGGGTCAAAGTGCGACCGTGAGCACCAGCTTCGCCAATCCCCTTGTGGCTCTGGTCACATCCAACGGCTCGCCTGAAAGCGGAGTCTCCGTCACATTTACGGCTCCCGCATCGGGTGCGAGCGGCACCTTCAGCAATGGAACGGCCACCGAGACCGATACCACTAATGCAAATGGACTTGCCACTTCGTCAGCATTCAAGGCGAACGCTACCTCGGGCGGTCCGTACAAGGTGACAGCAACCACCTCCGGCGCCACCGCGCCCGCCTCGTTCACCTTGACCAACAGCGCCGCTCCGGTCATTGCCATCTCGGTATCGAGCGGCTCGGGTCAAAGTGCGACCGTGAGCACCAGCTTCGCCAATCCCCTTGTGGCTCTGGTTAAGTCCAACGGCTCGCCTGAAAGCGGAGTCTCCGTCACGTTCACGGCTCCCGCATCGGGTGCGAGCGGCACTTTCAGCAATGGAACAGCCACCGAAACCGATACCACCAATGCAAATGGACTTGCCACTTCGTCGGCGTTCAAGGCGAACGCTACCGCTGGTGGACCATATATGGTGACAGCAACCACCTCCGGCGCGACCGCGCCCGCCTCGTTCACACTGACTAACAACGCGGCTGCGGTCATTACCATCTCGGTATCGAGCGGCTCGGGTCAAAGCGCGACCGTGAGCACCAGCTTCGCCAATCCCCTTGTGGCTCTGGTTAAATCCAACGGCTCGCCTGAAAGCGGTGTCTCCGTCACATTTACGGCTCCCGCATCCGGCGCGAGCGGCACCTTCGGCAATGGAACCGATACGGAGACCGACACCACAGATGGGAGCGGCCTGGCAACTTCGTCGACCTTCAAGGCGAATTCAACCTCTGGTGGTCCGTATACAGTCACGGCAACAACGTCAGCAGCAAGCTCCCCGGCTGACTTCTCCCTGACCAACACGTCTTCAAGCGGCTCGACCCAAACCATTAAGGCGATCGCCGGAACCCCGCAGCTGAATGAGAATGGGGGGTCCTTCAACACGCCTCTGGTCGCACAGGTGACGGCCATCTCCAACGGCGCGCCGGCTGCGAATGTCGCAGTCACTTTCACGGCGCCAACCACCGGAGCCACTGCCACATTCGCGAGCACAAACAAAAACACTGAAACCGATATGACGAACGCGAACGGCATCGCGATTTCCTCTGAAGTCTACTCGAACTATAACAATTCGTCCGGCCCCTTCACGGTCAAGGCCACCACCCCGAACGCAGCGTCTGCCTCCAGTTTCGCGCTGACGGATTGGGACGAATCAACACTCTGCTATGCGCCCCTTCCCGCCTCCGCGAGTGCGCTGGAAAACTATTACTTTGCGCCGTTCTATGTTGTGACCACCGATTGCAGCGGAAACCCGGTGTCCGATGTGGGAGAGGTCTTCATCAATGAGGCCGGCGCAACGGGCGCGGAGGGCTTCTTTATTGGAGACCTCAATTCCAACGCATCCACCATCTACTCGCAACCCAACGGACTGGCGGCCGCCGGAAACTTCCAGGCGAATAATTCGACCGGCAGTTATCAGATGGACGCGCCTACCGGGCCCGGCGAGGCCGTGTTCAACCTGACCAACCAGGCCTCCGCCGTGCTTACGTTCCAATCGAACAGCAATTACGTGTTCTACGTGCAGGGAGAAGACGTGGTGGACTACCCGCTCTCGGGCGGCGGAACCAACTATGGCGGCCAGTACGTCTACACGGGAGCCTTCACCGTGAGCAGCAATGGCGCCTCCATTACAAAAGGTGAACAGACCTTTGTCGATGCGTGTGCCTACCTCGCCGGTGTCACCACCCCTGAGCCGATCACGGGGGGTTCGATCGGCGGACCCGACGCCAACGGCAACTACGTGGTCACGCTGAATTTCATGGACGGCTACATCGGCAACCCAGCCGTCAATTCGTGTTCACCGGCGGCGGCTGCCGGCAGCGTCACATTCAATGTCCTGTTCACCAGCGCGACGCATGCCATGCTGATTGAGAACGACGGCTTCGGCAGCGCCAACGGAACAATCGATTTGCAATCCGGTACTCTCGCGGCTCCATCGGGCGGCTATGCGTTCGAGCTCGGCGGCTGGGCTCTCTACGAGAATCAATACATAACGCCCGCGGCAATGGGAGGCGTTATCAATGTCGACGGGAAAGGAACGATCTCCGGAAAAGGCAGCGTTATTGACATCAACGATTCCGGTGGAACCCTGAGCCAGAACAGCGGTCCGGGCGTGCTGTCCGGCCTGGGGGTTTCGGGTACGACCTCTCAATCCCCCGATAGCTACGGGTTTGTGACGATGCAGCTCACCCCCGCTTGGCCATCGTCCTCGCCGTATGCCGGACAGAATATTCTGCTCAGCGGATACATGATCGACAACGATCACATCAAGCTGGTCGAAAATCCGAGCGGTACCGATATCGGAGGGTGGACGGGCGGCGTTGCCCTCGGCCAGGGATCCAACACCGGAAAGTTCAACGGATATTTGATCAACAACTACGCCTTCGTCGTCGGCCTCGCTGGTCTGTCCAACGAGACCGGCGGAGGTCCCGATCAGGCGGCCGGCATTCTTGCCTTCAACCCGGATGGGA
Organism: Occallatibacter sp.; assembly: GCA_035504315.1. Lineage (GTDB taxonomy): Bacteria > Acidobacteriota > Terriglobia > Terriglobales > Acidobacteriaceae > Telmatobacter. Next base: position 6,767 of record DATJSB010000295.1, read on the forward strand.
GCGTGAGCGGTAACCTCAGCTTCAACAATCTCGTCTCCACGAATCCATTGCAAGGAGGAGCCACGCTGGCCGCGGAATCCTCAACCCCATGCCTGAGCGGGCTGGCAGCTACGCCGTGCTTTACCATCGACCTGCCCGGCAACGGCGTGGATGGCGGCACTGGCCGCGTAAGCCTGACCAACATCACCGATGGAGTCACCTTCAATTACAACCTGGAACTCTACCTGACCGGAGACGGTCATGCTCTGGTCATCTCGATGGACCCGGGCATGCCGGCAAATAATCCGGGTGATGCCGCCTGCACAGGCTGCGACTGGCTCTACGGCGCAGGCACAATGCAGTATGACCCGTACGCCTACTTCGGCAACTCCAGCAATGGCCAATGGTTCACGTCCAACTTCTCCGGACCCTATGCTCTCGACCTGGCTGAGCAATCATCCGGCAGTGGTGTGGGCTGCATACCGAACTTTGGGAAAGTGTGCGAGGAAGATGCGCTCGGGTTGATCAACGCCGGCACAAAGGTGACCGGCATGCTCGACGAGAACGATGTCGTATCCGGCGGCAGTTCGGGACAGTCGCTTTCGGTCTCGGCGGCTTACACCGGATCGAATGGCGCGTTTGCCGGACCTGGCATCATACTCGTGAACCCAACCGGCGGCAAAACCGCTTTTACGCTGTACATGATGGATCTGACTCAGGGCGTGGTCATCGAAAACGACTCATCGGAGATGACACTGGGTTATTACGACGAACAATAGCCGCGGCCTGCATTGTTCGCTGCATGCCTGGCGCACCCGGGATTCCGGGTGCGCCAGCGGCGGCCTCTCTAAAGCACCTGCGGGCACTAACTCGATCCAGGTAACTGCGACAGCTGGTTCTCTCACCGAAAGTTTTAGGTTCTCACTGACCGTTCAATAGATCGATTGAAATGAAAAACGCTGTCAAGGCCGGGCGGCGAGTTTTAGGGCGGAGCTTTATACCCCTTGGGAGGGATAGACAGCCCGACAGACCAGTCTCAGACTGATGGCTATTACTCGTCACTACTCAGGCTTCAGAACGGCGGCACACAAAGCATCTTTGGGGCACGCTGTGGTTTTTTCCCGGAAGAAGCAATTGTTGACGACGTGTGAATCCGGGGGTACAGTGGTCTCGTAGAAGGAAGGAGGAGGATATCGAAAAAGTCTCTTCCAGCATTACAGCACGTGAGGTGATTGTGGTTTAGGGCATCGCGCCCAGACCCCACGGTGGCCTCTGCGTAGAGAATTCAACCGCACGGGACGCTACCGCATCTTTTCACGTACTAATGCAACCTTTGACCCGATGTGCGGAGTGGCATTTTTCCGATGGAGCGACTACGCTGTCGCCCAAGGAAGCCGGTCTAACCGGTGACGCCATCAGCAATCACGGCTTGGGAGCATGAGTGAAAATGCTAGGGCACTCGCGGCAGCGCGATGCACTATTCCCAAAATCCACAGTTCACCTCGACGGCCTGGACACGTTGTCCAGGCCGTCGTTCTATTTGGGAATAAAGGTGAATCCGCTCCAGGGCGAAAACCTCGCAGCAAAGATGCCGACCCCGGGATGTCGAACTCCATGCTCTATTCCATTCCCGGAATCAGTTGGAAGAGCGAGTGCGCTGCATACTGGCGCGGAGTCTTAACCATGGTCAAACCGAGGCGTTCGGGTGAATGATAGTCTCCAATCTGTCGTTCCGAGCAAATTGTCGCTCGCCGGCAAGAGGGCAATTTCCGGCTAGCGGCCATCCGCCCAGAACTCAAAATGTCGGTCCGCATTCGACCTGGATACGCGACTTGGACTGTTATCGCCAACCGCCCCAGTAGTGTTAACAGGCCCTGGTGTGGCGGTTACCAGCCGGGGCGGCTGGCTGGCCGGAGCCCGGAGCTTTACCGGAAATCCTTACGATGGGCATACGCTGGCTGCCCAGATGGAACAGGTCAAGAACATGATCGGGAACCGGGTCCGAGAGGCGCATGTGGACATGGGCTATCGCGGCCACGACTCCCGTGGCGATGTGAAGGTGCATGTCGATAAGCGGACAAGGGGGCGCACGCCGAAAGCGCTGTGGCGATGGATGAAACGCCGCGCCGCAGTCGAGCCCAGC
>DATJSB010000296.1:0-9442 GCA_035504315.1 Occallatibacter sp.
TCGCCAGGGGATGGTTTTGCGTTGTCCTGAGGGGCAGCGGCTTCAGAGGGCTGAGCCCCGGCGATCTGCACCAGCGCGGGTGCGGCAGGCTCTGAGGCGCCCATGGCCGCCTCATGCTGGGCGCGGCCTGCGGCATCGAGATCGACAGGAATTCCGCCCGGCTTGAGCACGGGTGCGTTATAGCGGAAGTCGAGTTCACGGGTAACGCGGAAAACAACCGGGATGGCTACCAGCATGACCACGAATGCGAGCCACGAGCCATCGAGGCCAAAGGCGCCGCCGGTGAGGCGAATCGGCCCCATGGGATCGCCTTGAATCACGTGGGAGTGGGTGTTGTCGCCGTTCACCGCAAGACCGAACAAAAGCGCCCGGCTGGCCTTCCACGCAAAATTAAGCCCCCAGCTCAGCCATAGGGCCCGGGTGCGCAAATAGGCCGTTGCCAGCACCAGTCCGAGGGCCGCCGAAACCGCAAAGCTGGCGCGACCTGAACCGGGAATCAGCGACTGGACCAGGGCATAGTAGGCGGCAAAGCCAAGGGACGCGCCGATGGGGCCGAGGGCGCGCACGAATCGCTGGAAAGCGTATCCGCGGAAGGCAACTTCTTCAACCAGAGCGGCCAGCGCAAAGAAAGCTGCATCGGCAGCCAGCCATCCCCAGGAGGCAAGATCGCCGGAGAGCACAATGCTGATGCCGCCGAAGACGACCATGGGCAGTACGCAGACGACCGCCAGCGCCCAGCCGGTCGCCACACCCATGCCGATCTCGACGGTGAGGCCGGCGCGGGGGGGAAATCCCTGGGCGCCGACAGGATGAGGCTCACGGTCAAGCCAGAAACCCATCGACGCGTAACCCACAATGAGCAGAAAGGCCAGCATGGCCTGCTCGATGAGGGGATTCCAGTCGTCCTGCAGCAGGCCCTGGGCGCCATGATGGGCAAGCGCCCGCGCCAGAAAGTAGTAGAAGACAGCCAGAACAAATTCGAAATAGGCGCGCAGCCGGCCTCCGGCGCTGGGTGATGCAGTCATGCGCTCCTCCGCGTGGGGAGGGTGGAAGCCGAAATCATCTGCGTCTTCATCGGTTGGTCCGCTCGATGGCTGAGGTTGCGATTATTCTTCGGTATAAAACTGCGCAATGCTGCGGAACTTCTTCTGGCGCAGGGCGAGCAGCTCATCGGTGGGCAGCGCTTTGAGCTCGGCGAGGTGACGCCGGAGGGCCGCACCCAGCAACTGCGAACCAGTTTCATGGTCGGTGTGGATACCGCCGGGCGGCTCGGAGATGATTTCATCGACACAGCCAAGCTGGGCGACTTCGGGCGCCGTAACACGGAGCGCTGCGGCGGCGCGATCTTTGTGCACCACGTCGCGCCACATGATGGCTGCCGCGCCTTCGGGAGGAATGACGGAGTAGATGGCGTTTTCGAGAATCAGGACGCGATCGGTGACAGCAAGCGCAAGCGCGCCGCCCGATCCGCCTTCGCCGGTAATGACGGAAATTGTAGGAACACGCAGGCGGGCCATCTCGCGAATGTTGCGCGCGATGGCTTCGGCCTGGCCGCGCTCTTCGGCGCCCAGACCGGGGTAGGCGGCGGTCACGTCGATAAGCGCGATCACCGGCCGCGAGAATTTTTCGGCAATCTTCATCACGCGCAGCGCCTTACGATAGCCCTCGGGACTGGGCATGCCGAAGTTGCGCTTGATGCGTTCCCTGGTGGTGCCGCCCTTTCGGATGCCGATCAGCATGACCTCTTCGCCGTCGAGGCGGCCCATGCCGCACACCACGGCCTCATCGTCGCCAAAGGCGCGATCGCCGTGAATCTCGCTGAAGTCAGTGAAGATTCGTTCGAAGAAGTCCATGGGGTAGGGCCGCTGAGGATGACGCGCCCTCTCTACCTTGATCCATGCCGGAGAAACCGGCGAAGCCTGCTGCGGATTTCCTGTTTCATGTTCGCTCATTGTGAGTTGGCCCGCAAGGCGCGAGCGCCGCCGGTCCTTAGGAGATTCTACGGGGGCGACCCGGCTGCGACAAATACGAGGCTGATTTTGCAGAGGGGGTTGCACCGGCGCGAACCTGGTTGGATAATCGCGGCAATGGACGAGCCGCTTCCTTTCACTGCCCTGCTCTCGTTCGCGCTGGTCGCGTTCACCATTGAGGCCGACAACGCCGCCGAGGTGCAGATTCCGCACACCACCACCCGGCAGGGCAAAAGCGCCGCCGGGTACGGGCCGTGGCTGACCTCGATGGTAATGTGGCTGAACTGCCTGAAACATCTGCCCGACGAAGGCATCACGGTACGGGAGTTGGAGCGGCGCGCACGCACCGGCACCAACTTGAACGGCATGCTGCGATGGGGTCACGTGTGGCTGGCGCCATCGCCTTTGGACACGCGCGCCAAACCGCCCGAGGCCGATTGGGTGATTAAACCCACTGTCGCTGGAAGCGCGGGGAAAAAAGTTTGGGAGATGCTGCCGGGCGCAATCGAGCGGCGCTGGGAGAAGCGATTCGGGTGGGACGAGATCGAGGAACTGCGTTCGGCTTTGAGGGCGATGGTTGTGGAATTGCCGCAGACGCTGCCGAATTGCATGCCGATTCTGGGCTTCGGGCTCGCCATGACGAGGACGCAGCCCAGGCGGATTAAGTCGGAAGCTGCGGAATCGGAACCGGTTGAAGAGTTGAGACTGGTGGAGTTGCTGGCGCGGGTGCTGGTGGCCTTCGCGCTCGAATTTGAAGACGTGTCCAAATTGTCGCTCGCGCTGTGCGCCGATATTTTGCGGGTGCTGAACGAAAAAGGCGTGCGGGTGAGAGATCTGCCTATACTCTCGGGTGTGTCGAAGGAAGCCATTGCCATGGCGCTGGGATTCATGAAGAAGCGCGGCCTTTGCATTGAAACGCAGGAGGGCGTGGGGAAGGCGCGCGTGGTGAAGCTTACGGCCAAAGGCCGCACCGCGCAACTGGCATATCTGCGCCTGGTAGACGAGATCGAGACGCTGTGGGAGAAGCGTTTCGGCGATCGCATGGCTCGGCTGCGCAAGGCACTGGAGAAACTGCTGGGCGACTCGGGCCGCGACCAGACGGAATTGCTCAAAGGCACGGAGGCGCCAAAAGGCTGCTGGCGGGCCGAAGTTCCAAGGCCGAAGACGCTGCCGTGGTTTCCAATGGTGCTGCACCGGGGCGGCTACCCCGACGGGAGCTAGCAAATTCGAGATCAAAAACCCGGTGGGAGGGCACGAGTTTACAACTTGCTCTAAAAGGGCTGCTGAAGAGAGTTTTGAGTCAAGGCGCGAGATGACTCGTGGCGAACAATTTGGATCAGCGCGGCATTCATGAGATGCAGCGTGGTGTCGTAACGGTAGACCGGCGTCGGGGAAATTACTTTCGAACCCAGCATTCGGCGTGAGAGACTCTTATTCGAAGAAATCTTGACGTTAACGCCATTACTCCCGCGTGCCGCAAGTTGGGCGGCGGAGTTTGATCTGTTCCATTTTTTCCTAGTTCTGTTCGATCACCTTTACGCAAGAATCCTCGCGTTCGGCGCAAGCCCGCGCAGTGGCAGAGGTGTTTCTCATTGAGGCCGTTCCAAAACGTGGCGCCAAAGAAGTTAAGAAAATGAAATCGAAGTTCTGCAACCTGGGCCTTGTTGTTTTGCTGATCGCGTCTCTTCATTTCGCGGAGCACGCGGCGGCGCAGGCTCCCTCCCCAACCGCTTCGATTCACGGAACAGTGCTTGATCCGAGCGGCGCAGCGATTGCCGGCGCGCAGGTTACGGTTATCGGCGGGGGGCGCGGGGCGCAAACCGAATCCGACGGCGATGGTGAGTACAGCATTCGCGGATTGAGACCCGGCACCTATTCCATTGAAGCCAAGGCCAAGGGCTTCGATGTCTTCCGGGTCGATCGCATCAAGGTCGCAACAGGTCAAACCAAGCAAGTTGATTTGAAACTTACCATCGCGGTTGAAAAAGAGTCGGTGACGGTGGCGGAACAAAATCAGCAGGTAGGAGTGGGAGCGGACCAGAACGCCAATGCCACCATCATTCGCGGCAGCGCTCTCAATGCGCTATCAGACGATCCGAATGAGTTGCAAAGCGAACTGCAGACGCTTGCCGGGCCCGCGGCCGGCCCCAACGGAGGCGAGATTTATATCGACGGATTCGCAGGCGGCAAAATTCCACCCAAATCGTCGATCCTTGAGATTCGCGTGAACCAGGACCCGTTCTCTGCCGCGTACGACCGGCTGGGCTACGGCCGCGTTGAGATCATTACCAAGCCGGGCTCGCAGAAGTTAGGCGGCTCGATTTCCGCGGGCGGCAATCCATCGGCAGTCAACACGGCCAATCCCCTTGTTTCAAACCAACCCAGCTACTACCAGTACACCATCGTCGGCGATCTGAGCGGGCCACTCACAAAGAATGCGGCTTTCTACTTCAACGGGTTCCGCATGATCTTTCAGAACCAGAACATGGTGGATGCGCTCGATCCAGCCGATCTTACAACGAACATTCTCGAGGCAGTTCCAGCGCCGGTGGATACGCTCTCAGTAAATCCGCGGATCGATGTTCAGCTCAACGCGAGAAACACGCTCTCGATGCGGGATTCGTTCTACCGCACCTACCTCACCGGCCAGAACGTGGGCGCACTTGACCTTTCTTCTCAGGCTTCAAGCATTCTGAGTGAGGAGAATGCTCTGCAAATCGGCGAAACCTTCCTCGTGAACACGCACTTCGTCAACGAAACCCATTTTCAATGGAGCCACATCATCAACAACCAGGAGGCTGCGAGCGGCACGCCGACCATTATTGCGGAAGGCGCTTTCACTTCAGGGGGCAATAATGCGGGCGCAGAACGCGACACGCAGAACAGCTTCGAACTGCAGAACTATTCGACCGCAACCATGGGCAACCAAACCCTCCGCTTCGGCACTCGGTTGAAGCTTAACGACGCCATGAGCTACGCGACGACCGGCGAGAACGGAACTTACACGTTTCAGACGGTGGCCGATTACCAGGCGCAGCAACCCGCTCTATACGTCGCCACGGTCATTGCGAATCCCGCAGTTAATTTGAAGCTCTTCGACGGCGCATTCTATTTTCAGGACGATTGGAAGGCTCGACCGGACCTCAGCATCGGCATTGGCCTGCGCCTGGAAGGCCAGAACCGGATTCACGATCACAGCGACTGGGCGCCGCGCGCGGCGATTGCCTGGAGCCCGAGCGTTCACGGCACAGCCACGCCAAAGACGATCATCCGCGCCGGCTACGGCTGGTTCTACAACCGGTTCACGGTGCCCAACTCATTTGCCGGTTCGTATTCGGGCACGCCGTACATTGCGGAGGCCATTCACAACAACGGCATCAACCAGACAGCCTATATCGTTCAGAACCCGGGATTCTATAACCCTGACGCTCCCATACCGGGCTCGGTTCTCGCTTCGCTGGGCTCGAAATCGCTCACTGTCCAGACTATCTCTCACCACTTTCACGCCGCGCTGGACATGCAAACCGGCGTGGGCGTCGATCGCCAGATCGCCAAGGGCATTACCGCCAACATCACTTACCTCTACACCCAGGGCGTTCACCATTATCTGAGCGATTGCATCAACGCACCCCCGTTCGACCCGGCCAACTACACCATCACGGGCGCCGCTCCGGCCGAGTACAACTACCAGTTCCAGTCGGGAGGGTTTTACCGCCAGAACCAACTCATTTTCACCACGAGTATCCAGCGGAAGCGGTTCGTCTTCACCGGCTACTACCTCATCAACGAGGCGAGGAGCGACACCCTGGGTGTCAACTTCACACCCTCGGTTGGAGCCAATCCCGGACTCGACTACGGCCGCGCGCCGTTCGGCTACCGGCAGCGCCTCACCTTCCTCAACAGCTACTCCGGCCCATGGGGTATCGTGTTCGCGTCGCTGCTCACGGCGCAATCCGGCGTGCCCTACAACATCACTATCGGCGAAGACCTCACCGGCAACAATCGCTTTAACGCGCGGCCCACGTTTGGGACCTGCGGCACGGCGGGGGTGGTTGCGACGCAGTACGGCTGTCTCGACACAAATCCGGTGGGCAAAGACGAGACGATAGTTCCTTTCGATCTGGGGACCGGACCGGCTAATGCCGTGTACCACGTGCGCCTCAGCAAAGTGATCGGTGTGGGGCCGCGCACCAGGACCGGGCGCGAAGGTCAAACCTACACCGCAAATGCAAACAGCGGGAGCGGCCGGGTCATCGGCAACGGAGGAGCAGCCGTGAAGCTCGACCAGGCGGCTCCGCGACGGTTCAACCTGACGTTTGTTGTCGGCACCAGCAATGTGTTCAACATGGTGAACCTGGGCACGCCAAACGGCGTGCTGCTCTCGCCGCTTTACGGCAAGACGCAGTCGCTGGCGTCAGGCGCCTTTGCCAATCCCACGCCGGGGAACCGGGCGATTAATTTTCAGACTACGTTTTCGTTTTGAAGGGGCGGAAAATCGGTGGTTAGCGCACCCTAAGTTTTTGAAATCTAAACCGGCCCACCACTGAGGGTGGGAGGGTGAAGACGAAAAACATGGGTGCGCCACCCACCCGGCTCTATGCCGGCTTGCCCACCGGCGCCGGCACCGTCGCGGGCAGCTCTGCCGGCCGCTTTGCCGCCCACCAGATAATGGCGATTCCGACTAAGGCAGCCCCGGCGCTGGCGAGCTGGGCATTCGACATTCCCCACAGCACCTTGGGATTGCGACGGATGAACTCGACCAGGAAACGGGCCAGGCCGGTAAGCAGCAGGTACCGGCCGAGAATGGCGCCCGTGGCATGTGGCTTGCCGCCGCGCCAGTAGAGCCAGGCGCCAATGAGAATTCCTGCGGCCATTTCGTAAAGCGGGGTGGGATGAACCGGCACAAAGACCGGATCGATGCCGTGGGGAAAAGTCATTCCCCAGGGAAGTCTGGTGGGAATGCCGTAGCAGCCGTCGCCGGAGAGAAAGCAGCCGATGCGGCCGATGCCGTATCCGACCGCCGCGGCCGGGGCGGCGAGGTCGAGAGTGCGCAGTGCGCCGATCCTGGCGCGCCATCCCTGGAAAACGAGTGCGCCGATGCCGAAGATCAGCCCGCCGTACCAGGCAAAGCCGGCCGTATCGTAAAGAACCCGCCAGCCGTCGAGCTTGAATTCGGAGGGCGTGTCGATAACGTGCCAAACCTTGGCGCCAATGATGCCCGCCACAACGGCAATAGCCACCATTCCAATGGCGTCGGCGTCAATGCGGGCGCGCTTGAAGTTGCGGTCGACCACCACCGCGGCGATAACGGCGGCCAGCCACAACATGAGCCCGAAAGTGGGCAAAGTAAACAGATGAGGGATGTGGATGTACGGGTACATTGCTATTTCAAGTATAGACGGGGGCAGATACCCGGCCAGTTTATTGCCGGGGGTTGACGGTTCAAAGCGGAAAGTGTCGACGCCGACACACTTCAATCAACGGCTCAACGCAGCGGCTGAAGCACTTACATTCCTGCCTCGCTGCGCGCCTTCCGCGATTTACACAGAGGCGGGATCGAATATTTCAGGTGATACTGTGTGCATGGCTACCACGACCTTCAGGGGACTCGAAATTCTTATCTCCCGCCAGCAGATTGCCGAGCGGGTGGCCGAAATGGGCGAACAGATCACGCGCGATCTGAAAGGCGAGAAACTGACAATGGTTGGCGTTCTCAAGGGCGCGGCGTTCTTCCTTACCGACCTGTCGAGGGCCATTGACGTTGACGCTACCTTCGATTTCGTTGCGGTCAAAAGCTATCCCAAGGGCAGTCAGACCTCGTCGGGAGCGGTGCAGCTCATCAAGGACCTGGATGAACCGATCGAGGGCAAGAACGTGCTTATCGTGGAAGACATTCTGGACACCGGCCTGACGCTCGCCTACCTGCGCAAGCTCTTCCTGCAGCAGCATCCAAAGACTTTGCGCATCGCCACGTTGCTCGACAAGCCTTCGCGGCGGATCGAGAAGATCGAGGCCGACTACGTAGGATTTGCGGTGCCGAATCTGTTTGTGATCGGCTATGGGATGGATTTTGCCGAACGCTATCGCAATTTACCGGACATCTGCCTGATGCCTCCGGATCAGCCGGCATAGAAGCCGAGGAGTGCGAGCGTGGACGAACAGGAGCTGTTGCGCACGATGTATCGGGACTTCAATGCGCGTCGTATTGAAGATGTGCTGGCGCACATGAGCGCCGAGGTTGAATGGGCCAACGGGATGGAAGGCGGCTACGTGCATGGCGTGGATGCGGTGCGCGCCTATTGGCAGCGGCAATTCGCCATGATTGACCCACACGTTGAACCGGTGAGTATCGAACGCGATGCGTTGGGACGGTTCGAGGTTCGGGTTCACCAGACGGTTCGCGACCTCGAAGGCAGGCTCCTGATCGACACCGAGGTGCGGCATTCTTACACCATCAACGACGGGCAGATTGAGCGGATGGAAATCAATGCCTGACGAATCCGGGAGCCGGATTTGGGGGGATCGATTCATTAAAAAGTAATTGTGAGTCTTGAGGCGGCTGTGACGGGTTTTGCCGTATACTCTTTTCCCGGAGAGGGTGAAAAGAGCCGTCATTCGGCAATTTCAGAGATGCAGAGGCGTATCGGGCTTGGAAAAAAGTTGGCGCTCGTTGATGGTAGCGCCGGCCCGGCATCCCGGCTTCGGAACGCATCATCTCTGAAAACGCGATGGACGAACGGCATTGGAGCCTGAGTCTATGTCAACAATTACCCCGATTGCGTCTCAAGACCTTGAGTTTGATAATGGAAGCTTTGATTCGGCGGCGTTTGCAGCGCAGACACTCAGGAGCTGGCAGTCGCTGGCTGCGGTAATCGACCACACGATACTAAAACCCGAAGTAACCCGAAGCCAAGTTGAGCAGTTGTGTGAAGAGGCGGCGAGGTACCGGTTTGCCTGCGCGATGGTGAACCCGGTTTGGGCGGCGACGGCGGTAAAGGCGCTGGCCGGGACGGGTGTTCCGGTGGGCGCGGTGATCGGGTTTCCCTTCGGGGCATCGCTGGTTTCGACGCTCCGGCAGGAGGCCTCCGCACTCATCCGGCTGGGCGCGCGGGAGCTCGACATGGTGCTGCCGATCGGCTTGCTCAAGAGCGGCGACCATCAAGCCGTGCAGCATACCATCCACGCGGCCGTGAATGTGGCGCACCACAACGGCGCGGTGCTCAAGGTGATTCTGGAAACCGCGCTGTTGACCATGCAAGAAAAGCTGCGCGCGTCGGAGATTGCGATCCAGGCGGGCGCGGATTTTATCAAGACGTCGACAGGTTTTTCGACGGGGGGCGCGACCGCAGCCGACGTGGCTCTGATGCGCGGCGTGGCAGGCGCGCGCTGCGGTGTGAAGGCATCGGAGGGTATTCGCACGCTGGCCGATGTGAAGGCGATGCTGGAAGCCGGGGCAAACCGCATTGGCTCAT
>DATJSB010000297.1:0-3065 GCA_035504315.1 Occallatibacter sp.
TATGTGCACAGCAAGGGCATGAAACTTGGCATTTACTCTTCGCCGGGGCCGAAAACCTGCGCCGGTTACGAAGGAAGTTTTCAGCATGAAGAGCAAGATGCGAAAACCTATGCGGCGTGGGGCATCGATTATTTGAAATACGACTGGTGCAGCGCGAGCACCGTCTACGATTACCATTCGATGCCTGCCGTCTACGCCAAAATGGGTCAGGCGCTGCTCTCTTCCGGCCGGCCCATCGTCTATAGCCTGTGCCAGTATGGCGTGCTGAATGGCCCCCACTGGGGAGCCAGCGTGGGCGGCAATCTCTGGCGCACTACTGGGGACATCAGCGACAACTGGCGCTCGATGTCGCACATCGGCTTCGATCTTCAACTGGATCTCGCCCAATATGCCGGGCCGGGACATTGGAACGATCCCGACATGCTCGAAATCGGCAACGGCGGAATGACCGATACCGAATACCGCACGCACATGAGCCTGTGGAGTCTGCTCGCCGCGCCTCTGCTCGCGGGAAACGATCTGCGCGATGTCTCGCCCGCCATTCTCGACATCCTGACGAACAAAGAGGTCATCGCGGTCGATCAAGATCCTCTCGGCAAGCAGGCGAAGCGCGTCGCGAAGGATGGCGATCTCGAAGTTTGGGCCCGGCCGCTTGCGGGCGGCGCTTACGCGGTGGGGCTCTTCAATCGCGGCGGCTCGACCGCGAAAGTGACCGCGCGCTGGAGCGACATCGGAATCAGCGGGAATGCCCACGTGCGCGATCTGTGGGCGCACGCGGATCGCGGGCAATCAACCGGCGAATTCGCGTCAGACGTTCCCTCGCACGGCGTCGTGATGATCAGAGTCGAGCCGGAGAGCGCGCATTGATCAGAGGCCCTTCGTCAGGCTACGTTTTCGGTAGCGGCATTCGCTTCCGCCCACCCGGCGAAGAGATCGGGCTTGATTTGAATGGCACAGACTTCGACTTCTTCGATTGAAAATTCGAAGCCATTCTCGTCGGGTTCCCATTTAGATCGCGCACAACGGGCACCAAACGCCCTGTGCGCTCAACCACAGGTTGACGCTGATAAGCGAGGAAGATTTTCGCTTCGATGAGATGCTTACGGACACCAGTATCGCGCGTTAGCGCTCAGCCGCGGCCTCGCATCATTCGAACGTGCACTCGTAGAGCGCGATATTGATGCGATCTCCGTTGAATCGCACGCCTTCTCTTTCAAGAAGTAACCGCTGATGTATTGCTCCGTCAACTGGAGTTTTTAACACGCCGCCTGCGCCAACCACGCGCTGCCACGGTACATGACTCCCATACCTGCGCAGGAACTGGGCCACTTGTCGATGATGGCGAGGGTAGCCAGCCGCGGCGGCGACCCGTCCGTAAGATGCCACCTTGCCCTCCGGAATTGAAAGAATCGCTTGCATAATGGCTTGTTCGGCGCGCGTCATATAGGCAGCTCCTCCATTTTCAGCACAGAGACGCCGGAACGATCACTTCCCGGCCTTATGCCGGGACGATATCAAGCAGCAAAGCTGAGTATGGTTCTCACCAGCGCCGCTTCCAGCCGCGCCACCAATCCGTATTCCCGAAACCGAGCGCGTTCCACGACGCATCCATCGCGCTCTCATCGTCGGCGAGAATTTTGGCACGCGTCACATCGGGCGGCAGTTTCACCAATTTGGAAAAACGATCGAACACTTCGGCGCGCTCCTCGCCACGCGTTCTCCCCAGCAGATGCCATAGCGTCAATGCATCGCGCGGACGGGCGTCAGCCAGTACGCCGGCCAAAGCTGCCGCATCGCCGTCACCATCGAATTGCGCGAGCTTCGCTTGGAATTCGGGCCTCGCATCTGTAAAGTGCGGCGTCCCGGGCCCGCGTCCCGGCTTGGTTGCGCATGCGGCGCCGGCCGGAATGAACGATTCCTGCTCTCGCCATTGAAACGCCACCCAGCCCATTTTGACAGTCAGCAACCCTGTCCCATCAGGCGCAACATGCAGTGTGTACGCGCAGCCCAGGTCCACCGTGGTTGCGCCGGGCGTGTCTACCACGAACTCACGCGGAGGCGCCCAGATGAACGCGTGCATGGTGCCGCGCTGCAATGCGAGCCGCTGTTCGTCCCGTGTGCTCTCGACCACGCGCAGCCGCGATTCAGGCTCCAGCTCCACCTCGCCTACGAAATCCGATTGCAGGCGTGCGGCTGAACCTTTTCCCGTCGCAATCAACTCTCCTTCGCGCACGCTTTGAGACGACGCGCCGTTCCAGGAAACTCTCCACGTCGACACTGCAGGAGTTCTTGCAATCCACACTCGCCACCCCGCCGAGACCGCAACAATTGCCGCCGCGGCAACGGCCGCCCACACTAGCCAGCTCGGCCGACGAGCCTGCTTCACTCGCGCAACGGGCGCAAGATCGAACGGCTTCGGCTCGTATCGCAGCGGCCGCAATACTCGTTCCAGCCGTGCGGTTTCGGCGTCGGGTTGGCCTTCGCCATTCCACAGATACTCGTCACTCATCGTCCAATGTTCCTCTCAACGCCCGGCGCAGTTGCTTCATCCCGCGGCATAAATTCACGCGCACGGATTCGGGCGTCAGGCCGGTTCGCGCCGCAATCTCAGGTCCAGTCATTCCCTCCAGCAATCGCAAAATCAGAGTTTCGCGATAGGCCGCCGGAAGCGCTTGTATCGCGTCCAGCACCTCGAACGCTTCCTCGTCCGGCCGCGCAGCCCCTGCGCGATCCTGCAAATCCCCAACCGGCTTGCGTTTGCGATACGAGTCCGCTGCGGAGCGCCTCGCAACAGACGCCAGCCACCCGCCAAACGCGCGCGGTTCGCGCAACGAATGCAGTTGTTCGAGCGCTCGCACAAACACGTCCTGCACCAGATCCTCCGCATCTCCGTAAGCGACATGCGCCAGCAGAATGCCGTGCACCATGCGCGCATACTGCTCGTACAACGCCCCGAAGGCCGCGCGGTCTCCGCCTTGAGCGGCACGGACCAACGCGGCTTCTTCGGAACGCAACTCGGTAACCGGGAATGCGGCCACGCTTTGAGCCTACTCTCTGTTCATCGC
>DATJSB010000298.1:0-16343 GCA_035504315.1 Occallatibacter sp.
GCCTGGCACGAGAAGACGCTGGGCCAGCTCTTCTGCGATGGGAGCGCGCAGCAGATTGTAGATCTGTTGATGGGCGAGTGCGCGGCGGCGCAGGTGCGCGTGCTGACGGGGATGGCGGTGAGCGAGGTGCGGCGCGACGACGCGCGCGGCGAATTCACTGTGGTGGCGAACGGCACGAGCTACGGGGCGGCTGCGCTGGTGGTGGCCACGGGCGGATTGTCGATTCAGAAGATGGGCGCGACCGGATTCGGGTACGACGTGGCGCGGCAGTTTGGAGTGCCGATCGAGGCGTGCCGTCCGGCGCTGGTTCCGCTCACCCTGGCCGGCGCGGAGCACACGCAGTTCGCGGACCTGACGGGGATTTCGGCGCCGGTGGCGGTGAGCGCGGGAAAGCGCAGCTTCAGGGAGAAGATGCTGTTTACGCATCGCGGGCTGAGCGGGCCGGCAGTGCTGCAGATCTCGTCATATTGGAACGGATCTGAACCGATACAGGTTGACTGGGCTCCGGGGCGGGAGATGCTGGCTGCTTTGCGAGGGGCGAAGGCGCGGCGCGATGCGGCTGCGATGAGGTCGGCGCTCAGGGCCGCACTGCCGGCGCGGCTGGCCGACCGGCTGGTGGAGGTTGCGGCGCCCGCGAGCTGGACGAATCATGCGATCGACGAGTTGGAGCGGCGGCTGCATGCCTGGGCGTTTGCTCCGAGCGGGACTGAGGGGTACGAGAAGGCCGAGGTGACGGCGGGCGGCGTGAGCACGAACGCGCTTTCAGCGCAAACGATGGAGTGCCGCGCAGTGCCGGGGCTCTACTTCATCGGCGAAGTGGTAGACGTGACGGGGCACCTGGGAGGATTCAACTTCCAGTGGGCGTGGGCGTCGGGTGCGGCGGCGGGGAGGAGCGCACTAAAAGGGCGCGAGGGAATAGGGAATAGGGAATAGGGAATAGGGACTAAGGGACTGAATCGTGGGGGGTGGGGAGGATCTGGAGATTTCCTATCTTTGCCGCGATGGGACTGCGGCAAGGGTGGGGCATTCTCGAATTCGTTTTGACGATTGCGATTCGATTTGATTATTCGGCTTGCGCGGCGCGTTCCATATTAACCAGAATCTGCTCCAGCTCGCGGAACTCGGGATACTGGCGCAGGGGAGCAAGGCGCGGATCGGCGAGCGCCTGGAAGAACCACGGGCAGCGCGCATGGTTGGCGACGGCCAGTTGGGCAAGTGCAAGGTCGTGCTCGCCCAGCGCCACGGAGACCGCCGGCAAGAGCGAATTCATCACGTAACGCTCGCGGCTCATCCACTCCATCTGCTCGAGAATGGAGCGAGCTTCATCGCCGCGTCCTGCAACGGCCAGGGTGTAGGCATCAACCGCCGTTGCGGGGTCGAAGTAAGGCCGGCGATGGACCAGGGCCTCGGCCAGTTCCACGGCGCGCTCCGTCTCGCCATTGAAGGCGAGGATGATGCCTGCATAGAACTCGACGCCTTCATGTAACGGGAATTGCTCGATCGCGGCATTGATCTGGCGCAGGCTTTCGGGCGCGTCGCCCATCAGGTGGTGGGTAAAGGCCAGGCGCGCGTGCAGCCACCCCGAGTAAGGGTCGATGCCGAGGGCATCGCGCAGCAGCCCGGCGGCTTCGTCGTAGCGCTTCCGGCTGAGGGCGAGCATGACGCGCGCCCGAGAGACCCATGGATCGTGGGGCAAGTGCTCAGACCGCCGGAACGCGTCGAGCGCCGCGCGCAGATCGCGATCGTAATGGAAGCTCACCCAACCTACCGCCGGCAGTATCGCTGCACCGGCGCCGTTGTCGAATCCCGGTTTGGACGCACGGCGCACCAGGCCAACGGCAACCTCGGGCGAGAGATAGCCGTGGAATGCCTCGGTGATAGCGAGGTTGGCGAGGTCGATGCGTGCCTCTATGAGCGAAGGATCGATTTCGCCGGCGCGAGTCAGGTGCTGCACCGCGTCCTGCATGCGGTGACGTTCCAGCGACTGCCAATCGAATCGCGCGCGCTGAAAGAGCTCGTAGGCCTCGCGATGATTGGGCGCGTTCTGCCGGCCGCTGCCGGGCTCGACCGAAGCCGAGATTGCAATGGTACCGCCTTCAATCCGCAGGGCCATCAGCCGCACCAGCTCCGCCTCGAGCCCGGCAACGCGGGCCCGCTCCACCAGGACATCTTCGCTCCACAAAGGACTGCCATCTTCAACCCGGAGCATTTCGATGCGCATGCGGTGGTGCGCGGGCAAAGCGCGCAGCGAACCGGTGAGAACCATGTCGGCGCGCAAGGCCCGGCCAATCTCGAGGGGTAAAAGTCCCCGCTTGGCCAGCGTGGCTACCGACTCCCTGGCAGCGAGAGTGCACAGCGCGGGCCGGCGGCGGCCGAGGCGATCGATCACGCTCTCCGTCACCGCTGCTCCCAGATACTCCGCGACTCCGAATTCGGCAACCAGGGGAAGAATGGCCACATGCGGCAATGCCGCGGCTGGCGCAGAGGACATCACGAGGACTTCGGCGGCGAAGCGAAAGCCTCTTCTGGGGACGGCTTGAATAAGTTCTTCAGGCCCGAGACGCTGCCGCAGCGACGCGACTGCCTGGGTGACGATTTCGGGTTTCACGCGCGCCCCTTGTCCCACCGCGCGGCCCAGTTCGGCCGGGGTGACCAGCCCGCCGCGTTGCGCGAGCAGCAGTCGAAGAACGGCAAGTTCAGCTTCGGCAAGCTGCAGAGGCGTTTCGCCACGCAGCAGGGTTCCGTCGGACTGCAGCCGGAAATTGTTAAACGTATACACCGGCAGTTTTTCACGCGCCGGATCCGAGCCAAGGTTGTGCATCCCTACCAACGCTCTTCCGCGATTCTCCTAACTTGCGGGCCGGGATTTGGCTGTGAGAAGGCACAAACTCACCGGGCCCGGCAAGCAGGAGCTCGCTTCATGGGAGCGTTCGAGGAAAGACCAGCGGAAAAATCCGCAAAGGCCAAGTCAACGCGGCTCACCGGCATGGGCCTCAACGCGCAGGCCCAGGAATGCCGGTCGGGCACGCGGTGATTCACCGCGGAAGACAAAAGACGAATTAGTGCAAAAACAAACTCCGAAAACGCTCGTACTGTTCTGGGGAAAAACGACTACAAAAACTTACAAGGCCCAGCGCTTCTTTGAGCGCCGTTTTGCTTAGGAATTGAATCCATTATGCACATTCGGAGGGGGATGTAAAACGGGCATTTGGGACTTTCTTGAGAGTAAAGTAACCAATCGGTATTACTTGTTAGTAAACCAGACCCCTGAAGTATAAACACCCGGTAACTCTTGTGTTTTATATCACTTGTTTTCCACACCGCGGTTTCGCGACGGTGAACCCGGCGAAAAAGGCTTGAGGGCACTTGGTGGCGGTGGATTTTTGATTCTGAGCTCCCATCATTGCCGCGACCAAGCTGCGGCAAAGATGGGGCAATGCAGGGGGCTTGGGGTTGCGAATCCTAGTACTTCGACTTGATCGCGTAAGTGAGGCCCATGGTGAACTGGAACGAGTTCGGCTTGGTGGGCGGATTCGAAGCCGTCGCGCCGAACGGCGCATCGTTCAGATACGTGTCGAGCGTGCCCAATGAAAAGCTGAGGCCCTTGAAAGCGGGGAAGGCTACGGTGTTGGTCTCATTGGCCGAGTAGGCGTTCATCATGTTGTACGCGGGAATGTAAGAGACCGCCTGCGAGATGTTGACCTTTTTCACGTGCAGCAGATAAATCGCCGTGAAGGTCGAGCCGACCAGATCCTGATTCATGTTGCCGGTATTGGGAATGAACTGCTGCTTCTCGTATTGTACCGTGCCCTTCAGATCGAATTCCTGATTCGGCTTTTTCATCACTGTCCATCCAAAGCCGCCGCCGTAGATCTGCTGGAGCTGCAGGTCCTGCGCGAAGTTGTGATCGAATGCCACCTGCACCAGCGCGTAAACCCGGGGGGAGAAATACTCGTCACGCTCTGCTCCCGCGTGCGAAATGGACGACTTGGTAACGACCGCCGGCACTGGCACAGTACCTGTCGCCGGAGGAGTGGCAGGATACGAATAGGCCGGCTGGGTGATCTTGCCGTAGGACTCGTTGAAGGCGAAGAGCGTCTTATTACGCGGGTTAAGCCATGGAACCACCGGGACCGTGCGCACCAGGTTGAGCGCGCCCGAAAAGGTGTACTGATCGGTGGTTGACGAAACCACTGTCGCCCCTGCCGTGGCGGCGCCGTTCCAACCGGCAAAAAAGCCGGGTTCCGAAAGCACCTGCTTGCGCAATATGGCTTCATCCATCACAAACTGCGCCTTCGCAACCGGAAGCGGGGCGGGCGCGCCTTGAGCATTTACGGTCAGCTTTCCGCCGCTGACGTCGACCGTGCCGGTCGGCAGATTGGTGGCTGTATGCTTGCCTTTGGGATTGGCGCTCTGCTCAAGCACGCCGAATTTCCCGGTGGTGTGCAGTTCCTTGATTTTGTCCCAGGTCAGAGTGACGTCGCCCAGAGAGTCGGTGTGAAAGGTAACTTTGCCGCCGATCGCATTCACAAACTTGCCGTGCAGAACGTCGCCGTCGCTCAGCACCAGCACGTCGGGCGGCGCGGCCGGCGTTTTAACGGGTTCTGCTTTTACGTTAACCGCCAGGCTTGTGCCCAGCACCATTGCGAGGAGCGCGCACGCGGCGCTGCGAAGTTGAACGGGAATACGAAGAACGTAACTGGTCATGGAAATTCTGCCTCTTGCGGGAAGTGGGGCAACGAAGACTGCAGCTTTGGAGCGGGATATTCAGCTATTTGGTCAACTAATCGGTCATGTAATCGGCTTTGACTGGTTCGGTACGCGGGCCCGCGGCGTGCATTGCCGCTCAGAGCAGGGGTAAAGCCCCGGCGAGACGAGCCTGATTCGGCCGGCGCGCCGGCTCAAAAACAGGATATACGACAGTGTAAACTGCTGCACCGGTGCGGCCAAAACGGCGGAGGTGTCCTATTTGTGCGTTGGTGGCCCTCGGCTTTGGCTTGCGGATTTGGGGTAGTGGGTCAGTCTGAAATTGAGTTTTGTCGCGGTTTGAGATAGCGGGCGATGCGGTCTATTTCTTAAATAACCAAAAGCCTAAGGCCAAGCCGCCTACAACAATCAGCAGGATAATCAGGATAAGAAGCTGCGCGGGTTGAATGCGATGCAGTACCTCAAGCATAAAGTCCTCCCTTGGTGTGTCATGGGCAACTTCTAGGCAACCGGCCTCAATCTCGCCCAGCTATCTTGCGGTACGCAGCCGAGATATGCGAAGTTCCCTGCTTGGTTTGTCAAAGGGGTCCCGAGCACAGCCTTGAGGCAGTTGAGTAATTACTTGCCCTTATGAAATGGGCTGGGGGAGCTTGCGCGGACGCTTAGACGGGAAGCTGGCTTGGTATGCCGAATGCAGCGCACTGTAAAGCCAAATCCATCCGCGCGCTCGGACTCGGGATTTGACGGTTGCGAGAATCGAAGTTGGCGGTTCAGGGCACAGTGAAAAGGAGCTTGGCTCAGTTTGGAATTCAGATAAGGGGGGACGGCACGCATTTCCGTGAGGAGCTTGGACTCTCTCCTTCTCTAATTCCAGAAGGCACTCTTCGGCTTCCATCAACATTTTCTTGACAGTGAAGTTGGTCTCCACGCCGATGGCCCGTTCAATCTGGATCAGTTTATCCAGCAGGTCCTTGTGGTTCATGGCCGGGAATCAACTCCAGCATACATCGGCGACCGATGCGAAATGTTTCGCGCTTATCTTCTACTCCCAGTAAACATTATGGCTGGCGCGCGCGCAATGAGTCTTCTGGGGCATTACGTCCGGAGATTACTTTATGGGTTTGTAAGCACCCTCAAGGCACAGATGGTGCTGTGCGACCTCGCGTGCAAGTCCCTAGCCAAAGATTTTGAGGCGAAGGGTATAACTGCCGACGAACGTTCTGAAATTTACTACCGTTGGGAAAGTGTCACAAGATGCAATCAAACATTGCAGTTGATTTCGGAACGGGAGGAGAGGCTGGAGCGGCGGGAGAGCCACATCACTCGAACGTCTTCGCGCCGCAATTTGAGCAAGGCACGGTAAGTCATGCAGCGAACTTGTTTGACAAAGGTTCCAAATTGAGCACACGGTTAACATACTAGCTGCCCCTTTCCTGCCCAGTGGAGGCCTCTCCAATGAGAGAGGCCTTCATGTTTTTGCTCTATGTCCCTTAGATTGAGCAGGGTTTTGCTGCTGTTTTTGGGGTGATCTACGTCACACCGTTTTGTCTAATGGGCGCACATAATCCGCCCAGTGATCAGACGGTCACCGGGCCTAGCTGCCGAATCTGGCAGCGGAATAATGGGTCGATCCATGAAATACGAATCGTTCCCTGCCGATGGCAGTTTGATTCGAGCACTGATGACGCGGTCACAGTCTGTTGCTTCCGGCGAGGGTGGCACCCTGTTTTATCAAGGCGAGGCTCCCAAAGGCCTTTTCATTCTGGAACAGGGCGAAGTTGTACTTGTGATGTTATCCGACGCTGGTCGAGCGATTATGTGCGTTGAAGCTGGCCCCGGCTCAGTGCTTGGGTTGTCCGGGGTGATCGCGAACAGGCCCTTTACCATGACGGCGCTCATCCGTAAGGGCTCACGGGCGAGCTTTGTTACCCGGGAAGAGTTCGAGAAGACTCTCCAAGAGGAACCAGAGCTATATACCAGCGTTCTACGGGTACTCGCGGCGGACTATCGCTCTGTCCAAGAGGCGATTGCGGAAAGCTAAGTGAGCGGCAAGTTTCCGGTGTTCACTTCAGGTCTCATTCGATGTGATTGGGAGGTCCGGCTATGCCGTTTATGAGATCGCCACACCGGAGGCCCGCTCTGGCAGGCGGGTTTTCTATTTTCAGAGAGTACACTCCCCCTCAATGCAAGAGTTCGGGGTAGCAATTACGCTGGCTTACCTAGAACAGCCTCCTCGATCTGATTATCTTCCGCTAGCCATTCCCGCGCGGTATGTGGACAGTCCCGAGGACCTCCTGCATTTGATTCGCAAGGTTCTCCCGGCTGCGCATATAGGGCAAGCCACGGTTAATGCAAGGTCTGGCATTTGCTCCGTTTTATCATCACTTTGACCAAGAGGTATGGTCGGTTTTGGGCAGACTAGAGTAGTGCGTGATGCAGAATGCCGATTATTTCGAAGTGCGGAAGAAGCTGGAAATCCCTGTGATTGAATGGTTCGCTGCTTCGTCCCAACCGGCGAATAATCGACAGAATTATTGCCGCCCTACACTGGGTGACACCTACCCGACAATCCATCAACGCACTGTTAGGACCCTACCAAAACGGCTTCGCGGCCCCGGTCACGCGAGCGAAAGCGCACTTTCGTCACGGGTAACCTGTACCAGTGTAAGTCACTTGGGTCACCGCGCGCCGGCCATCGATTGCCGTACACTTGTGTAACAAAACTCAAAGGAAGTGATGGATGCCCAAGACAGTTTCGTATGCCCAATGGTCTCTGGAGCCTTATTGCATCGGACTGAAGCTGCGGTCGCTGCGCACGCAGAAACGGCTTACGCTGTCGCGGCTCGCGGCTGAGACCGGTCTCTCGACGGCGCTGCTTTCAAAGCTCGAAACTGACAGGATGATTCCCACGCTGCCGACGCTGGCCACCATTTGCCGCATCTACGGGGTGGGCCTGAGCTACTTCTTCGGGGAGCCCTCGCGCCATACGTTGGCCATCACGCGCAAGGCGCATCTGCAGGGGACGACGCGCGGGCCGGAATCAGTGATGGTTACACCACTCAACTTTTGCGGTTCGGGCTGCAGGATCAGCGCCGAGATGATTGAGTTTCCGCCCGGAGGAACGTCGGTCGCAATCGATGCCACGCACGAAAGCAACGGCCTGGTGTATGTGCTGGAAGGCAAGCTGCGGCTTGAGGCGGGAGGGATGCACGAGATTCTGGAAGCCGGGGACTGCGCCTGCATGCAAAGCGAGATGCCGCTGGCCTGGAGCTCGGCCGACAAGCATCGCTGCCGGGTACTGGCGGTGCTGCCGGCGGCGGCGAAAAGCAAGTAGCCAATGGCCGGTAGCCTGCTACGAGCTACCGGTTACAAGTTGAGGGCCTGCTTTTCCGCGGCGAGGACTTCCTTTTCCAGGGCGAGCGCGCGGGGAAAGAGAACTAAGCCCTCCAGTTGAACGTGGTTGTTGCGGCGGCGGGCGAGTTCCTTCAGCCCGTTGTAGAGGCCGATCATATCGGGGCAGGCGTCCTCGCGTGGCGTGAACCCATGGGTATCGGCTTCAATCTGCCGCAACATCTCTGCCGCGGGAGCGTGGCCCACCATTACTTCCTCGATCAGGCTTTCGGTCTGCGCAGTCGATGACGGTGCAGGCGGCGCGCCGTTTTTTCTGCTGTGCTCCAGTGCCTCGATATAAGGAAACACCGTGTTCTCGCAGTGGCTCATGTGAAAGGTCAGATCTCCCGAAAGGCGGCGCAGTTTGCGGCAGAGTTCGATGGTCTCGGGGTTTTGCCATTTGCGCTGAGTCCACACGCGCTCGGCCAGCTCGTGCAACCTTGGCAACTCTTCGCGAATGAAATCATGATGGGTGCGGACGATGTACCCGATCAGCTCGCTTAAGGAGCTTTTTGAGAAGTCGTGGGCCGGCTCGCTGAGGGCCGGCGCCGTGTGCAGTGACTCGAGAACCAGGCCCGCAAGGATGCCTTCGTTGACCTTGGATTTCCGGCGCTCTTGCTGGAACGAGCGAATTTGAAGTTCCTGATTCTGGTTGTCCGGCGTGATGTGGCCTGAACGGTGAGAAAAGATGGGAATCGGGCCGGTCATCTCTTCAACCTTCTCTAGGAAATTTCCTGAATGGTGAATGAAGAATAGGCGAGCAGGTTGGGACGGTATGTGACTTAAATCACTGGGCGGGCATTTCGGCCGGTGTTCGCCAGTGGACGGCTGTAGGGCGGATTGTTCGATACTGGACACGAAGATTGGCCCGCTGGCTCGTCCCCCGGCCGCAAACGGCTCGGAATCAGGTTCTTGGCTCGAGCTGATCGGGGCGCGTTTGGTCTTGGGAATGCATTGTCAGGTAGCATCGAGCACCAGGAATCGTCCTTTCCGGAGAGGCCATGATGAGCTTTCTTGAGGATCTTCGCTTTGCCGTCCGGCAACTGCGCAAGTCGCCCGGATTCACTATTACCGCCGTTCTGAGCCTGGCCATTGGCATCGGCATCAACACTTCAATGTTCAGCAACATGGATGCGGTAATTCTTCATCCACTCGCGGTGCCCCGGTTCGACCGGGTGATGACGATCGCCGAGCAGAAGAAGGGCGGAGACCTGCACTGGGATGCGCTGGCCAACTTCGAGGACTGGCAGCGCCAGAGCCGTTCGTTTGAGTCGATGGCGGTGCGCACGCAGGCCGGCATGACGATGACCGGCGCCGGCGACGCCGCGAGCGTAGAGGCGGCAGTGACCTCGCCGAGTTTCTTTACGGTTCTGCGCGCGCAGCCGCTGTTTGGCCGCGTTTTCACGCAGGCTGATTCCCAGCCTGGCCACGACGGTGTGGCGGTGCTCAGCTACGGATTCTGGAAGCGGAATTTCGCCGCCGATCCGGGCGTGACCGGCCGCGAAATCGAACTCGATCAACGCAAGTACCAGATCATCGGCGTGATGCCGAAGACCATGCAGTATCCGTCGGAGGCCGATTTGTATTTGCCGCTCGCGCCCACGCCGGAGCAACTGGCTAACCGCACATCCCGCGACTACCTGGTTGTGGGCCGGCTGCGCGACGGCGTAACCGTGCAGCAGGCACAGAGCGATCTGCGCATTGTTGCCGCGCAGCTTGAGAAGCAGTACCCCGGTTCCGACCTGGACTGGACGGTGAGAGTCGAGCCGCTGATCGACGACATCAATGGGGAATACACGCCTCTCTACTACCGGCTCATCATGGGCGCAACGCTGTTTGTGCTGCTGGTGGTGTGCGCCAACGTGGCCAATCTGCAACTGGCTCGCGGTGTGGCGCGACGGCCGGAGATTGCCATGCGCACCGCGCTTGGCGCCAGCCGCTGGCGGGTGTTGCGCCAACTGCTGACGGAAAATCTGCTGATTGCGTTGATTGGCGCCGGAGGCGGCCTGGGCGTGGGCTGGCTCCATTTGCATTTCACGATTATCACCATGCCGGCGCGCATCGCCAAGTACATTCCGGGATGGCAAAACACACAGCTCAATGGCCGCGCGCTCGCGTTCTCACTCCTGCTGGCCGTCGTGGCCGGCGTGGTAGCCACTATTGCGCCCGCGCTCGAAGCGCTTCGCATCAGTCCCGCGGAACAGTTGAAGGCTGGATCGCGCTCTCAAGTGGGCGGAGGCCGCGCGCGCCTGCGCACCGTGTTCGCTGTTGCCCAAATCTCGCTGGCTGTAGCGCTGGTGATTGGCGCCGCGCTCATCTCAAAGGGCACCGATGCACTGCTCCACAAGATCGATGTCTACTCGCCGCAGCACGCACTCATCTTCAATGTGAATCTCCCCGAGTCGCGTTACGACGGGCCCGGGAAGCGTGCGGCGTTGGTGCGCGACAGCCTGGACCGCTTGCGCGCCTTGCCGGGCGTTACGCATGCCGATGTTGCCAGTGCGCTGCCCTTGAGCGACAACGGCTGGCTGCAGGATTTTGAGATCGAGAACCGGCCCGTGATGCCGGGAAAATTTCAGAGCGCGCTGCATCTCGATGTGAGTGACGGCTACCTCGACGCGCTCCACATTCCCATCGTGTCAGGGCGCGGACTCAGCCGCAGCGATGCACTGGGCGCGGTGCCCGTGGCTCTCGTAAGCGAGCGGTTTGTTGCTCAGTATTTCCCCGGCCAGAACCCGATCAGCAAGCGGGTACGCATGGGCGGCAGCGACAGCAAAGATCCCTGGCTCACGATTGTGGGTGTGGCCCGCGAAACCAGCTACCAGATCTGGGACCAGATCCCCCACGCCGCAATCTACATCAATGCGGCCCAGGTGCCTGACAACTATTTCTGGTTCGTGTTATATACGGACGGCGATCCGCTGGCGCTGGCTCAGGCGGCCCACAAGAC
Organism: Occallatibacter sp.; assembly: GCA_035504315.1. GTDB lineage: Bacteria > Acidobacteriota > Terriglobia > Terriglobales > Acidobacteriaceae > Telmatobacter. Next base: position 11,048 of record DATJSB010000298.1, read on the forward strand.
GGTTGCATCGCTCGACCCCATGCTTCCACTGAAGGACGTGGAAAGCTGGGCTCAGTTCGAGCGCGAGGGACTGGTTGGCCTCATTTATACGTCTGCCGATATGGGGATTGACGCGCTTATCGCGCTGCTGCTGGCGGCGATTGGCATCTTTGCGGTGATGGCCAACCTGGTGGGCGAGCGCACCCGCGAGATCGGCGTGCGCCTGGCCATGGGCGCCAGCCGCGAGAATGTCCTGGGCATGATTCTGCGCCGTGCCTCGTGGCTTACGGGCATCGGGCTTGCGGTGGGGCTGGTGATGGCTTTCACGCTGGCGCGCCTGGTGGCCAACCTGCTGCGCGGCGTCAGCTCCAGCGACCCGGTGGTCTTTACGGGCGTCACACTGGCGATTGCGCTGGTTGCCATGTTGGCGAGCTGGCTGCCGGCCCGGCATGCAGCCGGGCTTGACCCCATGGTGGCGCTGAGGGACGAGTAGTGTTCGGATGCGGCGCGCGCCGGTGTCCGAGCGGAGCTGACGCAAAACCGGAGTCGATGTGAATGGGGGCCACCGCAGCCGAGTCGCCGCCACCAACAGGAAGCGGCGATGCTTAGGGCTGCAAACGGTTCACAGCATTCCTCGTTTTGCCGTAACGGTGTACCCGATCATTGCCGGGTCAGGGAAGGCTGTTTCCTGGTCGCGAAGTCGCTGAAGCGGGTTCCTGCACGATCCAGCCGGCCACGGCGATCGACGCCCACGCAATGATCAGTCCGCCAACGACATCCACTCCATAGTGCCAGCCGGTTGTAATGGTGGAAATACAAATCAAGGCTGCCAGGGTCCATGCCGCGATGCGCAACACACGAATCGAACCAATGGCAGCCGCGGCGACGATGGCCAGCACGACATGAAATGAAGGGAACGAAATGATAGCGGTCGTTTTGCAGTCAGTTGTGAATGGCGCATGCGTCTTGAGAAGCGACAGATAGTTTGTTACGGCCGATTGTTCGATCGTAGGTTGAAAACCTTGCACGGTCCACGGACCCGCAGCCGGCAAGAACCAGAAGATACTCACGGTAACGATGGCCGCAAGAACGATAGCGAGGATAGACCGTCGCGAGGCATTGGCGTGCCCTAGAATCGGCGGAATGATCACGGATAACGAGATCATCGGTATGGCCAGTTGGTAGCAGATTTGAAGGAAACGGGCCAGAAGCGGGAACTTCGCAACAGATCGGACGAAATATCCAGTGCTGAAGTGGAACGCTGCGTCGGCTGCCGAAAGCTGGGCATCGACCAATCCATAACGACTCCGGGCGGTAAGGAGAGTGAGTTCAGTGAGAACGGCAAGGACCAGGAGAGAGAGCAATGCCAACTCAGTGGTCTCAATCATCCGCGGAAGAGGGCGCAACCGCGAGTACACCGCGCACAAAAAGAGCACTAGGCAACTGGGCCAAATGTCAAAGACGTGACTCAGCCCATGGAGGCGCAATGGCACTGCCAGGATCAATCCGAGTGGCGCAACAATTGCCAGGAACGGCACAATCGCGAGGTGGAACCTGGTAATGAATTGCCGCCATTCCAATGCACGAAAAGACGATTTTGTGGCGGGATCCAGCGTTTTGGTTGTCATCGTCCTTCCGGGCAAGGTATAAATCGCTTCAGCGCAGGATTCTTATCTAGGGCCAGTAGTGTTAACAGGCCCTAGTGCGGATTTCCTTTTCATTCACAGCTTGAACGCGCCGTCGTTACGGTTGAGAAGAGTCGATCATCGGCGTTGGAGTCGAGGATTTCCATTGGAAAAACTATACATTACTTTGTGATGAACTGTGTTTCAGGATACCAAGATTGAAGTCGTCTTTTCGCCTGATGGCCAATAGCCAATAGCCAATTTCCAGTAGACAAAAGCTTAAAGGTTCAAGCCAGCTTCTTGTTAACCTGCAGATGGCCCTGCGCGTATGATCGTTGTGACTCGCCGGCGAGGCTGATCGGGCTGGCGAGGTTTGCGCCTGATTCTTCCCCGCAATTCACTGATGGAGGTGCCACCGTGATCCGGACTGCGCTTACTCTGTGCAGTATCCTGGCAACCGTTTCCTTTTCCACCGCATTAGCTGAAGACGCGCCGCACTTCCACTTTACCGATCTGCCCGGCGCCTACGCGGTAGGACTGAAAGTGGTGGAGCAGTACGACACCACGCGCACCTGGGGTCTGGCGACGGACGCGCTCGGCAAGCCAGTTGAGGGCGAACGCGCCCGGCCGTTGCAGACTCTCATCTGGTACCCGGCCGAGAAGTCGAACGCCGCGCCCATGACGGTGGGCGATTACTGGAAGCTGCTCGAGACCGAGACCAGCTTCGGCAAGCCGCACCTGTGGGTGGGCTGGACTGACTGGAAGACGGGGCTGGCCGGAGCGATGAACGACAAGCTTTGGTCGGTGCGCGACGCAAAACCTGAAGCCGGGCGCTTCCCGATCGTCATCTACGCGCCGAGTTTTGGCGCCATGGCGTGGGAGAATGTCGATCTATGCGAGTACCTGGCCTCAAACGGATACGTGGTGCTGGCAACCGGCGCGCTGGGCGCGGTCGACCGGCCCATGACCAACGATCTCGCGGGCATCAACGCGCAGGCGCGCGACATCTCGTTTCTGGTGGGTTATGCGCAAACATTGCCGAATGTCGACCCGGCCGAGGTGGCGGTGGCGGGATTCAGCTGGGGCGGAATCTGCAATCTGTTTGCCGCCGCGCGCGACAGCCGCATTACCGCGCTGGTGGCGCTCGACGGCAGCATGCGCTACTACCCGGGGCTGGTGAAGGATGGCGGCGTGCATCCGGAGCAGATGACGATTCCGCTGCTGTTTTTCACGCAGGGCGAATTCACATTGGAAGATCAGGCCCATTATCTGAGTGGCCCCTCGAACCAGGGGCCGAGCGTGCTGAATGCATGGACGCACGGCGACCTGATCACTGTGCGCATGCTGGGAATGATTCACACCGAGTACAGCTCGATATACCAGCGCAATGAAAATAGCTGGAAGGAATTCGCCTCAAATGAGAAAGCCGATTATGGCCGCGAGGAAGGGATTCTGGGCTATGCGTGGATGGCTCGCTACACGCTGGACTTTTTGAATGCCTACCTGAAACGCGATGCATCCGCGATGGCGTGGCTCAAAAAGACGCCGGCTGAAAACGGCGCGCCGCAGCACTTTTTCAGCGTGAGCTTCCGTGAGGCGAAGGGCACTGCTCCGACTTACGACGCTTTCCGGCTGGAGGTGGGCAAGCGCGGATTCGACCACATCAAGGATGTCTACGCTGACTTCCACAAGCAGAATCCCGACGCCAAGCTGGAAGAGTCTGCCATCAACGACTGGGGGTACGAACTGCTGTTCAGCGACCATCGCCCCGAGGCGATCGATGTGCTGGAACTCAACGCGCAGCTTTATCCCGACTCGAGCAACGTCTACGACAGCCTCGGCGACGCGTACGCGAAGGCCGGCAAAAAGGACCTGGCTATCGAAAACTACCGCAAGGCCGTGGAAAAGGATCCAAATGCAGCCGAGTCGAAGCGCAAGCTGGAGGAACTGGAGAAATCGCAGGCGGTGGCTCCAGCGAAGCAGGGGTGAGTCAGGCGCACTTTTGCGCACATTTCGTTGACTCTACATCCGTTTTCGAGTATTCTGAAGACCTTGCGCGGTGTTGCGCCTGGGGTCTGTGCAATGGCTGCTTTTGAGGGTTAATCCTTTAAGGGTCAAAGCAGTAAGACCGGACTCAGCTGACATTTCTGCGGATGGGAATGCTGGCAGACAGGCAACCGGCCGCCGGAGTATTCGTATTTATCCGGCGCCACCCCGGCTCAGGATGAGCCAACCCCGCAATCCTCACCCGAACAGGTTTGTTTGGCAGTGGGTAGAGTTTGAGGCCCGTGCGTTTTGCGTGGGCAAGAGTGGTTTGCGCGGGTTCTCAATTTTCCACGTCTCAAAATCGAGACATGGGGCACCCACGCGAGAGATTTGGTGGTTCGAAGGTGATTTCCACCCTGACCGCAAAATACGCGTTCAGGGTGGGGCACCCAGAGTTTGTAGATAGAGATTAAGAGGGCAGGAGAAAGATGTCGACCTTTGTTCCCAGCGGCAAGGATGTGAGCCGCAAGTGGTATGTGGTGGATGCCAGCGGCCAGACCCTGGGCCGGCTGGCCACCAAGGCCGCCAGTGTGCTGAGCGGCAAGCTGAATCCCCAATACGTTCCCTACATCGATGTGGGCGACTTCGTGATTGTGATCAACGCTGAGAAGGTTCGCCTGACCGGCCTGAAGAGCCAGAGCAAGCTGTACCGGCGTTATACCGGTTTTCCCGGCGGCCTGCGCGAGGAGTCGTTCACGCGCCTGCTCAACCGCAAGCCGGAAAAGATTTTGGAAGAGGCGATCAAGGGCATGCTGCCCAAGACCAAGATGGGGCGCCAGATGGGCTCCAAGCTGAAGGTCTATCGCGGAGACAAACACCCCCACGCGGCGCAGCAGCCGGTGGAATTGAAGATTGCGTAAAGGCAGGGACCAGGGACTAGGGACTAGTCTCCTCCTGCTGGACCGAGAGAACAAAACTGAGAGCTGACAGCTTAGAGCTGAAGGCCAGGAGACAGAATGGCAGAAGATCTGGTTCAGTATTACGGGACGGGGCGGCGCAAGAGCGCGATCGCTCGCGTCTTCCTGCGTCCCGGCACGGGCGAGTGGAAGGTTAACGGCAAGGCATTTGACGAGTACTTCGTCACCGAGCAGCAGCGCGTGTCGGCCAAGCGGACGCTGGTAGTGGCCGAGCTGGCGCCGAGCTTTGACGTGCTGACCACGGTGACCGGCGGCGGCGTTGCCGCGCAGGCCGATGCTGTCAAGATGGGCGTGGCCCGCGCACTGGTTGAGTTCAACCCCGAGCTGCGCAAGATGCTCAAGGCCGAAGGCCTGCTCACCCGCGATGCGCGCCAGAAGGAACGCAAGAAGTACGGGCAGAAGGGCGCACGCAAGAGGTTCCAGTTCTCGAAGCGCTAACGCGCTTGCAGTGCACAGCGGACAGTGCACAGTGCACAGCTTGGCTTAGTTGATACGCCAGGCTGTTGCACTTCAGACCGGCCACTGTCCACTGTTCACGGTTTCACGGTTTTACCAATCTCCCGCATAAGCGGGTTCAATCCGGGCGCCGGCATCGACCACCCGGATGCAATCCACGAAGGAGGCCCATTGGCCACGATCACAATGAAGGAGCTGCTCGAAGCGGGTGTTCACTTCGGGCATCAGACCAAGCGCTGGAATCCCAAGATGAAGGAATACATCTTTGGCGAG
>DATJSB010000299.1:0-80904 GCA_035504315.1 Occallatibacter sp.
GTTCGCGCTCACGAAGCTCAACCCCGCAATCCACGCCGTCATCTCCCGGCCGGCCATGAAAAACTCTTCGCTGGTGTTCGACATCCCCTTCAGGTAGAAACCAATCCACAACACCATCGCGAAGTAGATCGCGATCACCGCAATATCCAATCCCCGCAAATGCGCCAACGGCGCGGTGGAAAAGGCGAGGAGTTGGGAACAACCTGACGCCAAGCGATCAAACGAGAAATGCATCGCGCCGATTCCTTTCGTATGCCGGGCCTGGAGAGGACTATTGAGAGCCCGTCCGGTACCTGGAGCCTACAAATCAGCCTTGCCCGTAAGTCGCCTTCGGGCCATGCTTGCGGAAGTAATGCCGGTCGAGAAGAGCTTTGGAAACGCCGGCACACTCAGGATTGATGGACAAAGTGAGGATGGCCATGCGCGCAACTGTTTCGAGCACAACCGCGGTGTGGGCAGCATCGGCCGGCGTGGGGCCCCAGGTGAAGGGCGCGTGTCCGGCGACAAGGACAGCAGGTGTAGCCATGGGATCGAGGCCATCTCGTCCCTCGAAGAGCCGGCCGATGGCGAGGCCGGTATTTAAAACGTAATCGCCTTTGATCTCCTCGTCGGAGAGGGGGTCGGTTACCGGAACGGGGCCGCGGAAATAGTCTGCATGAGTGGTGCCGAAGGCCGGAATCGGCCGACCTGCCTGGGCCCAGGAGGTGGCGTAGGTGGAGTGGGTATGAACGACGCCACCGATTGCGGGGAAGCACTTATAGAGAACGATGTGCGTGTCAAGGTCGGAAGAGGGCTTCAGATCTCCCTCGACAATCTTGCCGTCGAGGTCAGTGAGCACGATATCGGAGGGTTGCATGGTTTCGTAAGGAACGCCACTGGGCTTGATGGCCACCAGCCCCTGTTTGCGGTCAATCCCGCTGGCATTTCCAAAAGTGTATAAAACCAGGCCGGCGTGCACGAGTTCGAGGTTGGCATTGAGCACTTGCTGGCGCAGTTCTTCAAGCAACATGTTTTCCCTCTCTTTCCCTGCAGGCTCTGATGAGGGAGGCAGCCACGAATCAGGGCTGGAAAAGAAAGCGTTTTCTTAGCGGATTAACCCTAATTGCGCGGACAGTTAGGTGTCAAATCCAGCATCGATTCTCATCCTTCCGTAAGATATGATGTAAACGCCTTCTTTTCAAATGACGAGGGCTTGAATGCCGAAAAAAACCAACCGAAGCCGAAGAGAACGCGCGTTGCTGGATATAAGGGCAGTCGCGGCAAGGGCAAATGTCTCAATTGCCACTGTTTCGAGAACGATCAATCGCGTACCGACCGTGAATGCCAAGCTGGCAAAGCGAGTTTGGAGCGCAATTCACGAACTCGGTTACGTTCCCAATACGCAGGCACGCGCCCTGGGTTCGGGGCGGAGCGGCATGTTGGGTCTGGTTGTTTCTGAGATTACGAATCCCTTTTTCCCGGAACTGATCCAGGGTTTTGAGGATGTGGCCATCGAGAATGGATTCGAGATTCTCATCAGCTCGACCAACTACGATCCAAAGAGGATGGAGGTATGTATCCGCCGCCTTCTGGAGCGCAAGGCCGAGGGAGTGGCGATCATGACCTTCGGCATCGAGCAGCCGTTGTTTGAGCAACTGGCCGAGAGAAATATTCCGCTAGTATTTGTCGACGCGGGGCCCGACCGGCCAGGCGTCAGTCTTTTGAAAGTCGATTACGGGCATGGGATACGCCAGGGAGTGCAACACCTGGCCGCTCTGGGACACAGAAGGATCGGATTCATATCCGGACCAATGAGGCTGCACTCGGCGCGATCGCGATCGGAGGCTTTCCTTCACGCGCTCGAGGAATGCGGGATTGCCGCGAAGCCCGAGTGGCACGTGGAGGGCGATCACACTTTGGAGGGCGGGATCCGGGCAACGGAAAAGATTCTCGAATGTACGAGCAAGCCCACCGCCGTGATGTGTTCAAACGATATGACGGCAATCGGAGTGCTGCACAAGGCGTTCCGGGTGGGATTGCGGGTGCCGGCCGATCTCTCGGTAATCGGCTACGACGATATTCAGATGGCGAGAGTCACAATTCCCCCGCTCACCTCGATTCAGATGTCGAGAATCGATCTGGCAAAGGCCGCGGTAAAGGCACTCAAAGCGCACATTGTTGAAGGCGGCAATCCGCAGCGCGAATACAGGATCGATACCCACCTGGTGGTGCGCGAATCGACGGCTTACCCGCCGGGTACCATGAACGATTTGAAGTCGGCTTAGGAACTCCAGCAACTCCGTCCGCACCTCCAAGTATCCGCACCTCCATGGAGTGGATTGAAGAGCCATTTCGACGGTGGGCGCGTTGGCGAAGTAAACTTCGGGACATCCGTCGCGATTGTCGTAGAAGATCACCACGCCGCGGCTCTTCGATTTGAGAATGTTCCGCTTTTCGGCGGACGAGGTGTGAGTAAATGCGATATCCGCCTTTGCCGATTGCAAGAGACAATGCACGGTCTTTGTGGGCTGTATTTCAAGCCTCCATCACCTCATGCCGACGGCTGTTGATTCATTGAGGTCCCGGTTGGTCTTGGATGCTTGCCGATACCGCTTTATCACTTTCATTGCCACTCCCCCCAATCGGCCGGCGTCCCACCTCAAAAAAAGCGATCAATATATCCTTATCGTTGTCATTTCTTGTGTGCAGGGGGTCCGAAGTTGCGGCTCTGGTTTTCTGCGGCGAGTGAAGTTCCTATTTACCGCCAGTTGGCGACGCAGGTGCAACTCGCTATATTGAGCGGCGACCTGAAGCCTGGCGAGCGGCTGCCGAGCACACGCGAGCTGTCACGGCGTTTCAGCATTCATCCAAACACGGTCAGTGCGGGCTACCGGCAACTGGCGCGCGACGGATGGGTGGAGTACCGGCATGGGAGCGGTGTGTACATCCAGAGCGAAGCGGCACCGGCGCAAACGCCCGAGCAGATTCTCGACCAGCACATTGTGGCGTTCTTCAAGGCGGTGCGCGAACTGCGATTGCCTGCTCTGGCGATCAGGCGGCGCGTGGCCGAGTGGATTGCCGCGCCGCCGCCGGATCATTTTGTTCTGATCGATCCGGATGTGGATGCACGGGAGATTCTGCTGACTGAGATTCGCAAGCTGACAACGTGGCCCGCGATAGCGATTACGGTCGACGAAGCTGCGACGTCGGAGGCGATGCTGGCGGCGATTCCGCTGTGCCGGCCGAGCAAGACCAAGATGGTGCACGCAGTGCTGGCAGCGGGGCTAGAGCTGATTCCGCTGCAGATTCGGTCGGCGAACAGATGGCTCGACCCGGAGCTGCCGTCGCTGAAGGGGGATCTGATCGGGGTGGTGTCAGCCTGGCTGGATTTCAGAGAGATTGCGCGGACGATGCTGGCGGCGGCAGGAGTGGATCCGGACTTGCTGGTGGTGCGGAATCCAAAGCGGCCGCGGTGGCAGCGGGGACTGGATCAGACAGGCGCGATTATCTGCGACGCGCACACGGCCGCAACGCGCGAGTTGCCAAAGGGGCCGCGGGTTTTTATATTCTCGCTGCTGGCGGACGCCTTCCAGTTAGAATTGAGCAAATTCTCTGATAGTTCGCAATTCTTGTGACACTCGCGAAACTGTCTGGAAGGGCCTTTTTCGGGAAATGAAGGTGGCTAAAGTGAAGACCATCTCCGCTCCCCCGGAGGAGGCAAAGCCGATGAACAGCGTTTCGAGTGATCCCGTTGTGCTGGGCCGAACCGCTCCACTTGCGACCGGCGCGCCGCGCGGCCATGGCGGCTTCTGGGCCCTGATCGCCACGCAGTTTCAGGGCGCCTTCAGCGACAACATTCTGCGCAATCTGTTGCTCTCGATGATCGTCGGGATGAACCTGGCGAAGACCGAGCGGGAGACGTTTGTTTCAGTGGTGACGTTTCTCTTTTCGGTGCCGTTTCTCATTCTGAGCATGCCGGGCGGATGGATGGCGGACCGGTTCAGCAAGCGCCAGATCACGATCTGGACGAAGGTGATGGAGCTCGGGTCAATGCTGCTGGCAACTGCCGGGCTGGCGACCCATTCCCTGGGGCTTTCGCTGGCAGCATTGACGCTGGTGGCGAGCCAGGCGGCGCTGTTCGGGCCTTCGAAATACGGCCTGCTGCCCGAACTGCTGCCCGAGAAGAGCCTGTCCTGGGGCAACGGTGTAATCGAGCTAGGTACATTTCTCGCGATCATTATCGGCACGGTTGCCGGCGCATGGATGGGCGAGCACTTTCATGGGCATGAGATTTACGCGGGTTATGTGCTGCTGAGTTTGTCAGTGATTGGATTCGGGACGAGCCTGGGAATCGACAAAGTGCCGGCTGCGGCGCCGGAAAAACCGTTCAGGCTGAATATAGCCGGCGACCTGTGGACGCAGATCGGGAAGATGCGCAAGGATCGGGCGCTGTTTCTGGCAGTGCTCGGCAATGCTTATTTCTGGTTCCTGGGCTCACTGCTCTTTTCCACGATCGTGATCTACGGACCCGATGTGCTGCACATCGGGCAGACCAGGACCGGCTATCTCAACGCCATGCTGGCGGTGGGTATCGGCATTGGCAGCATGGCTGCCGGATGGGTAAGCGAAAACAAGATTGAGTACGGGCTGATTCCGCTGGGCTCGATCGGTATGACGTGCACGGGACTGGCGCTTGGCATTGTGCCGCACGGGATGGCGGGTTCTGCGGCGCTGCTCGGAATGCTGGGTTTCTGGGCGGGATTCTTTGCCGTGCCGGTCAATGCGCTGATCCAGCACAAGCCTGCGGAGCAGGACAAAGGCGGAATCATTGCGGCGGCAAACCTGCTGTCATTTGTGGGCATCGCCATCTCGTCGGGCGTCTACTTTGTCTTTACCGCCTACATTCATCTCGATCCGCGCGGTGTGATCGTGGCGGCGTCGTGCATAACTGCGTTCAGCACAGCGTATGTTCTGTACCTGTTGCCGGAGTGGTTTGGGCGGCTGATTCTCTTCTTCGCTACGCGGACGGTGTACCGCGTTCGCGTAATTGGACGCGACAACTTTCCCGAGAAGACGGGCGCGCTGCTGGTTTGCAACCACATGTCGTTTGTGGATGTGGCGCTGCTGGTGGCGGCGACAGACCGGCCGATTCGCTTCATCATGTACCGCGGAATTTATGACCACCCGGTGGTCAAACCATTCGCCAAGATGGTGAAGGCGATCCCAATATCCAGCGAGCAGCATCCGCGTGAGATGTTGCACTCCCTTAGAACTGCAACCGATGCATTGCGGAACAACGAGATCGTATGCATCTTTGCCGAAGGGCAGATCACTCGCACCGGGCAACTGCTCCCCTTCCGCCGCGGACTGGAACGCATCATGAAAGGCGTTGAGGCTCCCATCATTCCTGTGAACCTGGACGGCGTGTGGGGAAGCATCTTCAGCTTTGAGCGCGGGCGGTTTTTGTGGAAGGTGCCGAGACGAATTCCATATCGGGTCACGGTGAGCTTAGGAAAGCCAATGGCGCCCGCGTCGACTGCAGTCGAGGTGCGGACTGCCGTCCAGGAACTGCATGCCGCTGCTTTTGAGACCCGCAAATTGTCGATGAAGACATTGGACCGTGCCTTTGTACGCACAGCGCGGCAGCGGCCATGGCGGTTTTTCATGGCGGACGCAAAGACGCCGAAGGTTTCATTTGGTTCCGCGCTCAACAAGACCGTCTATATTGCGCGCAGATTGCGGGGACACATCGGGGAGCAGCCGATGGTGGGCGTGCTGCTTCCGCCATCAGTAGGCGGAGCACTGACAAATTACGCACTGATGTTGATGGGTCATGTGCCTGTGAATCTGAACTACACATCGTCAAATGAGACCATTGCGAGTTGCGCCAAACAATGCGGCCTCGATCTGGTCATCACCTCGAAAGCATTCATCGAGCGCTTTCCGAATATGACGATTCCGGGGCGGACGCTGTTGCTGGAGGATGTGCTGGGTGAGCCGCGCTTCAGCGAGAGGCTGGGTGCAGTGGCGATGGCCTGGCTGGTGCCGGCGGGACTGCTGAAGCGCGCGCTCGGTGCGGGTCACGTAAAGCCGATGGGCGAGACGAATGGCACGGGTGGAACGGATGACCTGGCCACCGTGATCTTTTCGAGCGGAAGCACCGGCGACCCCAAGGGCGTGATGCTGTCGCACTTCAACATCATTTCGAATGTAAGCCAAGTCAGCCAGGTATTCATGCTGGGCGGGCGGGACAAGATTCTCGGCATTCTGCCGTTCTTTCACTCATTCGGATTCACAGCGGGGCTTTGGCTGCCGGCTGTACAGGGCGTAGGTGTGGTGTTCCATCCGAATCCGCTCGACGCGCAAGTGATCGGCGGGCTGGTGGAGAAGTACCAGGTGACGTTCCTGATCGCGACGCCAACGTTCCTGCAGGCATACATGCGGCGTTGCACACCCGAGAGCTTCGGCTCACTGCAATATGTCCTGGTCGGAGCCGAGAAGCTGCCGGAACGCGTGGCGGTCGCATTCGAAGATCAATTCGGCATTCGGCCGCTGGAGGGCTATGGTTGCACGGAGTGCTCGCCGGTGGTGACCGTGAACGGCAAGGACTATCGCGCCCCAGGATTCCGGCAGGTGGCGGCAAGACGCGGAAAGATCGGGCATCCGCTGCCCGGAGTTTCAGTGAAGGTAGTCGACATCGAAACGGGACAGCCGGTAGCGCCGGGAACTGCGGGAATGCTGGTGGTGAAAGGACCAAACGTGATGCGCGGCTATCTGGGCAAACCGGGGAAGACGGCGGAAGTGCTGCATGATGGCTGGTACACGACCGGCGACGTGGGGATGATCGAAGAAGACGGCTTCGTCACCATAACCGACCGGCTCTCGCGCTTCAGCAAAATCGGAGGCGAGATGGTGCCGCACATCCGCATCGAGGAAAAGCTGCATGAATTGGCCGACGCAACAGAGCAAGTGTTCGCGGTAACCGCAGTGCCGGACGAAAAGAAGGGCGAACGGATCATCGTCATTCACACGTTACCGGAAGCAAAGCTCACGGCCGTGTTGGAAAAACTGTCGCAGTGCGATCTGCCTGCGCTGTGGAAGCCGAAAGCGAATCAGTTTGTCCATGTCGATTCGATCCCCGCGCTGGGAACGGGAAAGATGGATCTGCGCGCCATAAAAGCCCTCGCAACTTCACTGGCCTCTGACGTCGAATCCGAGGCCCAGGCATGAGGTGATGCTATGGAAATCATTCTTCTGTTGGCGATTGGAATAGTTATTGGGATTCCGACGATTGCAATTGTTGCCCTGGTTCGGAGCGGAACGGCCCGAAGGCGAGTCGAGGAGAGCTGGTACAAGATCCTAGACCTCGAGGGCGACACTGCGGGATTGCGGCGCGAGCTGGCAAGGCTTTCGGAGCGAGTGGCCGAATTGGAGGCTCCCAGAGCAGCACCTCGGGCGGAAGATCGAGAGGCGAATCGCGAAACTGCGACTCATGCGGTTGGTACCGCTTCCGCGGCTGCCGGCGAAGTAAACACCGTGCCGGTCGAGTCTTCGCAGCCTGCTGTTGCGTCGTCTCGGCTCGAGCAGAGGGCAATTCCCCTGCGCATTAGCCCCGAAGCTGCGCCCACGCCTACGGCCAGTTTCGAAACCGACAGGTTTCCTGCTCACGCTGAAAAGGCCGTCATTAAATTGCCAGCCCAAGCCGGGGTAGTAAAGGAAAAGGAGGTTGCGCCCGCTGCGACGGCTCCAGCCGAACAACTCCGCGCCGCACCGCGCCCGGACGTACCGCCGGCTATAGCCGCTCGGCTATCACCACCGATTCCCTCGTTTGCCGCATACGAACCTGCAGTGCCCAGGGAAAGCATTTTTCATCGGCTCAAGATGAACCTGCCCCTCGAACAGTTTCTGGGGATGAACCTGTTCGCCAAAATTGGCATTGTCCTGCTGGTTCTTGGTCTGGCCCTGCTGGGCCGCATCGCGCTGATTGCCATGGGGCCGGGTATGCGCGTCGCTCTTATCTACTTGATTGCCGCTGCCATGCTGGGCGGGGGCATCTGGCTCGAATGCCGCGAGCGGTACCGGCTCTTAGGCCGCACCGGCATCGGAGGCGGCTGGGCGTTGCTCTTCTTTACCACCTACGCCATGCATCACGTTGCGCCGATGACCGTGATAAGCTCCAACACGCTCGACTGCATTCTGATGCTCATAGTCGCAGTCGCTATGGTTGCGCATACATTACGCTACCGCTCGCAACTGGTTACGGGCCTTGCCTTCCTGCTCGGCTTCTCCACAGTCGCGCTCAGCCAGGATACCGTTTATGCTCTTGTCGCCGGAGTAATTCTCGCCCTGGGCATTGCCGTCATTGCGCTGCGCATGAGCTGGTTTGAGCTTGAAATCTTCGGCATCCTCGCCAGCTACGCAAACCATTTCTACTGGCTCTACAGACTCTATCCCAACGGTACCGCCAGCCATGCCTTTCCGGAGTTTTGGCCGAGCGCCATCATCCTGGTTCTTTACTGGGCCATTTTCCGCATCTCGTATGTGGCCCGCAGAGTTGCCTCCCCGCGCCAGGAGTCCTTTTCGACCGTCGCCGCACTTGCCAACACCATGCTGTTGCTCGCGGTCATGAAGTTTCAATCGACGCATCCGGAGCTGGCGTTCTACGCGCTTCTTGGCATCGGCGGCCTCGAGTTTATCTTCGGCCAATTGCCGCTCACGCGCCGCAGGCAAGCGGCTTTCACTCTGCTCACGGTCGTCGGTACGCTGTTGATCTTTGCTGCCGTGCCTTTCAAGTTCAGCGGCAACAATATCGCCCTGTTCTGGATGATCGCGGCCGAAGCGCTGCTTATTGCCGGCATCACGCAATGGGAAATCCTCTTCCGGCGACTGGGTTTGATCGCCGGCGGTCTGACGGGCCTGCTCATTGTTTATGAGGCACAGGGCATCATCGAGCTTCGCGGGCATTCCGAGGCCCTGCTGCTCAAAGACGGCATCCTGCTGCTAACGTCGAGCGCGCTTTTCTATCTGAACGCGCTCCATCTCCGCGAAAGGTGGAAAGAGCTTTTCGGTAACTTCGACAGCGGCCTGGCCACAGCGCAAAACCATCTCGGCTGCATTACGGCATTCCTGGGCGTATGGGCTCTCTTTACGTCTGATTGGACCGTCATTGGCTGGGCGGCGATGATGCTCGGGGCGGCGTTCGGCGCGCGCTTTCTCAAAAACAAATCGCTGTTGCTGCAGGCATGGGTTCTCTCCATGGCGGTAATTGTTCGCGCAGCGGTTTTCAATTGGCACTTCGACGACCCATTTCCGCATCACTTGGCGATGCGGATCCTCACGCTGCCGCTGCTTGCACTGGTTTTCTATTGCACCCGGTGGGTGCTGAGCGATGAGAGCACTCCTTCACGCGTGTTGCGCAGTGTCTCGCTGTGGGCCGGGACCGCGCTTCTCGCTTCGCTCGCCTCAGTGGAACTGCCTGTCGCATGGATTGCGCCGGCATGGGCCGCGCTCGCCGTTGTGCTGTGCCTCTTAGGGCGCAGGTTTCGCCTTCGCGACCTCACTTTCCAGGAGCACGTACTTGCCAGCGCTGCCGCCGTCGCGCTTTTCGCCTTTAATTTGGAAACAAACCTTGCACTCGACCGATATCTGCCGCTGATGGGCTGCGCCGCGGCTTTCTACGCGGTCTCGCGCTTCTCGACGCAGAGGGACGCGACATACCGCAAATCCTCGGCCTGGCTGCACACTTGGACTGCAACCGCGCTCCTCGCCGCCCTTGCATGGCATGAGTCTCCGCAACCGTGGCTCGCCGTTTTCTGGATTCTTTTTGCGCTCGCTCTCGCCATTGTCGATCGCGTTTACACCTTGGAAGAGCTGCCGTGGCAAGCGCACACACTCGCGCTGCTCGCCGCCGGCCGCGCAGTGACGCTCAACTTCTTCATCACAGACAAGCAGCATGGCGTCGACCTGCGCCTGATTACGGTTTCCATCCTTGTTGCGGCTCTTTACGGTCTCGCGCGATGGGTGCGCATTCCAAAATCTTTAGAGAATACCGATGCGCGACATGCATACACGTGGGTGGGCAGCGGTTTTGCCGCATGGCTGCTGTGGTGTGAGTTGCAGCCCATCAGCGTGGCGCCGGGTCTTGGCATTTTGGCCCTGCTTCTTTTCGAGACAGGCGCCTGGGGCGGGCAGAAGCAAATTCGCCTGCAAGCCTATACACTGCTGGCGGCTTCGTTCGTGCGGATTTTCCTGGTAAACCTCTCTGCGGCCACGCTGCCTGGCGAGCTGATTAGCCCGCGCATTTACACGGTGGTACCGCTTACTATTATCTGCTTCTACGTCTGGTCGCGATTGACCTGGCCGGGCATACAGCGTGAGCTCAGCCGATGGTCTGCAAGTAATCTCATCGCCTACTTCGGCGCGGGGACGGTCGTTGCGCTCCTCTATTACCAACTTGCTCCGGAATGGATCATTGTAGGATGGGCGCTCGTGGTCGTTGCGCTTATGACCGCGTCGCTCGTGCTCGACAAAGAAGTCTTCCTCGAGCAGACTGCGCTGCTTACCGCAGGAACCGTGGTGCGGGGCCTGGCCCACAACATATTCGGCTCCAGCTATTTCGTCAGCGCGGGATGGCACGGCAAATTCTCCGTCCTCTCGCTTACTTCCGCTCTGCTTTTTGCCGCGCTGCCAATCGCGTTTCAAATTCGCAGCCGCTACCGGGACCGCCCGCGTGGCTCGCTCCTTGTGCGCTACCTGGCAGCACGCCGGCCCGACCAGACTCTGTTCTTTGCTCCGCTTCTGCTGATCGTCGTTATGATCGCGATCAAGATGGATCCCGGCATGGTTACGCTGGCGTGGGGCATTGTCGGCCTTTCAGTGATTCTCATTGGCCTGCTTGCGAGCCAGCGCAGCTACCGTCTCACAGGACTCACACTTCTGTTGCTTTGCATTGGCAAGATTGGCTTCCGCGATGCGTGGCAACTCGATGAACGCAGTCGATACATCACTTTCATCGTGCTTGGAGCGGCGCTGATTCTGGTCTCTGCTCTGTACAGCAAGTATCGCGATCAAGTGAGCCGCCTGCTATGAAACGCATCGCGGCACTTTTGCTTGTTGCGGTAGTTGCGATCGCGGGTTTGTACCTGGCGCAACGCAGAAAGCACCTCGATGCCGTCAGCCCCGACGCCGTCCTCGATGCAGCCGCCGACTTTCAGCACGACCTGACGCGGGCGCCGATGCAGTTGACGAGGCTTTCCGATGCCGAAGAAATCCGTATCGGCGATCAGCTCGCGCAGTCCTATGAAACCGAATTTCCACCTCTGACCGCCTCGACGCAAATCACCCAAGAGTACGTCGCCGAAGTCGGCGCGCGCATTGCGACCCACGCCAGCCGCAGGTTGCCTTATCACTTCCACCTTCTTCCCGATCCCAATTTCATCAATGCCTTTGCAGTCCCGGGAGGCCACGTCTTTATCGGCCAGGGGTTGATTAATCAAATGACCACCGAAGACGAACTTGCATTTGTGCTTGGGCATGAGATTGAGCACATCGATCACTACCACGCCGTCGAGCGCGTGCAGATTGAAGCCCGGCTTCATAACCTGAATCTCGACTTGGTGGCAGCTCTTGCGCAGATCCCTATATCTCTCTGGCAAGCCGGTTACAGCAAGGATGAGGAGTTCGAAGCCGACCGTGAGGGGCTGCGCATTGCTGCTGCGTCAGGCTATTCGCCACAGGGCGCGATTTTGATGCTCAATCGCTTTCTCGCGCTTGATCGCGAATACGTGATTCACGCTGAAACACCTGCGGGTGAGCTAAGCCAGGTGGCCATCGAAGGGCTTGAGGGCTATTTCAGTTCGCATCCCGAACCCTCGGAACGCCTTGCCAGAATAAGAGAGGTAATTGCGGATGACCGCTTGCCGATGGCACAACCGCTCACACCCTTGAGCGACAAATCAAAGAGTGCGAATATTCAGAGACCATAAAATCTGACGATGTGCGTTTGGCCTCGTCGCGGCCATGGTTATCGTCGAAATTGGCGTCGCCTATACAAGAGCCGGGCTATTGGCGTATCCCTGAGAGCGGTTCAAACACCCGGCAGCACGCCGAAAGCTTAAAATCTACTTTGCAGAAAAAGAGATGTTCCGAAGATCTTCTACGACCGCCCTCGAATGTCAGTGTTCATGTGCGTTGCGACTGCCGCTGTGCTGTCTTTGGAGTAATTCGACGGACGACGGCTTCGCCTTCCAAAGCCTCAATGTGTTAGCGAAGGCAGGGTTGATGGACGAAAACATCGCAACCGGGACGTTGATTGGCCTGCGCCTTTCATGGGTGAGACCTGCAGGAACATTTCGTTACAATTCGATCGACAAGTGCGCGAGCACAACGGAATGAATTGACGAGGAGAGTGCAAGATGCCGTCCATGGTAAGAAGAACCTTGATTCTGTCATCAGCCGGTTGTCTCTTTGCTCTGCTGTCCATTGGTCAGCCTTCGGTGAAGGGACCCATTAAGGACTCTACACCGCAGATACACGTCGACAACTCCTCGGGGACTTTTTCGCTCGCGTGGTCCGATGGAACTGCAATCGGTCCTATCGTCGCTTCTGTTGCATTGATCGATGGAGAACACTTCGCAACAACGGACTTTCCAAAGCACACAATTAGGACCCTGGCTGCTTCGCCGTCGGGAGTGAATGTTGCCGGAACTCGCGAGTGGGAGATCCGTTCCTATGGTCTGAGCAACGCGCCGGAGTTACTTCAAAAAATCTATCTGGAGCCGGGGCAGCCCTTTGTACTCACCGAAGTTGAGGCTTTGTCCCAACGTGCGCTTAGCTCACGCAGAATCGCGCCGGTGGAGCTTGCGGCGAATGGAATCGCTCACTTTGCGGTGGAAAGAAAGCCGACCGTCCTCTTTGTTCCAAGCGACAACGACATGTGGGTGCACTACAACGAGCCGATCGATCCTACCAAGGATCCTGACAGCTACGAGGTAACCGCCATTTTTGACAATGCGAGCCGCAAAGGTATGGTCTTAGGTTCGGTGACGCACGATCTGTGGCGGACAGGCATTCTGGCGCGCGAGCTGGGAGATGGCACGGCGGGCGAGGTGGAAGTGTTTGGAGGCGCGACGGGGCATTGGACGCACGATGTAGAGCCGCATGGCGTTGTCACCGGAAAAACGATTCAATCGCCGCTCGCGATGGTGGGGTATTTCAACGATTGGCGCGATGGATTGGAAATTTACGGGAAGGTGAACGCACAGATTCATCCCCCGCTCGCATGGAGCGGAGGCGTTCCTTTCGGCTGGAACAGTTGGGCGGCGTATCTGGAAAAGGTGGACGCCGGAAAATACTTGGCCGCGGCAGACTTCATTCACAACGAACTTGAGCCGCGCGGATTCGAGAACCACGGTACGACCTACGTGAACTGGGACGCCGGCTGGACGAACGTGCAGGAAGCAGACTTGATTGCCGCGGCAAGTCACATCCACGCGCAAGGGCAAAAAGCGGGCATCTATTTCACCCCCTTTTCCTACTGGTCAGACGATCTGAAGAAGCCGGTGGAGGGGACAAATAGGAAATATACGTATGGCGATATCCTGCTGCGCGATTCAAAGGGTAATCCTTTGCCGAAGATCGATGGGGCGCGGCCGCTCGACCCGACACATCCCGGGACCATCGCTTACATCGACTACGAGTTGGCGCGGTTCGTAGCGTGGGGCTATGACAGCGTGAAGCTCGACTTTCTCAACTGTGCTTCGCTTGAGGGTCATCACTATAACCCCGCGATTACCACTGGCGTAGCAGCGTATGCATTTGGCATGCAGCGGATCGAGGACGATCTGTCGCCGGCGAAGATCGGGCGCCCCTTTTTCCTGAGTCTTTCCATCGCTCCATTGTTCCCGGCTTACGGCCACAGCCGGCGCATATCCTGCGATGCGTTCGGGCGCATTGAAGACACAGAGTATATGCTGAACGCGGCGACTTTCGGATGGTGGACCAACGGCACCTTGTACAGCTTCAACGATCCTGATCACACGGTCATCTCGCGCGACGAGGATCCATATCATGGGCAGGCTCCGAAGGGAAGCGTTCAGACGCTGGAGGAGGCGCGCAGCCGGATGAATGCCTCGGTGATCGCCGGAACGGTGCTGCTGGATAGTGACGATCTGATGGACCCACGCGCCCAGCAACGAGCCAGGGAACTGTTGACGAATCCCAACATTCTGAATGTTGCAAGGGCGGGCCGCAGTTTTCGTCCCGTGGAGGGGGATGCGGGAGAGCGCGCCGCGCAGGTGTTTACCCGCAGCGAGCCGGATGGCAGCATGCTGGTCGCAGCGTTCAACTACAGCCGCGATCGAGGTGAAAGCTTGAGTTTCGAGTTGTCGCGATTGGGACTCGATGCGGAAAGGGATTATCGGTCGACGGATTTGTGGACTGGAAATGTGAAGGATGTGACGCGTTCAGTGACTCTGGAGCTTGGACCCGCCGAGTCCACGATTGTGCGTTTGGCCGCACAGTAGTGCAATTACTCACCCGCTGGCGCCGGCATGCTTTCGATACTTAACATCTTCAATTCACTCCATCGGCAGCGGCTCCGTCCCAAATTATTTTTGTCTCGGGCATCCCCGTAAGCTGCGGAACCTGCCATCGCGGCCATCTCAGTCCCGAGCCTTACAACGGCGATGAACAGCAAAAGCGATGAATCGGCGGTGCAAGGTTCACCGCGTGGAGAGCACGGAATAAAGATGGTATAAAGACGCTACGAATTCTCGAAGATTCATGTTACGCTCTGCTCAAGTGATTATGCGGCGCACACGCAAACGTACCTCCATCAAGGTGCAGTTACGCATCAACCACATGGATGTGTGCTGCGGACCGCCGTCCGTCTTCCTTCCTCGCCATATTTGAAACGCCTTTTGTTGTGGGCGTTGCACGCACCGCGCAAGTGCATGAGGGCCGTCCAGGACGGCTCAAAGCACACCCTCCTCCAGCGAAAGCCAAATGCGGGATTCATGAACCGCCCCGATCCAGAGGCTCTCTCCATCCAAGAGAGCTGCCTCCAGGGCAGTGGTTCAACATAACTGGTGTTCGATCACTATCGGAGGGTGGAGGTGAAGGAGGACGTGTCGATGGAGTTAAATGTGCTTTGTAACGAGGTATTGCCCGGTGGCGCCACATGGTCGCACGTGCTGAAGCGCGGCACGGCGTTGCGTATTACCGATGTTGAGGGGGGAGCGAATGTCGCAGCCTATTTTCTCAACTTCGAACTTCCGTCGGAGCGGTTCAACCTCCCTGACACATTGAAAGCGCAACATACCGCGCGGCTCACCAAGGGCCACGTTCTCTACTCGGACATGGGCCGTATATTGTGCTCGATCACCGAAGATACCGTGGGATGGCACGATACGCTCGCCGGAATGTCGACCGCGGCTCTGGTTGAAAAGAAGTATGGCCAGGCAACTTACCAGCAGGCTCGCAACGACTGGCATCAGAATGCCCGCGATTCATTGTCGATCGAGCTGGGCAAATACGGCCTGGGCGTGCGCGACCTGCATGCAACCGTCAATCTGTTCAGCAAAGTCGCGGTGGACAACGACGGCGATCTGCACTATTGCCCTGGTAACTCGCAGCCGGGCAGCTACGTGGAATTGCGCGCCGAGATGAACGTGCTTGTTCTGTTGAATTGCTGTCAGCATCCGCTCGACCCGAGCAAAACCTACGCGCCACGGCCGGTGACGCTCAGCATCTCCCGGGTGCCGGCGCCGCGGATCGACGACCCATGCCGCGTTTCGTGCCGCGAAAATGCCCGCGGATTCTTGCTCACCGAGTTCTACTTCTTGTAACCACCACTCGAGAGGAACATGCAAGTGGCGACAATTAATCTGCAGATGAGTTCGTTGCAGCCCGAGACGGCGCTCAAGAGCTTTGTCGTTAACGCCGGGGAGCCGTTTGTGCACGAGATCGACCGCGGCCAGATCGTGAGAATCGTCGATCTTGAGGGCAACCAGGCAGTGGACACCCTTTTCTATAACGCGCGCGACTACTCTGACCGCTACAGCGCTCAGGATACGATTCGCGAGCAGGAGAATATCTATCTCACCGCCGGGACCCGGCTGATTTCAACTGAAGGGAATGTGTTGCTGACCATTGTCGCGGATACCTGCGGGCGGCACGACACTCTGGGCGGCGCCTGCGCGGCCGAGAGCAACATGGTGCGCTACGCCATCGAAAAGCGTTTCATGCATGCCTGCCGCCAGAGCTTCCTCAAAGGCATTCAGCACTGGAAAAACGGCCTCGAAAAGCGCGACATCACCAGCAACATCAACTTTTTTATGAACGTGCCCGTTACGCCCGACGGCGGACTTACGTTCGCAGACGGCGTTTCAGAAGCCGGCAAGTACGTGGAACTCCGCGCCGAAATGGATGTTCTCATGGTCATCAGCAATTGCCCGCAACTGAATAATCCTTGCAACGCCTATAACCCTACGCCGGTACAAATCCTCATTTGGGACGAGAATGTTCTCTAAGGTATTGGTGGCAAATCGCGGCGCCATCGCGTGCCGCATTCTGCGCACCTTGAAACGAATGGGCATTCGCTCAGTGGCCGTGTACTCCGAGGCCGATCGCGAAGCCCGTCATGTGCTCGATGCCGATGAGGGCGTGCTGCTGGGGCCGGGTCCCGCGTCTGAGAGCTATCTGGCGATCGATCGCGTCCTCGGCGCGGCCGCTGAAACCGGGGCTGAAGCGATCCATCCAGGCTACGGTTTTTTGAGCGAAGACCTCGAATTCGCGCGCGAGTGCAGGCGACGGAGCATTACCTTCATCGGGCCGCGCCCCGAGCAGATTGAGGCCTTCGCGTTGAAACATACGGCTCGGGCTATAGCCGAGCGATGCGGAGTCCCGCTGCTGCCGGGCACGGGAATTTTGAGCGGGACTGCTGATGCGCTCGAGCTCGCCGAAGAACTGGGCTATCCGGTGATGATTAAAAGTTCGGCGGGCGGCGGCGGAATTGGCATGAGATCCTGTTCAACGCCCGCTGAGCTGGAAGCGGCTTATGAATCCGTGGTGCGGCTCAGCCGCAACAGCTTTCGCGACGGCAGCGTGTATCTCGAAAAATTGGTAGCTCGCGCCAAGCACGTTGAGGCGCAGATCTTCGGCGACGGCAAGGGTGACGTGATTGTGCTCGGGCTTCGCGACTGCTCAGCCCAGCGCCGGCATCAGAAGGTGATTGAAGAGACGCCCGTACCCGGCCTCGACTCATCCATCGCAAGCGCCATTTTTCATTCCGCCGAATTGTTAGGAAAAGCGGTGAATTACGCGTCTGCCGGGACGGTGGAGTTTATCTTTGATGCCGATGCCGGCGCCTATTACTTTCTTGAAGTCAATACACGGCTGCAGGTGGAGCACGGAGTCACTGAGCAGGTGACGGGCCTCGATCTCGTGGAGATGATGGTGCGCGAAGCAGCGCAGGAATTGCCGCCGCTGTCAAGTTTTCAGATTCAGCCAAAATGCTGGTCAATTGAAGCGCGAATTTACGCTGAAGATCCGGCACGGAACTTCCAGCCCGCGCCCGGCAAGCTATCCCACGTGCTGTTTCCTGATCCCGGAACCGCGCGGGTTGAAACCTGGGTCGAGAACGGAACCGAGATAACGCCTTTCTATGATCCGATGATCGCCAAGATTATCGTGACCGGCCACGACCGAAGCGAAGCTGTTGCGCGCCTGCGCTGCGCGCTTGATGCCACATCCCTCTACGGCACTGAAACGAACCTGCGCTACCTGCGGGCAGTTGGCGCGTCTGAGGCATTTCAGTCCGGCGCGATGACCACGGCCTTTCTCGGCAACTTTGAGGCCGGCCGCCGGGCATTTGAAGTGATTGAAGGCGGAACACAGACGACGATTCAGGATTATCCCGGCCGGCTCGGTTACTGGCATGTCGGCGTGCCGCCTTCCGGCCCAATGGATACTCTCGCGTTCCGACTCGCCAATCGCCTGGCCGGCAATTCTGAGGACGCCCCGGCAATTGAAATGACCACGCTCGGCGCCACGCTGCGCTTCGATTCTGACGCCATTATCGCCCTTACCGGCTCCGATATGGGCGCAACCCTCGACGGCGAGCCGGTACCGCGATGGAAGACGATCGCCATTAAAGCGGGCAAAATTCTGAAACTCGGCGTAGTCAGGAACGGTGGTGCTCGCGCTTACCTCGCCATCGCCGGCGGCATCGACGTTCCCCGCTTCCTCGGCAGCCGCGCGACGTTCATGCTCGGCGGCTTCGGTGGACACGCCGGACGATCATTGCGTGCGGGCGATGTGGTGCACCTCAATCCGGCGCCGCCGATTCCAGGCTCTCCGATGGAACTTGCAGAACACCGGCAACCCACCTATTCACGCGAGTGGCAGATCTGTGTACTCTACGGTCCGCACGGTGAGCCCGAGTTCTTCACGCCGGCTGACATCGAGATGATCTTCTCGACCGACTGGCGCGTGCATTACCACTCCGATCGTACCGGTGTCAGGCTGGTAGGACCAAAGCCCGAGTGGGCGCGCAAAGACGGCGGCGAAGCCGGCCTCCATCCCTCGAACATCCACGACAACGCATACGCCGTCGGCTCCATTGACTTCACCGGCGACATGCCGATCCTGCTCGGCCCGGACGGTCCGAGTCTCGGCGGATTTGTTTGCCCTGCGGTCGTTGTTGAAGCGGAGCGCTGGAAACTGGGACAGTTGAAGGCAGGCGATACGGTAAGGTTCAATCGGATCACTCTCGCGGAGGCCGAGGCGCTGGAGGCCGAGCTCGAACGATTCATCGTTACGCTCAGGGAACCTCTGCCGCAATTGCCGGTTGATGCGCCGGCGTCTTGCGAGCCTGCGATTCTACGGGCCAATTATGCGCGCCCGCCTGCCAGCGTCTTCCGCGCTGACGGTGATAAGTATCTCCTGGTCGAATATGGACCGCTCGCGCTCAAACTCAGCCTCCGATTTCGCGTTCATCTTCTGGAAGAAAAACTTCGCGCAACGTCGCTTCCCGGCATCGTCGACATCACGCCGGGCGTGCGCAGTCTGCAGATTCACTACGATAATCGCAAGCTCCGGCGTGAAGAGCTGCTCGCAGCACTCGACTGTTTCGACGCCGAACTTCCGGAGCATCCGCAAATCTCGGTCCCGTCGCGCACGGTTCATCTGCCGCTCTCATGGAACGACCCGGCAACGCAGCTGGCGCAATCCAAGTACATGCAGGCGGTGAGGCCCGATGCTCCCTGGTGCCCCGACAATATCGAATTCATCCGCCGCATCAATGGTCTCGACAGCATCGATGAAGTTCACCGCATTGTTCATGACGCCAGTTATCTCGTCCTCGGTCTCGGCGACGTGTATCTTGGTGCTCCGGTCGCCACCCCGGTCGATCCGCGTCACCGGCTCGTGACCACAAAATACAATCCCGCGCGCACATGGACCCCCGAAAACGCAGTAGGCATCGGGGGCGCCTACTTGTGCGTTTACGGCATGGAAGGTCCGGGCGGGTACCAGTTGGTTGGCCGTACCGTACAGGTGTGGAATCCGAATTGCGTAACCAAGACTTTTGTCGAGGGAATTCCCTGGGCGCTTCGCTTTTTCGATCAGATCCGGTTTTATCCGGTTACAACAGAAGAACTTGCCCAGCTTCGTCGCGACATTCTGCACGGCGCCTACAATCCATGCACTGAGCCGGGTGAATTCAATCTGGTGCGGCATGAGGAATTCCTTGAATCGATCGAGTCAAGCGCTGCTATCTTCAAGGAGCGCCAGACCCGCGCATTCAAAGAGGAACGCGAGCGCTGGCGGGCCAATGGCCAGCTAGAGGCGGCATCCGTACTGGTGGATATGCCAGAATCGGAGGCTGCCGAGCACGCCGTCCCTGAGGGTTGTGAAGCTGTACTTGCGCCCATGACGGCAAGTGTTTTTCAGATTGCGGCACAGCCCGGCCAGCATGTTGCGGCCGGGGAAAAACTTCTCGTCCTCGATGCAATGAAGATCGAAATGGTGGTTGCGTCTCGTTCCCCGGGGGTGGTGCGTGAGCTGCTCTGCCAGGAGGGACAGATGGTGAATGCAGGTCAGCAACTGGCGATTTTGCACACTGCATAGGATTTCCTGATGCGGCCTTCATGGAATCTGCTTTAGCTATGGAATAGGGGCACGATGAAGCTGAAAAACGGGAAGGTTTGAAAGAGATGGACATCGCCTCGCTGGAGGGCGCCTATCAGGATGGAGCGTTGACTCCGACTGTCGAGGTCGCTCGCATCTACGACGACATTGACCGCGCCGGTCAGCGGCCGGTCTGGATCTCGTTGGTCGATCGCAAGGCAAACCTTAACCGAGCCCGCGCCCTCGAGGCTGAACCGGCATCGAGTGTCTTGCCGCTCTATGGAATCCCGTTCGCCGTGAAGGACAACTTCGATGTCGCCGGCATGCAGACCACTGCCGCCTGTCCAGCTTTTTCGCGTACTGCACCCGAGACGGCCACAGTTGTGCAACGGCTGCTCGCCGCCGGCGCAATCCTCATCGGCAAAACCAATATGGATCAATTCGCCACTGGCCTGGTGGGTACGCGCACACCCTACGGAGCCTGTTCCAGCGTATTCGACTCGCGTTACATCTCCGGCGGGTCGAGTTCCGGTTCAGCGGTTGCCGTAGCGAACGGCCTGGTTAGTTTTTCCCTCGGCAGCGATACAGCCGGTTCAGGCCGCGTGCCGGCAGCATTCAATCAGCTCGTCGGACTCAAGCCCACGCGCGGTTTGCTCAGCACCAAAGGCCTGTTGCCGGCCTGTCGTACGCTTGACTGCGTTTCGATCTTCGCCGAGACCTGCGCGGACGCCGCGCGGGTCTTTGCAGTGGCACGCGATTTTGATGCTGCCGATCCCTATTCCCGAACTTCGGCTGGCTGCCAGGGTGCAGCGCCGTGGTGCTGTTCGCCGAGTTTCCGTTTCGGCGTACCCACAGTTGAGAGCCTCGAGTTCTTCGGCGATTGCGACGCTGCCGAGTGCTACCGGACGGTAATTGCCGATCTTATTGAGCTGGGCGGCGTTGCCGTTGAATTCGACTACCGGCCGTTCCTCAAGGTTGCTGCGCTGCTCTACCAGGGGCCGTGGGTTGCCGAGCGCCTGGCTGCGCTCCGCGACTTCTTGAACGCGAATCGTGAAGCATTCGATCCGACAGTCGGCTCCATCGTTCGCGGCGCCGAGCGGTTCAGCGCTGCCGATGCGTTTGACGCGGCCTACACATTGCAGTCGCTTCAACGGGAATGTTGCGCAGTGTGGGAGAGAATCGACTTTCTCCTGCTTCCGACGGCGCCCACGCAGTACACGATTGAGCAGGTCAAAGCTTCGCCCGTCGAACTCAATTCGAACCTTGGCTACTACGCCAACTTTGTGAACTTACTCGATCTCGCTGCGGTCGCAGTTCCGGCCGGCTTCAAAGCCAGCGGTCTCCCGTTCGGAGTCTCGCTTATTGGCAAAGCGTTTACCGACGACGGTCTGTTGCAAATTGCCGATCGTCTTCATCGCAGGGTTGCAATCAAGCTCGGCGGTTCAAATCGACTGTTGAGCGGAACCCCAAAAATCGCGCTTGCTGATTCCCCGCCGGGTTGCATTCCTATCGCGGTCGTTGGCGCACACCTGTCGGGTCAGCCTCTCAACTGGCAACTTACGCAGCGCAAGGCCAGGCTTATTGCGCGTACCCGTACCGACGGCGATTACCGGCTTTACGCGCTCGCGAACACCAACCCACCCAAACCCGGCCTTGTCTACACGCCAGGCTTGAATGGCGCGGGCATTGAAATTGAAGTCTGGGCGATGCCTGAGGAGATGGTGGGCGGATTCCTAAACGCTATTCCGCCGCCTCTTGCTCTCGGCACGGTTCGGCTGTGTGAAGGATCGGCAGTAAAAGGGTTTTTGTGCGAACCCGCCGGCATTGAAGGCGCGCACGAGATCACCCACCTTGGCGGATGGAGGCGATTCATGGCGCAAAAGGGCACTTGAGCAGAACGACGATTCAAATGCGCGGGCACGCAACGGATCAGCGGATTTCCGCATCAGTCGTCGTCATCGTCATGATCGTCGTTGGCCTCGGCTTTATCGCTCGGTGTTTGTTTTTTGAGTTTGCCCGCAAGGGCGTCTTCGATTTTGACGTGGAAGTCGATATCGGAAGGGTCCACATCCAGCTCGAAACGAGCCAGCGGATATCCTTCGCGATCGATAAGAAACTTGGTGAAATTCCAACGGATTTCACCCCCGGGCAAGCCTACATTTGGGTCGCAAAGGAACTGGTAAAGGGGAATTTCGTTCACCCCGGTAAGAGTTGCACTCGCAAAAACCGGGAATCCGGCGTGAGCGGTCTCACTGTAGTACCTGCGCAAGGCGGCGGGATCTTTTAACTCTTCTCCTCCAAAGTCGGCGGAGGGGATTCCGATGATTTGCAGGCCCTGCGATGCATAGGTTTTCTGCAACTCGTTGAGTGCGGCAATCTGGCTGCTGTAGACCGACTGGCTGGCCAGATTCACAATCAACAGCAGCTTTCCCTTGTAGGAGGAGAGAGGCACAACCTTCCCGCCCTGATCGACCAGGGAGAAGTCGTAAACGGTTTGTTTCGATTTGGATTTTTCCTCACGCGCAGAAAGCACGCATGCGGGGTAAGCGACAAGCATGAGCACCAGAACGCAGCAAACTCTTTTCATTGGTACGGGCAGAGGTGAGTTCAATGAAAAACGCATCGTTACTTGCATTTTGCCATTGTCCACCTGCAAGGGCAGCACGAATCGATAGCGGCAAATTCTTTTTTCTGTGCGGTATTTGATTTGTTTTTGACTGCGGGATGAGAGCGGGGCACAAACTAAGCTGGAACATCGAACCCCATGACTCCAGACTCCCGCGCCGATTCACTTTATAACCGGCTCGTGACAACCGGCGACATGCCGATTTGGACCGAGAAGCAATGGATGCATGGTATGGACTTCGAACAATTGAGAACCTTTCTCCAGGTCTGCAGGCTCAAAAGCTTCTCGCGCGCTGCTGAAAAAATGGGAATGACGCAGCCCGCAATCTCGGCACAGATACGGTCGCTCGAAAAAGAGGTCGGTGCACGGCTCTTCGATCGCGACGGCGGGAAGGTTACATTCACCGCTGCCGGCCGGCTGTTTGAGCCGTTTGCCGAGCACTGTCTCCAGTGCCAGAGCCACATTGTTGTGGCCGTCAACGAGCTCTATCGCTCCGCCCGCGGCGAGGTCTCGGTGAGCGCCAGCGAGGCAACCAGCCTATACGTGTTGCCCCCGGTACTTGCGCAGTACAAGAAGCATTACACGCGCGTGAACCTCAATATCGTCCGCGCGGAACACCTGCGCTCGCTCGAGTCCGTGCTCAACCGCGAGGTCGACTTTGCCGTGGTCTCGATGCCCGTCAAAGACCCGCGCCTTGTGGTTCATGTCATTCATCGCGACGATATCGTACTCGCCATTGCGCCTACCCACCCTCTTGCGCGACGCGAAGTCGTCAAGCTCGATGAGATGCTGCAGTACCCGCTGCTGCTGCTTAAACAGGGCCGCCAGCGGACGCTCATCAACAGCTTCTTCGATACCTTCGATGCTCATCCACGCATCGCCATGGAGGTCGACTCAAGCGAGTTGCTCAAACGCCTTATCTGCGCTGAACTTGGCATGGGCTTTTTGCCGCGCGCCAACGTGATTGACGATGTGCATGCCGGCATGCTGAAAATTGCAAACGTTGAGGGGATGCGGCTGCACCGCGAGCTTGCACTCATCTTCCGGAAAGACCGCACGCTCACCCACGCCGCGCAGGCTTTTCTTGAAATTGCCACTAGCGGTTTCACTCTGGCAGCCTATCCGCCGGTGCGCATGGCACGCCCAGCGCGAGCCGGCCGCTGATCTTTCTTGACCTCCCAGGGGGTATGAATGAATCGAATCCGAATGGAAGGGCAGGCTTTTTTGCTGATTTGCGCTTTGGGTTCTCTCGCGTCCGCAATTGCTGCGGCGCGCGGCCAGGCTCCGAGCAGCCGTCCGCATTTTCCGCCAAAGACCGGAGTTCAAACGCCTGGTGTCCAGCACGACATCAACGAACTTGCGCCCATTGCAATCTTCCCGGTTGCAGGTCACCCCGACTGGATGGCCGTAGCCGATGGCGGCGTATGGGTCACGAGTTCGAGCGCGAATCACGTAGTCTGGCTCGACGCAAACACCAATCAGCCGGGAAGAGTCGTTACCGTGAATAAGCCGTGCGCGGGTCTTGCCATTGCATTCGGCAGCCTCTGGATTCCGAGTTGCGGCGACCACACCGTGGTTCGAGTCGACGTCAAGTCCGGTGCGCTTCAGGCCACCATCCCCGCCGGTCCGGCTGACTCCGAAGGCGGAATCGCCACCAGCCCCGACAGTGTTTGGATCGTGACCTCGAAACTGAGCGATCTGGTGCGCATCGACCCCTCGAAAAATGCGGTGGCGGCGACCATCCGCATCCCTGCCGGCTCGTACAATCCCACCTATGCCGGCGGCTCAATCTGGATAAGTTCCAACCAGGGCGGAACGCTGGTGCGAGTGGACCCCGCTGAGAATAAAGTCGCCGGCCAGACTGCTGTGGGCCCCATGCCGCGCTTCCTCACCGTCGGCGCCGGCTCCATCTGGGTCCTCAATCAGGGCGACGGCACAATTGCGCGCGTCGACCAGGTTACCGGCCAGCGAACCGCTCTCATACCTGCTGGAATCCCCGGTTTCGGCGGTGAAATTGCCTTTGGCAGCGGAGCTGTCTGGGCCACCGTCTTCGACTTTCCAATCACGCGCATCGATGCCGCGACCGACACTGTAACCAGCCAGTGGCATGGAGCCGGCGGAGACAGCATTCGGGTCGGTTTAGGATCAATCTGGCTGGGCAGCTACTCAGGCGCCAAGGTGACGAGGCTGCCGGTTCCGGCGCAGTGAGGCGCGGCCCGTGATAACCGTAGAGTAAACATGCTCTTCGGCTTTGTTTATTTACTTGATATTACGAAATCGGATGTTGCGGCGACGCAGAAATGAGGCAAAGATGGACCTTGCAGAACCGGATTTCCACTGAATTCGCCGCTATTTACGCCCCGAATCGACAATCCTTATGAGCCGAATAAATTCCTTGAATCTCAATGTTTCACTTACTGGGTCTGGAGTAGATTCTTACCAAGCACCAGGGTTACTCCTGCCCCCATACCAAACTCAAGTCAACCTCAAAGGCGGAAGGATTTTGTACCGGGTTCTTTCACACAGGTGGACTCTATTTCGCGGCGCCCTAATCGCCGTCGGCCTCATCTTAACTGCGCTGGTTCAGCCGGCGCGGGCTGCTGCGCCCACATTTACTGTCGGCTGGAGTGTCTACGCGGGCTGGAATCCCTATTTCTACATGGCTCGCTCGGGTATTTTGAAGAAATGGGCCGACAAGTACGGCGTGATCATCAAGGTGCAGCGCTTCGACTACGCAGCTTCGCTTGATGCGTTCGTCTCAAAGAACATTGACGCCTGCACCATGACCAACATGGAAGCGCTCGATATGCCGGCTGCGGCCGGCGTCGACTCCACTTCCATCATCATCGGCGATTATTCAAACGGCAACGATGCGGTGCTGGCGCGGAACAATCTCACGCTGGCGCAGTTGCCGGGGCACTCCATTCTGCTGGTGCAAAAGACCGTATCCGAGTACCTCCTTGAGCGCGCCATGGTGCTCAACGATCTCAGCGGCGAACTGCCGCAACTCAAGCTCATGAACACCAGCGACTCCGACATTGTAGGGGCATACCTCGGCGACAAGCGCAACCTCGTCGCCGTGACTTGGAAGCCGCTGGTCTCAGAGATTCTCAGTCAGGATTCCGGAGTGCGCGAACTCTTCGATTCCTCGAGGATCCCCGGCGAAATCCTCGATCTGCTGGTTGTCCGCACCGATGTGCTCAATCGTAGTGACGGTTCCGGCATTCGCTTTGCCAAGGCCATCACCGGCGCATGGTATGAGACGATGGCGCAACTCACCGGCACGGGTCCCGTGGCCGCGCAGGCCGTCAAGGGCAGTGCCTCGGCCAGCGATGACTCGGTCGAGTCGTACAAGGAGCAACTGCGCACGACCTTCCTGTTTTCGTCACCGCAGGCGGCCGCCCAGTTCGCTAATGCGGGCACGCTCAAACAAAAAATGGACTTGGTTCGCCAGTTCTGCTTCCATCACGATCTCCTCGGCCAGAACATCCAGTCGGTCGACGACGTGGCGATTATTTATCCGGATGGGACCATCCAGGGCCGGAAGGATCGCGTGCGCCTCCGCATGGATGCTACGTATATGAAGCTCGCTTCGCAGGGAAAGCTTTAAGCATGAAGCCGTCTTTCCATCCTTCTGACCTGGCCGGCATCCAGGTGCGGCCCTCGCGATTGTGGACCCAATCGCTGAGCTGGGTGCTGTTCATCGTCGGCATCGCGCTTTATGTGAATCTCTCCATTGCGCGCCACAAAGAGAATCCCGACGATCGCGTTGCGCCGTCGGCGGCGCAACTCATCGAGGGCATCAAGACCGCCGCACTGCAACCGGCCGAAGAAGACGATCCGCTTGATTCTGGCGCATCGCTCTGGCAGCAGATCACGCACAGCATGTTGTGGAAAGACACCGTGGCCAGCTCGCGCCGTTTTCTCATCGCGCTGGTGCTGCTCATCCCCGCCGTTCTGCTGGGCCTGCACATGGCGGTCTTTCCTTACTTCGGTGCCGCCTTCCAGCGTTTCGTGTTGTTCTTCGACAAAATCGTCGCCCTCTCGCTCCTTCCCATTCTCTTCATCGCGTTTGGCATTGAGGAGTGGTCGAAGATCATGCTCATGGTCATCGGCGTCGCGCCCACGCTCATCCTCGATACATGCAACATTGCCCGCAGCGTGCCGCGCGAACAAGTTGTCAAAGCTTTCACACTCAAGTCCACGAATCTCGATGTCGCCTATCGCATCGTGCTCAAACAGGTGATGCCGCAGATTATCGACAGCATCCGGCTCAACCTGAAGCCCCTCGCGCTGTTTCTCTTTGCCGGCGAGATGATTGCTTCAACCGACGGCCTCGCCTATCGCATCGCCATCATGCGCCGCCACATGGGCATGGACATCATCTTGCCCTATGTTCTGTGGGTCGCTCTGCTGTTATTTGTTATGGACGCGCTTCTGCGCTTTGCCAACCGGAGACTGCACCCGTGGTATCAGCCGCTTTGAAACTCGAGGCCTTACCGGCTCACGCGTCCCCGGCTCAGTCGCCCGCAGCGCGGCGCACTGAGATTGCTCTGCGCAATGTGGGTGTCGCATACTCCGCAGGCCGAGAAGGCGTTAAAACGGTGCTCGCGGGAATCAACCTCGAGGTAGCGGCCGGCGAATTCGTCGCCATCCTCGGCGAAACGGGTTGCGGCAAAAGTACATTACTGCGCCTCATCCTCGGCCAGGAATTTCCCACCACCGGCACGGTCGAAGTCGATTCAAAGCCCGTCAAGAAGATCGATTCGCGCTGCGGCTACGTGCCGCAGAAATACTCGCTCTTTCCTGACCGCACCGTGCTTGGCAACGTCATGTACGGGCCTGAGAACGCGTTCGGCCGCATGCCTGGACGATTTCGCGCCTCGTATTTCCGTTTCAAAAAGGCGCTAAAGAAAGAGGCCACCAGCTATCTCGAGAGAATGGGCTTGCGCGCGCAGGACCTGCATAAATATCCTCATCAGCTATCAGGCGGCATGCAGCAACGCGTTGCGATTGCCCAAGCCCTGCTCATGCGGCCGCCGGTTTTGCTTATGGACGAAGCTTTCAGCGCGCTCGATCCTTCTACGCGATCGAGCCTTCAGGAGCAGTTGCACGCGATCTGGCGCGAATCGCGGCCGACCATCGTCTTTGTCACCCACAACACGCAGGAAGCACTGCTGCTGGGTACGCGGTTGATTCTGCTGCGCCGCCATCACGAAGAACACTCCCATCGCAATAACGTTCAGCTCGACATGGAGATTCCAACCGCGCAGCTTCCTTTTGCCGAGCGCCAATACTCGACTGAATTCCATGAGCTGCATGAATACGTGAAGCAGCTTGCGTACAGGTCTTCGTCGATGTATCGCGACGGTGACCTGGCACAATCTCCCGGCGCGGAAGGCAGTTTGTGATGAAGCGCATTCTTATTCTGGCGAGTGTCTGCGGCGCTGTTGCGAGCATCGTTCTTTTCCCGGTCGATAGCGTCAAGGCTTCGGGTCCTGCACCCGACCCCGGCTCGCAGCAGTTCTACTCCACGCGCGTGGTTGATATTTTTGAGAACAACTGCACCGATTGCCACGATGAAACCGCAAAGGGCGGCCTGCGCCTCGATTCCTACGTCGGCATCAGGAAAGGCGGCCAAGACGGCGCGGTGATCGTGCCCGGCGACCCCGACGCCAGCATGCTGATCCAGGCGATTCGGCGCCAGGGCGATTTGAAGATGCCTCCCAAGCGCGCGCTCGATCCCGATGCAATCGCCGATCTGGTTGCTTGGGTCAAAGCTGGTGCAGTCGGTGCCGATCCTGCGCCTGCGAGCGTGGCTCCGTCCAGTGAAGCTCCTTCAAGCTCGATGCCGGCTCCCGCTCCGAATACGTCTGCTGCACCAACTGCATCTACCGCAGCGTCGATTAAGCCTGCGTCGCTTCCTGCAGTAGACGTCGATTTCTTTGAAAACAAAGTTCGGCCCATATTCGCCAACAGCTGTTACGACTGCCACGATGAAACTGGGAAAGGTGGCTTCCGTCTCGACACGAAAGAGGGTTTTGAAAAGGGCGGGGAACACGGGGTTGAGATTGTTCCGGGCGATCCGGACAAGAGCCGTTTGATTCAGGCTGTCGAGCAGACCGGTTCGCTCAAGATGCCCAAAGGCGGCAAGCTGAAGCCGGACGAGATCGCCGCGCTCGTTGCCTGGGTGAAAGCCGGAGCCAACTGGCCGGCGAACGCCGCGGCACCGCTCGGCACTACCGCAACCACCGGCGTCATTACTGAGAAGCAGCGCGAGTTTTGGTCGTTCCAACCGCTCAAAACTCCGCCGATTCCAGCGATCGAAGACAAACGCTACGAACATTGGGCGCGAACGCCGATTGATCATTTCATTCTCGCCAATCTGCAATCGTCCGGCCTCACGCCTGCTCATCAGGCCGATCGGCGCACGTTGATCCGCCGGGCAACTTACGATCTGACCGGGCTTCCGCCAACCGAACAGGAGGTTGAGGCCTTCGTCAACGATCACTCGCCGAACGCATGGGAAAAGGTTGTCGATCGCCTGCTTGCCTCTCCGCGCTACGGAGAGCGCTGGGGTCGTCACTGGCTCGATGTGGCCCGCTACTCTGAGGACGACGTGCGTGGGCTCGATCCCAAAGGCCGTGGCTATATGCCGTTCTCCGGCGCATATCGATATCGCGACTGGGTCATCAAAGCGTTCAACGACGATCTGCGCTACGACAGATTCCTTGAGATGCAACTGGCCGGCGATCGCATGCCATACACCACCGAGGCCGAGCACGACAATAACCTGATTGCCACCACCTACCTCGGTGCCGGCCCCTGGGTGTGGGACCAGGCCGAGCCGGTGCAGGGCCGCGCCGACGAGCGCAACGAGCGCGTCGATGCAGTGACGCGCGGCATGTTGGGACTGACCGTCGCCTGCGCCCGATGCCACAATCACAAGTACGATCCCATTGCGCAAAGGGACTACTATCGGATTGTCAGCATCTTCGCCAGTTCCACCTACAAGGATTACGCTGTTGTCTCTCCAACAGCCGCTGCCGCGTACGAAAAGAAGGTCGTCGAAGAAGCCACAGTGCGCGCCGACCTGCGCGACTACACCACCGATCTAAGCAAGCAGATGGCCGGTGCCCTCGCTATTCAGACCTCCGACTACATGGTGGCCGCCTGGCACGTGCTCAGCAAGGAGAAGAAATCCGTCGACGAGACCTCTTCGAGCGCCAAGCTCGACCCCGAGGTATTGCAGCGTTGGGTGGACTACCTCGGTAAAGACCATCCTTATCCCTGCCTGAATGACTGGAAGGCGATGATGGCATCGCCAGAGAGCACCGAGAAGCAGGCGCGGGAGTTGGGCGATGCATTTCAAAAGCTGGTGCTCCGCGTGAGAGCTGCCGGCCTCAATGTCGAACATCAGAACGAAATCATCAAGGCCAAGAACGATGTTCCCGATCGCCGGCTGCTGATTGATACCAATCCCGGCAAATTCGACACCTTCGACGAGTTCTGTCCCGGTTGCGAACTTGAGCTCAAAGCCCTTCCGTTCAACGACGCAAAACTTTACTCCGACATATTCGTCACTCAGTCGGGCGAACAGGAGGAGCGCTTTAAGCCCGGCGTTCTTGTTTTCACCGGATGGGCGCTTACGCGACGTCTCGGCCCGGCATTCCAGGAATACATCGCGGCGCAGCAAAAACAGATCCAGGAACTCGACAAGCAGCTGAAAGATACCACCTACCCATATGTGAACGGTGAAGCTGACAAAGCCAAGCCAGTCGACATCAACCTCAATATCCGTGGCAACCCACATTCGCTAGGCCCTGTCATTCAACGGGGTTTCATCACGGTACTCAGTCCACCCGAGAAGCAGCCATATTCGGATGGCAGCGGGCGGCTTGAATTCGCCGAAGACATCGCCAACCATCCTCTTTCTGCGCGCGTAATTGTAAACCGCATCTGGAAATGGCACTTCGGAACGGGCATTGTGAATACTCCGGATAACTTCGGCGTGATGGGCGATAAGCCGTCGAACCCTGAGCTGCTGGAGTATCTCGCCTCGGAGTTTGTTAATCACGGCCGATCGATCAAGTGGCTGCAGCGCGAAATCATGCTTTCAGCCGTCTACCAGGAGAGCGTTGATGAGTCGCAGGAGGCGCACGATAAGGATGGCGGCAACCGCCTTTATTCGCATTTCAACCGCCAGCGTCTCGATGCCGAAGAGATTCGCGACTCGATGCTTTTCGTCGCAGGCGATCTTGACCTGAAGAATACATCGGGCCCTTCGACCGACTTCGGTGAAGACAACCTGCGCCGCACTGTCTTCTGCAAAGTCAGCCGCTACCGCCTCAATAACTACCTGATGATCTTCGATTTTCCCAACCCGAGCTTTACCGCCGAGCAGCGATTCTCAAGCAATGTGCCGCTGCAGGAGCTCTACTTTATGAACAACGCCTTCGTCTACAAGCAGGCTGGCGTTCTTGCTGACCGGGTTGAGAACGAGGCGAATGACCAGACACGCATGGCGAAAATCTATGAGTACGTCTTCCAGCGCAAACCATCGCCAGATGAGTTGCAGCTTGGGCTCAAGTTCCTCAGTACAACACCGGAAAGACCCGGCTATTCTGTTACCGGTGAGCCGATCACTGCCTGGGACGAGTATGCGCGGGTATTGCTCAGCTCGAACGAATTTCAATTTGTGAACTGACCAGCAGACGCGGGAGCAAGCTTTACCCGCAGAGGAGAATCAACATGATTCACACACCCGCAAGCCGCCCAATTACCCGCCGCGAAGCGCTCAGAAAAATGGGCTGCGGCTTCGGTTATCTCAGCCTTGCCAGTCTTGTCGGGCAGTCCCTGGCGCGTGCCGAGAGTTCAAGCGATCACGCGACATGGATGATTACCGACAAGCCGAAGGCCAAGCACGTCATCTTTCTGTTTATGAATGGCGGCATGTCGCAGGTGGATACTTTCGACTACAAGCCCGCGCTGGAGAAATACAACGGTCAACCCATGCCCGGCGGCGCGCTGTCGCATGAGCGCAAGACCGGCAACCTCATGAAGTCTCCCTTCAAGTTCAAGAAGTACGGGCAGAGCGGCGTCGAGGTCAGCGAGATCTTTCCTCATCTCGGCGAATGCGTCGACGACATGTGCATCGTCAAGTCGGTGTATACCGAGATTCCCAACCACGAGCCGGCTCTCGAAATGATGAACACCGGCGCCAATTTTGCGGGCCGTCCTTCAATGGGCGCGTGGGTTACCTACGGCCTTGGAACTGCGAATCAGAATCTGCCCGGATTCGTCGTGCTCTGTCCCGATGTGCCAACCACGGTCGGCCCTCCACTGTGGTCGTCGGCATTTCTTTCGCCGGTCTACCAGGGGACATACGTGTCCGACAAAGTGGAGAACGGAGACTTCGATCCGCAAAAGCTCATCGCCAACATCCACAACGATCGCTTCGACCTCAAGCAGCAAAAGAAAGAGCTCGACCTGGTCAAGGCTCTCGATCAACTCGATATGAACTCCTCGCCTGCCGGTCCGAAAGATCCGCAACTCGAGGCAACCATCGGCGCCATGGAGACTGCCTATCGCATGCAGACCGAGGCGCCCGATGTCTTTGACGTCCGCAAGGAGTCTGCCGCAACGCTCAAAATGTATGGTGAAGGCAGCACCGCCCGGGGATGTCTTACCGCAGCACGCCTCATTGAGCGCGGAGTGCGTATGGTGCAGGTCTACTACGCCAAAGGCGATCCGTGGGATCATCACTTCGATATCGAGCTGCACCGCAAGACCGGCGGCGACTCCGATCAGCCGTTCGCGGCTCTCATCAAAGACCTGAAGCAGCGCGGCCTCTACGACGAAACCATTATCGTCGCCGGTTCAGAATTCGGCCGCACACCCGTCGTCGAGGTTGGCAGCGGATTTATGGGCGGCCAGACTCACAACGGCCGCGATCACAATCCGCACGGATTCACCATGTGGATTGCCGGCGGAGGATTCAAGCGCGGTTTCACGTACGGCGCGACGGATGATTTCGGCTGGAAGGCAATCGAGAATCCTGTGCATGTGCACGACATTCACGCCACCATCCTTTATCAGCTGGGCATCGACCACACCAAGCTCACTTACCATTACAGCGGCCGCGATTACCGGCTCACCGATCTCTACGGGAATGTGATTCACGACTTGATCGCATGAGCGCCACCGCCGTTCGTCCCGCTGCACCAGTTATTGGCTCTGGGCGAACGGCGTTTCTATATCCATGCCACATCGGAGATGGAACTGACAATGATCGTCCGGACAACGATTTCGGTGTTGACGCTGCTGCTGGGCGCGTTTGTCGCGCCGGCGCAGTTTCCGCAGCCAAACGGCGGCGATCTCGAACCTGGCGTTCTCCCCCCCGCGTGGACCACAGGCGGTCCCAAGTGCATGGAGATCCCCGAGTGGCAGGTGCACGAGTACAATCCCGACCTCATCATCCTTCGCCAGTCGGGCTGCACCGATGCAGAGATGCCGTTCCTCTATCTCTTCTTCGGCAACGACCGTGCGCTGCTGTGGGATACGGGCTCGCGCAATGGCGACCTGGTGCCCACTCTCCAGCACGTTGTGCACAACTGGCTCGAGCGCAATCATCGCGAAAGCATCACACTTATCGTCACCCACTCGCACTCGCACGAAGATCACGTCTGGGGTGACCCTGCCGTCAAGGCCATGAACGACCCTGCCGTTCCCATAGAATTCGTTGCGCCAACGGTGGATGCGGCGGCAAAATTCTTCGGCATCGATCCCTGGCCCACCGGAATGGGGCAGGTGGATCTTGGCGATCGCATATTGAACATCGTGCCGATTCCCGGTCACGATAAATACGCGATTGCGCTCTACGACCGCAGGACCGGCATTTTGCTTACCGGCGACAATCTCTATCCCGGCCGGCTGTATATTCCCGACTTTCCAGCCTACAAAGCCAGCACCGAGCGGCTCATTGCATTTCTCGAGGGCAAGCCCGTCGCTCACATCCTCGGCAATCACATTGAGGAAACGCGCACCCCTTTCAAGGACTTTCCGATCGGTTCGATCTACCACCCCAACGAGCACTGCCTCGAGCTTTCGTTTGGCGACCTGCTCGAACTCGAAGATGGATTGAAGTCGATGGAGAACTCTCCGCATCGGCTCGCTTTCGCCGACTTTACCATCTGGCCTCTCGATCCAAAGGAACACGGCCTCGGCCCTGAGATGGAAGAGATTTACAAGCGCACGCAAGAAGAGCAACTCAAGAATAAGTGGAACCAGCCTCAATAAGGCTTGCGTGCTGCTCAAACACCGCCCGGCTTCTGCAATGAGAGGTCTGAGGGATTTTTGTGCGTGATTCGAGGGGCTAACCGGGCACAAACACTCGTCATGCCCGAACATCTGGCGCTCTCACATGCGCGCAAGAGCAGCTTGAGGCCTGGGGAATAAAACCGGATTCTCAGACAGATCGAAATTCTTTATCTTTGCGAATTCCATAGAGCCCTCGTGTCAGCCTCACAACAAGGCAATTCCCTGGGCTTTTCCCCAATAACCGCTTACTTAAAGCAGAAACACTTCAAGCGGCCTCGGTTCTCAATTGGCCCTCCCCGGCGTGAGAACTGACAGAGTTGTTGTATCTGGGGTTCGACCAGTCTTCAAACTCACATGCATCCATCCGCTGTCTTCGCTGGCGACGGAACAGAAAAGGCTTATATCTGGAGGCCATCTGCAATGAAGCTTTACCGGTTCACTCTTCCCCTTGCCGCCTGTCTCTTTGCGACATTCCTGCTGCCGGCGCAAACCGCTACAACATCGCTCCACGGAACCATTACCGATCAAACCGGGGCCGTCGTCCCCGGCGTCAGGGTGATGATCGCCAACCCCGACACAGGCGCCAAGGCAGAGCGCGTCACTGACACGCACGGTGATTACGACTTTGAGCAGATTGCTCCCGGCAAATACAACATCGTGGCCCAGGCTACGGGATTTGCGGTGCAAAAACAGGTCGCAGAGTTGCTCGTTAACCAGGCCGGAAGGGTCGATTTCAAGCTCGGTATCGAACACAGCGCCGAGACCGTCGAAGTCATCGACGAAGCTACCGCGCTCAATACGACCGACGCTACAATCGGCACGCCTTTCGATACCCACCAGATTCAGTCGCTGCCGTTTGAAGGCAATAACGTCCTGGACCTGCTCAGCCTGCAGGCCGGCGTGCTGTTCCTCGGCGATCAGACGCAGGAGCAGATGAACAGCGACAGCCGCAGCGGCGCGGTGGACGGAGCGCGCTCCGACCAGAGCAACGTGACGCTCGACGGCCTGGATGACAACGACCAGAATGAGGGTTACGCCTTCAGCGGCGTGCTGCGCTCGACGCGCGACTCGGTTGAAGAGTTCCGCGTGGTTACCACCAACTCCAATGCCGATTCGGGCCGCTCCTCGGGGGCGCAGGTTTCACTGGTT
Source organism: Occallatibacter sp. (assembly GCA_035504315.1). Taxonomy (GTDB): domain Bacteria; phylum Acidobacteriota; class Terriglobia; order Terriglobales; family Acidobacteriaceae; genus Telmatobacter. The sequence goes on from DATJSB010000299.1 coordinate 35,201, forward strand.
ACGCGCAGTGGAACCAATGCATACCACGGCAGCGTCTACGAGTACTATCGGCCGACCAACACCGTGGCCAATAACTGGTTCAACAAGCAGGCTGAAATCGAATCGGGTTTGCCGAACATTCCGCCCAAACTTTTGCGCAACACGTTTGGCGGTTCGTTTGGCGCACCGATCAAGAAAGACAAGCTCTTCTACTTTGTCGCGTATGAAGGCCAGCACACCGCAGAAGATGCCCAGGTGACGCAGGAAGTGCCGACTCCTTCACTTCTCGCCGGCAATGTGATTTACTCGACCGATTCGTGCGCTTCGCTGAATCCTCCGGCATCGTGCGTCAACAATCAGGTCACGCTGAATCCGGCCAACATCGCTTCAATGGACCCAAATTGCGCAGGACTTGGGACCTGTCCGCTCGGACCCGGCGTGAATCCTGCCGCAGAAGCCTACTACGCGAAGCTTCCACCATTGAACGGCTACCAGGAGGGCGACACCGTCAACCTTGCTTCTTTCACGTTCGCTTCTCCGAATCCCATTAACCTGAATACATTAATTGCCAAGATAGATTACGTCCCAAGCGACAAACATCGCTTCTTCGTCCGCGGCAACCTTCAGGACGATCACACCACGGCTCCAATTCAATTCCCCGGTCAGCCGGCCGAGTACACGCTGGTTGATAATTCGAAGGGAATTGCAGCCGGTGACGTGTGGACCATCTCGCCGACGATTGTGAACAATCTCCGCTACGGCCTGGTGCGGCAGGGCTATGCAAATCGCGGAGCCACCAATGGCCCCTACGTGAGTTTCCAGGGCATCTCCACACTTGCGCCGACCGGCTTCACATCGTCGGTTGTTTCAGTGCCGACCCATAACATCGTTGACGACCTGACCTGGATCAAGGGTAAGCACACGCTTCAATTCGGCGCCAACTACCGGCTGGTCCTGAACAATCGTTCGTCCGACGCGACGCTCTACCCCCATGCCGGCGTCACGTATGAGCTGCTGGGATACGGCGCCATTGCAGGCACCGGGTCCAGCCTCGATCCAGATGCATTCGGCTTTCCGCAGGTAGCAAGCATCTCTGCTTACGACATCGCGATTGCCGACGCTGTCGGCATGATCACCTCCGCCGAAGAGTATTACAACAACTCCTACAGCAACGGGCAGCTCACGCCGCTTCCGCCGAACGAATGGGTTACTCATCACTATATGACCAACGAACTCGAGTACTACGGCCAGGACAGCTGGAAGCTGAAGCCGAATCTGACTCTCACCATCGGGCTGCGTCATACTCTTCTGCAAGTGCCGTTTGAGCGCAACGGCCAGGAGGTTGTGCCCACTGTCAACATGGGCAAGTGGCTCGACAACCGCTGGCAGGGCGCGAGCAAGGGCAACGTTGTCCAGCCCGAGTTTGGATTTACGCAGGGCGGGCGCGCAAACCACGCGCCTGGATTCTGGAGCATGGACAAGCTTGACCTGGCGCCGCGCTTTGCCATCTCGTATCAGCCAAACGACAAACTCACGCTCCGCGCCGGTGCCGGCATCTACTACGATCACTTCGGACAGGGCATTGTCGATTCGTTCGATCAAGCCGGCGAGTTCGGCCTCGTCACAGGAGATCAGGCCCCGGTCGGCGCTGCCGATGCCGACAGCGCCCCTCGCTTCTCGTCAGAGACGACCGTTCCCACCAGCATCATTCCTCCCATCACCGTGACCGGACCCACTCCTGTGATTCCCGGCGACGATCTCGCACTTGCCTGGGGCGTCGATCAAAGCCTCACCAGCCCCTACTCATATGCGATTAACGCCGGATATCAGCTTCAGCTTAGGAAAGGCCTCATGCTCGAAGAGACTTATACCGGTCGTCTGGGTCGTCATCTATTGCAGATGCGCGACGTTGCAACTCCCAGCGATCTGGCCGATCCGCTGAGCGGAACCGACTACTTTACCGCCGAGAGAGAGCTCGATCAGATGAACGACCAGAGTATTCCGGTGAACAACGTCAAGCCGATTGCCTATTGGGAAGATATGTTCCCGTGGTTGGTGGGAGTGGGAGGGATGAGCGCCACGCAGAATGTTTACAACACCTACTTCCAAAACAATCCCGGCCCCGAGGCAGGTTTCCGTGGCAACGAGGCGTCGGCGCTTTTTGTATTGGACGTACCGGGTGCATTTGGTGGAGGTTGTTCCGCGCCAACACCGAGTGGCTGTTTCCGCTACTTCGATCCTCAGTACTCCTCGCTGTACGACTGGTCGTCGATGGGCACGAGCAGCTACAACGGCTTGCAGTTTGCGCTGCATCAGCAGGAAACACACGGCGTGCAGTTCGACCTTTACTACACGCTTTCGAAGTCGATTGACCTGGGTTCCGACGCGGAACGCACCGGAGCCAACGCCTCGGGTTTTGGCGGCTTCTTCAGTCAGATCATTAACGTCTACAATCCCAAAGGTAATCGCGGACCCTCTGATTACGATGTGCGTAGCGCGGTGACGGTCAACTCAATCGGAGCGCTTCCGTTCGGACGCGGCCGGCTCATTGGCGGAAACGACAACAAGCTCACCGACTTCTTTATCGGCGGCTGGAACGTAACCGGCCTGATGCACTGGACCAGCGGTTTGCCCTTCAGCTCTATCGACGGACTGGGGTGGAACACGGACTGGGCCGATCAAAGCTGGAACGTCGCAACCAGCGCCATTCGTTCGGGAGGCCACCAGCACGACTCGCTCGGCCAACCTAATGCCTTCAAGAATCAAAACGAGGCGATCAATAACGTTCGGCCGCCGTATGCGAGCGAGACCGGCGAGCGCAACTTCTACCGCGGCGACGGCTATTTCAGCATCGACAACGGGGTTGCAAAGAATTTTGCGATCACCGAGCGGCAGCAGGTCAAGTTTGCAGCCGAGGCGTTCAACGTAACCAATTCGGTGCGCTTCGACCCGGCGAGTATTTCGAACGATCCTTACTTTGGTCCTCAGACTTACGGCCAGTACTCGGCGCTTCTGACGCAAGGACGCCGCATGCAGTTCTCCCTGCGCTATAGCTTTTAACCATCGAGAGTCCCTGCTCGGGTCTGAGCCGGCCCCCACGCACCGGTTTCGGGCGGCCCAAACCGCGCCCATCGCGTTCTTGAGGCCGTCTCTTATTTCATCGTTGGTAAGCAGGCTCCCAGAGAAGAGCAGTCTGTTCAATAAGTACAGCTGAACTCGACAGGTTTGCAGCAAGGTTTGGCATCGGAGGCTACCCGTCAGCAACCTTGCGGTTTCTGAGGCAGTCTCTCAATGGCCGGCTGTAGCTTCTGCTGACTCGCAGAGACGTTCCATTACGCAAAGTAAGATAGCCGTCGCGGTTTGCCAGCGCGGTGATCCTGACAATTCGGTCAACCCGGATGATTGCGGAACGGTGGATACGGAGAAAGTCATTGGGATCCAACATCGCTTCTAACGTGCTGAGAGACTCCCTGATCAGGTATACTTTGCCCCCTGCATGCAACTGCGCGTAGTCGCCCGCGGCCTCGATCCAATCGATATTTGCGATCTCAACAAAAGCAACGTCTTTACCGTTGCGGACCGCGAAACGCTTCAGAGGTCTACCGTCCCTGGCTCCCCCGTTGGATCCTGGCGGCATTGACGGGTTGCTGTTGAGTGCACTTTGATGCTTCAGAGCAATCTGTCGGCGCGCGCGCTTCAACGCCGCAAAAAACCGCGTATCGTCGATCGGTTTCAACAGATAATCGAGCGCCTGCACTTCAAAAGCAGCGAGCGCGTGCTCATCGAATGCGGTGAGAAAAATGATAACGGGGAGAGTCTCCGATGGAAGCGAGCGCAAAACTTCTATGCCGCCCATGACAGGCATGTGGATATCGAGAAATACGAGGTCCGGGGTGAGTTCGACGATCCGCTGCAGAGCCTGCTTTCCGTCGGCACACGTTCCGACGACTTCCATATCGGGGTGCTCCCGCAGGCGAAGTGCAACTCCCTTCCGCGCAAGCGGTTCATCGTCAACAATCAAGACCCTGATTTTCATTCCACTACTCCCGGAGCATCGTGGCGTCGCCATTGGTTGGAACGGCGAGCGGGAACGAAAGTGTAGCCTCAAAGAAACCGTCCGGGGTTTTCCTGGTGTTCAGCGTTCCGTCGCTACCAAACGCTTGTTCCATTCTCTTGCGCACATTTGCCAGGCCCAACCCGCCCCACGCCTTGGACCCGTTTGACGGTGAAGAGTCCGTGATATCCGGCAATTCGTTTACGATTTGCACCGACAGTAAAGAGTCGCGCGCGATAGCGCGAAGCACGATGTTGCCGCCTTTTGCGCGCTTCGCAATGCCGTGCCTGATTGCATTCTCAACCAGAGGTTGAAGCAGCAGACGCGGGACCTGCGTTTCCATCGCATCGCGGTCGAGTTCGAGCCTGACTTTCAGCCGCGAACCAAATCGCACCTCTTCTATCGCGAGATACTCTTCAGTCACCGCAATTTCATCCGCAAGAGAAACATAATCCCGGTCTGGCGAATCAAGGGTACTGCGCAACAGATTTGCAAGATGTGTAATCATCTCCATGGCAACGCGTGGCTGTTCATCAAGAATCAACGTTGAAATGGCATTGAGCGTATTGAATAGAAAATGCGGCTGCAATTGATACCGCAAGGCGCGAAGCTGCATCTCGCGCGCCAATGACTGCGCTTCAGTGGCCAGCATTTCAGACGCGACCAGCTGCCGGCTCTTTTGTTCGAGTGCGAAGTAGTGCTTGATTCCGAAATACAGGGCGCTCCAGGCGATCAGAATGAAACTTGCTCCCGGAGCCGCAGCGAAGACCTTGCCCCAGCTGAATGGCTGCATGGTGCCGCCAAGATGAATCTCAGACCAGAACGATACTGCGGCGACTGGAACCCCCATCGGGTATGAGGCGGCTACGCATACGAGGGCAACCCGCGGCATGCTGATCTGTTTGCGCCAAAGCCAATGGCATATTCCGTACATCAGAAAGCTGCCCAGAAAGGTGGCGGAAAACAACGTGCCGCGGAATGCGACGTACGCACGAAAGTCTGGCTGGTGTCTGTAGGGAATTGAAGACACCACATTTACTGCCATATACAGCAGCCATCCAGCCGACTGAACAAACCAGAAAGATGGTTTTCTTGATTCGCTTTGAATCTGCTGCATGGCTCCATTCTAACGAGAGGCAGGTTCTGTGCGGCAAACGTGCTGGCGCACAAAATGCACGGTTCGCAGAAAAGTACATTGAATCGTAACGCACGCTATGTTTAAAGTGAGTTCATTGTCTTAAGTTCCCCAAGCTTCAAAGAGTGTTTTGCGCAACGTGATTCTTGCAATCGTCGAGCTTGGGACGTACGGTGAATTGCAACTGTCCATTTTCCTGCTTGAGGGATTACCGTCCATGTCTGCCTGCATGACGAGATCGGATGCAGCAATCAATCTGGAGCTGTGTTTCGCTTCATTCCGCCGCTACACATGCATCATTTGTCCTATGCACTGAGACAAGTGACGCAGGCTGTCCCGATCGGCTCAAGGTCGCCCGTAGCGGCAATTTTCCCCTTCAAGATTTAAGTTTCAAATAGAAAAACCAGTTATCGGGAGAAAAATGTATCTTAAAAACCTCGTTGTCAGACTGCTTGCTGTATTTGCCTGTGCAGTAAGTGTTGCGGTTATAAATTGTGCCTGCGCCCAAAGCCTGCCTCAAGGCCCCGCGGCGGTGCAAATCACGCAGCCCGTCGACGAGTCGGTACTGGTTCCACTTACTGGAAACACGCATCCGCTGGCGCAACCGCAATTCGATCGCGGTCCAGTTACGGGATCCACCCTAACGGGCAGAATGATCCTGGTACTGCGACGCAGTGCTGCCCGGGAGCGGCGTCTCCAGGACTATCTCGCTTCACTACAGAATTCCTCATCTCCCAATTACCACCATTGGCTGACTCCCACCCAATTCGGGGCCGCTTTCGGCATTAGCGGCTCTGACCTTGAAACCGTAGAGCTATGGCTGCAGGGGCACGGCTTCAAGATAGAAAAGACAACGCAAGCCAGAAACGCTATCGAGTTCTCCGGGACTATCGGCGAACTTGAGAGTACTTTTCATACTTCGATTCACTGGTTTGAAGTCGAAGGTGAGCGGCACATCGCAAATATAAGTGATCCAGAAATTCCGTCTGCGCTTGCGCCTGTGGTGCGCGACGTAGCGCGACTCAATGACTTTCGCCCCAAATCCGAAATCGCCAAGGGAACATCCGGCACGTATGACTCATCTTCAAAATCCATAAGTCCGGATTTTACGTTGTTCAGCGGGACGACACCGATCTTGTTTACCGATCCCGCCGATGCGGCAACCATCTACGACACGCCTGATGGCGCACTCAACCCTAACTACTCAGGCACTACTTACGACGGTACTGGGGTAAACATCGGCATTGCCGGTGATTCCAACATTTCGCTTACGGATGTTACGAACTACCGGCTTGCCTTCCTGGGCGAGACAACAACCAACGCCAATATTCCGACAGTCATCGTGGATGGCAACGACCCTGGGTTGAATGGCGATGAGCCTGAAGGGCTTTTGGATAACGAGATTGCCGGCGGTCTCGCGCCCAAGGCGAAGATTTACTTCTACACTTCGTCTGACACCGATCTTCAGTCTGGTCTTTTCGATGCCATTTTCCGCGCCATTGACGATAACATCGTCAGCATCCTCAACATCAGTTTCGGCGCGTGCGAGGCCAACCTAGGGGCCGCGGGCAATGCGGCAATACTTGAAGCCACTGAGCAGGCAGCCGCACAGGGAATCAGCGTCGTTGTCGCGGCAGGCGACAGTGGATCCGCCGGATGCGATTCCAGTGGGTCGGCCGCGGCTCAATACGGCTTGGCCGTCAACGGGCTCGCATCCAGCCCGTATAGCATCGCGGTTGGTGGAACTGACTTTGACGTTCTCGCCGGTTCCTTTGCTACCTACGTTTCGGATACGACAAGCGGTTCGGCTCCGTATTATGGCACAGCACTCCAATACATTCCCGAAAGGCCGTGGAATGACTCGACCTCAGTCAACACCTCGATCGCTGATAACTCGCCGTTGCTGATCGAGGGCTCGACGAATGTGATTGCAGGAGGAGGCGGCGCAAGCGCGGTATACTCCAAGCCCGCGTTCCAGACAAACCTTACTCCGACAGATACGGCTCGCGATTTACCCGATGTTTCTTTCCTGGCAGGTAACGGTCTGTATGCCGCCGTGTGGGTTGTTTGCGCCGACAGCCCGGACTATGGCGCAGACTGCCAGACCTCCAACGGTCAGTTCGTAGATGGAACCCACTTCAGCGGATATGGCGGAACGTCTGCGGCAGCCCCAACATTCTCTGGCATTCTTGCGTTGGTGGAACAAAAGACCGGCTCGCGAATCGGGCAGGCTGATTACGTTCTATATCAACTGGCCGGCTCAAAATATTCGACTGTCTTCCACGATGTTACGGTTGGAGATAACTCCGTTTACTGCCTGGGCGGTTCTTCCGGCTGCAACGGCAGCAACTTCATGACTGGGTTCGACGCGGGGACGGGTTACGATCAGGCCTCCGGCCTCGGTAGCGTCGATGCCGCCAGTCTGGTCAACAATTGGAACTCGGTCGCCCTGACCCCTACTACAACGTCACTCTCAATCGATGGATCCACGGCCCCCGTCAATGTAACTCACGGTACCACTCTCACATTCAACGTGGGTGTCACACCAGCGAGTGCGACCGGGGTTGTAGCAATTGCTGACACGGCCAATGAGGTCTCAGGCGGACCTCAGAATGACGGCCAACTGCCGATCAGCCTGACCGCGAGTTCTGGCTCGGCAACTTACAACGGACTTCCGGGCGGAACATACACAGTTTTTGCGCGGTACGGCGGCGATACAACCAATGCGGCCAGCACATCAACGCCTGCAATCAGTGTCACGGTCGCTTCTGAAGCCAGCAGCACGGCGCTGACGGTTTCGGCTTACGATCCGCTTACCGGGAAACCGACCGTTGGTGGCCTGTCCGCAGTGCCATACGGCGCCGAGATGTTCTTGGATGCGCAGGTCTATGGGACTGCAGAAGGGATAAACAATACACAAGGCATCGCGACCGGCAGTGTTGCTTTTGCCGACAAAGGAACAATGATCGGCCAGGCTGCGATCAGCGCATCGAACACAGCCTCCTATCCGTTCATAAGCTCTTCTTCATTCCCCGCGTATTCAATCGGCGGACATAGCATAGTCGCCAACTATGCGGGAGATGCCAGCTATAATGCAAGCTCCAGCGCAGCCGTTTCTTTCACGGTGGTGCAGGCAGCCTCCACGGTTTCGGGCGTCGCATCGGCCGCTTCCATTCCTTCAGCCGCATCTACAACCATCACCGTTACCGTGGCAACTGACAGCGTTGGAGCGGCACCCACGGGGGCAGTCACGTTGACTGCAAATGGAAGTACCCTGGGTGTCTTGTCGAGCCTTGTGGCTGTGGGCGGAGTACCCGCTGCAAGCCAGGCGAAGCTTACCATCCAGGGGATTCAGCTCGCAGCGGGCGCCAATACAATCACCATGGCGTATAGCGGTGATGGCAACTACTCCGGGTCAACTGCAACGGTGGTCATCAACATCACTCCATCGAAGTTTACCCTTGCCAATAGCGGCTCCATCTCTGTGATGGCCGGCGCCGATACGGGGAATACTGCGACGATCACAGCATCGCCCACCAACAGCTTCGTGGGAACTGTCAATCTCACTTGCGCTGTTACTGCTGAGCCGGCGTCTGCTGTAAGCCCAGCTACATGCACGGTTCCCTCGAGTATCAGCATTACCGGCTCGGCGTCCGTCCACGCCACGCTTACGGTGAATACCACAACTTCTACCACTCTGGGCGCTTATGCAATTACAGTGACAGGAACTGACGCGGCAACGGGAACGATTACCGCGAGCACGACCGTAAGCGTAACCGTGACGGCTCCCCCGGCCAATCCCGGCTTCACGCTCACGAACACCGGTAATCTCACTCTTTCGCCAGGGGCGACTTCAGGAAATGCATCCACCATCACTGTCACTCCTTCCGGCGGGTTCGCGGCCGCGGTAAGCCTATCCTGCGCGGTCACTACGAGCGTCGCGAACCCCAATGATCCGCCCACCTGCGGTATCCCGTCGAGCGTAAGCATCACGGGCGGGTCGGCAGCAACGGCCACTCTCACCGTGAGTACAACGGCCGCCACAACGGCTGCACTCACGCGATCGATTCGCGGAATTGGCCCGTCAGGCAGTGGGGTCGTCCTGGCCGTCGTACTGCTGTTTAGTCTGCCGCGTCGTTGCCGCCGCTGGAGTTTCTTCGCGGGATTACTCGCCGTTGTGGCTCTTGCTTCCGTCGCGGGCTGTGGAGGCGGTGGAAATTCAGGTAATACAAATCCCGGCAATGCCGGGACCACGGCGGGAACTTACCTGGTGACCATCACAGGGGCATCAGCCGGCGTCACTACGCAAACAACCACAGTTACCGTCACAGTCAATTGAAAAGTGTGAGGTGCGGTCGGGATCGGAATTCATCTCTTTACGAAGTGCAGGTTCCGGCAGAACGCAATGAATGAATCCACGAGGTATGAGGCGATATGTCAATGAAGATAGCAACTCTCTTGAGCATAATTTCACTTCTTCCCATGGGCGCTGTTTCTCAAACCAAGCCCGTGACCGGCCGATCGCACCCAACCCCCGCACACGCATCGCCGCAGCCTGAACTCAAGGACCGAACGCCTGTCGAACGCCTGCTTCTGCCGCATCTCAATGCGCGGCTCGCGTCGATTGCCGGCGTCAAATCGGTGCAGCCAGAACCCCTGACAGCGCTCCAACAGAATTCCGCAGCCGCGACTCTGCCCTACTTCGGGGGTTACCTGGCCGCACCGTTTTATCCTGCACGGCTTGAGCCATCCTGTGTAACTGACCCATATAACTGCGGAGTATCTGTCGAATTAACGGCCGACTTCAATAAGGACGGCAAGCCCGACATCGCGGTGCTGCAGTTCGACGGTACATTGAACATCCTGCTCAACAACGGCGCGGGAGGCCTGTCGGCACCAGTGTCGTATCTCAATCCGAATTATTCAACGACCTCCATTCAGCAGGGTTTTGCGGTAGATGTCAACAACGATGGTTATGCCGATATCGTCGAGTTCGATAGCAGTAACGAGGCCCTGATTGTGTATCTCAACCAGAAAGATGGAACCTTTGGCGCCGCGCAGACATTTGACCTCAGCCAGAGCTACGGCAACATCGGCTCTATCGCGATGGGCGATGTAAATGGCGACGGAATACCCGACGTCGTAACGCTCGCAACCAACGTAACTTCGCCCACCAGCACCAGCATCACCGTACAGTCATATATAGGAACGGGCACTGGCAGCTTCGCGACGCCCGGAGCAAATCTTACCCAAACTATTACCATCCCTGCGCAGGTCCAGATTCCGGCCAACACCGGCATCACCCTGGGTGACCTGAATAAAGACGGCAAGCTCGATGTGGCCATGGACTTCGAGGAACAACTCACGCAAACTACGGGCGTTGTCGTCGCCACCGTTGCCATTGGCGATGGAGATGGATCATTTGGCACGATCAACGTCAACAATCCCATTTCCGTTCCGATACAGGCTCAACCTGGACTCCCGTTCCTCTTTTTCTCTACCGCGGGCGTGCAGATTCTGGATTTGAACAATGACGGCAATCCCGACCTTGCGATGGATTCATCCGGCACATTGTATGTGGCGCTTGGAAATGGTAACGGCGGGTTTACTTCGACTGTGCAGACCGCCAATTTTGGAGTTCCGACTCAGGTGGTTTACGAGGATGTGACTGGAGATGGCATTCCCGATGCGGTCATGGATCTCGGCCTCCTGAACGTGCTGGTCGGAAATGGCGACGGCACCTTTACGCTGCCGACGAACGGTAACTCATTCATCATCGATGGCGGTAGTCAGCAATCGATCGCGTTGGCCGACTTTACGGGCGACGGCAATCTCGACATTGCGCATCTCGGTCTCGACTACAAGCAGGTGTCGATTTTCGCCGGAAACGGAAAGGGCGTATTTCAAGGCACGCCCGCGCTCTCTTCAACGACCGATTCGTTCTGGAGTCCTGAAGAACTCGAGATGGAAGCCGCAGAAGATGTCGCAGGTAATGGTCTCACGGATCCGTTGTTCGTCGACTATACCGGAACGTCGCCCTATATTGTTTCCGGCTTGAGCGACGGAAAAGGCGGATTCAAGTACGTAACGGCTCTCTCCGCGGCGGCTGTTCCGACCCTCGCATATCTTCAGCCTATCGCGGCGGATTTTAACGGCGACGGGAAACAGGACATGCTGATTGTCGACGGCGCGGCAGGTAATGATCTGGCGGTGGCGCTTTCCAATGGCGATGGAACTTTTCAAGCCCCGGTTCAAATCTCCTTGCCCTCGCTGGATTGTGCACTCAATTATGCGGCTACCGGCGATTTGAAAGGAAATGGAAAGGTTGACATTGTCGTCACCTACCCAGGCGATGCATCGTGCGGGGGCACCGACGGAACGCCGTCGGGCTACTTTGTTGCGCTCGGCAACGGTGACGGAACGTTTGCGACTCCCGTATTCACGGCCAGCGGTAACGAACTCTATTCGGCAACGATCGCCGATGTCAATATGGACGGCAACCTCGATCTGATTCTCAACGACGAGCCATTTGACGGCGCCGGAAGCTTTGCCGTCGATTTGCTTCCCGGAAACGGCGACGGTACCTTCGGCGCGGGCTCCGCAGTCTTTTCGAACTACATGGTGAGCCAGGTGGTGGCGGGTGACTACAACCAGGACGGAAAGCCGGATCTTATCCTGTTCACGGAAGGTGAGGCGACATCGACTAACTTCTACGACACAGCGGGAATTGTGCTTCTGCCTGGAAACGGTGACGGTACCTTCGGAGATTCCAACGTGCTTGCCACGGGGAATTTCTTCCTCAATGGCACTCTGGCCGACGTGAACAACGATGGAATCCCGGACCTGATAGCGGCGCTCTACCACACCACCGGTCAACCGAATACCTATTACGGTCTCGCAACGATGCTGGGGATGGGCGGCGGCAGCTTCGCGCCTCCGATTAACGAACTCGAGTCTCTCGACTCAACGCTTCCGGTTGCGGGCAACTTCATTTCCAATAGCAACGCACCCGGAGTTATTGTTTCCACTGCTTACGGCACGGCAGTCTTCGTTGGACAAGGCGGAACGACCCTCAGCCTCTCCGCGTCTGCCGCCTCCGTCGCCTTTGGGCAAAGCGAGACGCTTACCGCTACGCTCACACCTGCACTCTCGGGCCGACCGGCGCCGACTGGCACGATTACTTTCTATGACGGGAGCACGCTGCTCGGATCGGTTTCGGTCAGCGCCTCCACGGCAACGTACTCCGCCAGCGCACTCGCCGTAGGATCGCACAGCATAACCGCGGTCTATAGCGGCGACGGCAACTTCAATCCCAATACTTCGGCTGCAGCGAGCGTAACCATTACTTCTCTTGCCCCCGCGTTCACGCTATCTGCCAACTCCGGCTCCGTCAACGTAACGGTCGGACAGGACGCCGAGGCAACGCTCACGCTTACCGCGAATGCCACATTCAGCGGAAACGTCAGCCTCACCTGCACTGGTCTTCCTACCAACGCAAGTTGCAGCGCCAATCCGAGTCAGGTGACGCTGTCCGCCGGGTCAACCGCAGTGGCGACCCTGATTGTGGGAACGACCGCCAGTTCAGCCAGTAACAAAGTGCCTATGACTCCGTTCGCTCGTTACGCGGGCGGATTAAGCCTGGCCGGGCTGTTCCTGTGTTTCGTGAGTCCACGCTATTCGCGTCGCCTGCTCTCGATGCTTGGATTGATGTTGATTGCGATAGCGGCCATAGGGCTCTCAGGCTGCGGAAACGGCAATGGTGTGAGTACTGCGCAGAAGGGAACCTACACCGCAACCGTTACTGCGACACCCGCCAACTCTGCTGCCGGTAGTCAAATGGCAACCGTGTCGGTCACCATCCAATAACCGTAGATGTCGCAACCGGGCGGACCCGCTTTCGGCCTGGTCCGCTCGGCGATACCCATATACGGGAGCAGTCTCATTCTGGCTTCCTGAACGGGCCGGGTCTTCTGCGCAAAGCTATGGAAAGCCCAACGCACCACTTGCCAAGCCTGAACGATGCGGAGCCTGAGTCGACCGCCTGACTCCAATGTGCCGCACATACCCGAACAGGAAGACGGTAATCGAGGTCCGAATGGATACTGCTACCGACTCATCAGCGTGCGGAGGCCCATCAAGCCAGCAACTATATCCCTTGTAACTAATGTGGGTGGCTTATCGGCGTCGACTTCGATGAATAGTGAGTGATCGCGATAGTACTGAATCAGCGGCTCGGTCTCTTGCTTGAAAACATCGAGACGCGTTTGAAAGACCTCAAGGCTATCATCGCTTCGTTGTTCAAGCTCAGAACCATCCTTGTCACATCTTCCAACTTGTTTCGGCGGTATGTATTGAGCGTTGTATACGGTCTTGCAAAGAGGGCAAACTCTCCGATAAATGACCCGCTTCACGATCTGCTCGAGGTCCATGCACATACTGATAACTCCGAGATGAGCACCCCTCCGTTGAATGCTGAGGTATCCATCCAGCCATTGAGCCTGCCGGACGGTGCGGGGAAAGCCATCGAGGATGAAGCCGGTTGCAGTATCGGAAAGGTCAAGCCGGTCAGCGACCATTTCGGTCATGATCTGATCGGGTACAAGACCACCAAGCTTCATGATCCGATCGGCCTGGACGCCCAGTGCGGTCCCATTCGCTACATTGGCGCGGAGTATGTCGCCAGTCGATATCTTTGGAACACCCCAGAGCTTTGCTAGGTTGTCCGCTTGAGTCCCTTTGCCCACACCGGGCGCGCCAACCAGGAGCACAGGTCCCGGCTCGCCAATCTCAGGTGCGGGCTTATTGGGCCTTTTGGCGACAGACCCCAAAAATTCGACCGATTTGGTCAATCCAGGTCCGAAGTTTTGTCCCTGGATTCCCGTTTGACTCATTCCCATAATGTCCTCTTCGGCCGCGCAGAGGTTATTTCGCAGCGAACCATTGGTAATTTATAGAGAGAAATAGGCTCGCGCAAGCGCATCCGTCCGATTCGGACGTTTTGACGTGACGGACCGCGGCAGTCCCGAGTATCATTTCAGCTAATGAAAGGCCACAGCCGCCGCATCCCGGAGCTATTGTCACGGCTCGAAGTCCTGGTTCAATCGCGCAACATTCGTGAGGGATTTGCCCTCCTCGACGAATTGCGGAGGGATCTGAAGTCAGGAGGCGACTGTGGCGGCTCCAACCTTATTCCGCTTGCTCTGTGCCTGGCCCAATGGATGGATCTCGGGTACCGCGACCATACCATCTTCAAGACGATCATGGACAGGCTGCCGGGATGCTGTTCAGAAATGCCATTTCTGGATGTAATGAGGCTTAACCTAGTTGAGGCCTATTCCTGCCTCTCCGGGGAAGAGTTGGACAGAGCAATTACGCTCCTGGATCGTACTGCCGTCGCGGGAACGGAACTGATGCCGGAATATCTTGTTTTCCTGACCCATTTCTGGAAGGGCCGGGCCCACCGGAAAAGGGGCGATTACAAGAACGCCGCCTGGCATATTCAGGCAGCCAGAGCGTCCGCAGAGCGTCTTCAAAATCCAAAGCTTGTCGCAGTGACCAAGATTCACGAGAGCTGGCTCGTTTTCCAAAATGGCGATATGCGCCGGGCCTTGCAACTTCTCGATGAAGCTGAAGGAGAACTAAGGCCCATCGGGCATGATTTATCTCTCGGGAACATTGAATCTGCCAGAGGGCGCTTTGTGAGGCGGTCGGGAAGATATCAAGAAGCGTTGGAGCATTTCGAACGAGCGATCGAGATTTACAGGAAGGACTTCTCACATCACCCGAATCTCGCCAGGGCCATGGTCAACGCTGCATACGTCAGGCGCTTGATGGCCTTAGACCTGAGAGCAGGCACTAACCGCGGACAGGCGCGTGGTTCGGTGAATGCGAAGTATCTCAAGCTGATTCGAGATGCGCTGGAACTCCTCAAGCAAGCCGGCGAAATCTATGCCAATCATCATCATCACGGCGGCACCGGGTCGGTACTCGTAAATACTGGGTTTCTTCATCTGGAGAGCGGCGACATCGAAAAGGCGTCGATTGAAGCTGATCGGGCTTTCACGCTGGGTGAGGAAAAGAAGGATTTGATTCTCATGACCCGCGCCAGGACCCTTCAAAGCGCGGTGAATCGCACGAAGAGTGAGGAACAGCTCGATGGAGACGAGGATGCGTTCGTTTATGCGAAACTCGGCGTCGAACTGGCAGACGAGGCCATTGAAATAGCCAAGAAGACAGATAACCGCCGTTTGCTCGCCGAAGCATTCATTGCAAGGGGATGTGCGGCGCTCGATGAGCAGAACTGCGACGTCCCAATGGCGCGGCAGTGCGCATCCGATGCAGCAACGCTTCTTGGGGAAGGTGACCGGGACCACCTGTTCAGGGAACTCGGAGAACTCAAAGAGAAGATACTCAGGTCAGTCGGAGTTGAAGATACATTGAGACGCTGGTCCGAGGGCCAGATTGGTTACAAAACATTCCAGCAGGTGCAGGAAGAATTTGCTGAGATGGTCATCCCGCGTGTCTGGGAGAACCTCGGCCGGAACGTAAGCCGAGTGTCATCTCAATTATCGATTTCTCCCAAGAAGGTTAGAAGGCTGCTGAGAAAAGCCCGCATGAAAACGACAAAAGAAGCATCGCCAGAACAGAATTAGGCCACGCCAATCAATTATCCAGTCAAAGCGAAAGTGTTCGCCGGGTGATGATGGTGGGTTGACGATCAAACCTCCACTTGTTAGCGCGTCAACTCTCCGTGCGCCAATTCCTGGCTCCCTAAAACGCTTGCGTACGATTTTCCCAATTGACTAATCGCGTCGGAAACGACCCATGCGCCTGCGCCCAAAGCAATGCAGATTGCGTTACCGGCCCAATTGAAGTGATCATGCGATGCAGAGACGAGCCGGGGAACCCAAACAAGAACTTCAAAACCGAAGATCATCACTGTGAGCAGGCGGACGGCCAGGCTTGCCATGGCGCCCGAAAGAATGGCGGCCGCTGCCATGAGAAAGAAAGCTCCGGTAGCGCCGATCCAGAACTTCTGGCCGGGCGGAATCCATCGGGGGACCCAGGTGGCCGCGCCCGAAAAATAAATGAAGTGCACTACGCCGAAAGAAATGGGGCAGACGCCATAAAGCCGGATGAAGAGAGCTGATTTGCTGGCCCAGCGTGAATCGGGCGGAGCAAGCAGAGTAAAAGCGACTGCCCCGCCGGTCACGATAGAAAACTCCTCGAAGAAGTTGCCCCAGTTGTCGTAGACCAAGGGAGAGGTGAAGATCTGGACGACCCAAAGCAGGGCGAAGATTGAATAGAGAATGGTCAAAAAGAGGGCGCCGGCCTGAGCGGTTCGGCGCCAGAAAATTGCAAGGCCTGAGAGCAATTCGGCGGCGGCTGCGAAGTAGGCGAGTGGTTCGCGAAATGGAACGCCCGGCTGCACGCGTTGCCAGTTAGTTGCGAAGTCGCCCCACGCCAGACCTACAACGCCGAGGATGATGGCGGCCAATCCGAAGGCCCACAGTCCGAGACGTGTTGAAAGAATCCGGGTCGTCATCGTTATCGAATCGCGGAAAGCGGACGCCTTCCACTCGAGAGTCGTTCTGAATAGTAATTCCGTCCATGACCAATTCCCGGGCCGACTCCATTGCCACTGTTGGTTAGCCGCCATGCGTCTCATTCTGAAGGGGCAAACAGATTCAGACAGTTAGGTCATGGACTCAGGCTCCATTTCCCCGTTTCGCCCACCTCCTCCGATTCACTCACCTGGTACGGCCGCAAACGAAAAAAATGGTCATGGCGAAGGTTTGATGCTGGTCGTATTCTGGAAGCGTGGACGGCATTGATTCGCGATGCTGTTTGCAAGTTGGAGGCCTTGACGAAATTCAAAGAGGGGGCCGGTTGCTGACTTCGCCTTGCGAGCTGGCCCCGCACCGGGAGACGTCAATCAGGATCGACTGAGTGGTGCTTGAAATCTGCTTCGCCACACACTTTTTGAGTTCGATCTCAGAGATTTGCGATGGCCTGTAACTTCTCTTCGCGTTGCGCAGTCTGAAGGCTAGCGCCTGTTATCAACATTCGCGCGGGCGGCTCTGGGAGGGGGATTCAGGATGCGGCATCGGAGTCTGGCATGGTGGCTGGGTGCGATATTAGGTGCCGCCACGCTGGTTGTCGCAACGGCGTGGTCTGCGCAAGCCGGCGGCGCCCGAACAGATCCGCAGAGCGGCTCGCGAAGGCCGGTGCTGGTTGAACTGTTTACCTCAGAAGGCTGCTCCAGTTGCCCGCCGGCCGACATCCTGCTTGCCAAGCTGGATGAATTGCAGCCCGTTCCTGGTGCGCAGATCATCGTGCTCAGCGAACATGTCACCTATTGGGACCACGAAGGCTGGCGCGATCCCTATTCGCTCGATTCGGTTACCGACCGGCAGAATTGGTATGGTTTCAAGTTTGGCTTAAGTGATGTATATACGCCGCAGGCAGTGGTGGACGGCTCGGTGCAAGTATTGGGCAGCGACGTGAACAAGTTGCTGAAAGCAGTTTCAGCGGCTGCGGTCGAGCCGAAAACAGAACTGACGATCTCCAGCGCAGCCTGGACCCCGGACGGGATCAAATTCGACGTTCTCCAATCGGGCCTTTCGTCAACCAAATCGAAGACGGCTCTTGAAGCGGCTCTGGCAGAGGACGAAACCGAGACTGCGGTGAAAAGCGGCGAAAACGCCGGAAAGACGCTGCGCAATGTAGCAGTGGTGCGCGCGTTCAAAGAGATCGGCCCGGGAGTCGACGGTGCACGCGAGATCTCGCTGAAAGTGGCGCCGGACGAGATGAAGGGCCCATCCGGGCCGGTGCGATTAGTCGTGTTCCTTACCGATAAACGCAGCGGTCGCGTTCTCGGAGCTCAAGAACAAACAATCGTGCGTTGAAGAATGCGCGGCCCAAGCCTGTCCCTTGAGTAGAGGCCGTCGCCGTAAGCGTTCGACAGGCCGAACCCAGGTGAGTGTATCCTTCTTGCGTACTTCCCTGGAGTTGGCCGCATGCATATCCCGCGAAGCAAGATATGTAGAGGCACAGTAATTTGTGAAGCTGCAGACTGGTGATCTTACTCGCCTGTGGTCCGGGGAGATATTCAGTGAACTTGTCTGTCAGGGCAGTTCGCCTCAGGATTCTTCCTGTGCTGTTTTCTTGGTTCCATATCAATCTATTGAAGCGGCGCGGCCAGCTTGCGTAGTGCGCCCTTCTTGCCACGGCTGTTTGCGGGGCGAGTAAACTCGGGGCGGCACTGCAGGCCCCTGCCTGGGTTTCGGCGCCCAGTTGATCACGCGACCAGTGAACGACCTGGAGCGCACGGTTCTCAAGGGCAACACGCATCCCCTGGCCCGCGCCGTTTTTGATCGCGGTGCGGCTCTATCCAGCTTGCCATGCAGCGCATGATTCTGGTACTTCAGCCGAGCGCCGCACATCAGGCCTCCTTGCGGGCGATGCGCTTCACCTCGTTTCGCGCCGCCTCGGCTATGGTGCCGCAGGCCAGCCAAGCAGGACTAGGCGGAGACGAGCTTTCGAAGGCGACCAACCTCATTGCGCATCTGCTCTTCGGACGTATTGCCGTATCCGAGGATAAAGCCGTTGCGGGCGCCCGGACCGGTCCAGCAGGGAGAAAGAGGCCAGAGCCAGAGCTTCTCCTTTGCTGCGCGATAAGCGACCTCAACGTCGTCATAGCCATCAGGCAATGTGACCGAGAGATGCATCCCAGCCTCGGAGCCGTGAATCTCAACCAGGCGGCCGAACTCGTTCTGCAGGCTCTCGACGAGTGCTTCGCGCCGCGATCTGTAGAGCATTCTCATGCGGCGGATGTGCCGCACAAACTGGCCCGAACTCATGAATTCAGTCAGGACTTCCTGGAAGAGATACGGGGGGAAAATGTCCATTGAAAAACGCACCGACATGAACGGCTCGACCAGGTCGGGAGGGATCACGATGTAGCCCAGGCGCAATGAGGGGTACAGCACCTTGCTGAAGGTCCCGATATAAATGACGCGTCCCGCAGTATCAAGTCCCTGTAGCGATGCAATGGGCTGGCTCTCAAAGCGAAACTCGCTATCGTAATCGTCTTCGATGATCCATGCCGAGGCGTGCTTCGCCCACTCCAGCAGCTCGAGGCGACGGGAGATGCTCATGGTGACGCCCAGTGCGTAGTGGTGGGACGGCGTGACGAATGCCGCGCGAGCCTTGCCTGCCCGCCTGATGCCGAATTCGACGTTGAGACCCTCGCGGTCAACGGGCACAGGCCTGACTTTGCAACCGGATCCGTGGAGGATTGAGCGTACCAGCGGATAGCAGGGTTCTTCAATCCAGGCCTGGTCGCCCGGGTTGAACAGAACTCGAGCTGTGATGTCGAGCGCCTGCTGGGAGCCGGAGACGATCATGATCTGGCCCGGATCGCAGCGAACCGCGCGTGAGGTGGAGAGATAGGTGCAGATGGCTTCACGAAAAGGTTTGAGACCGAGAGGATCGATGTGATGAAACGCGTGCAGGCGCGGTCTGCGGCTGTTGCGAGCAACCAGTTTCGACCACCCTTCGAAAGGGAACTGGTCAATGGCAGGCTGGTGGACGGCGAAGGCGCCCCAGCCGTGGCGCCACGGCGAGAGTTCGTAGCGCGGGAATAACGAGACCTGCCGCGAAACGGTCCGGGAACCGGCAGGCGTCTGGACCGAATGGTTGATCTGGCGGCGATGATTTCGCAGGGATGCGGAAATGAAGGTTCCGGCCCCGACGCGGCTTTCGAAAAACCCTTCGGCATTGAGTTGCGAATAGGCGTCGAGAACTGGGAATCGAGAGATTCCCAGCGCCGATGCCAGGGCGCGGCTTGACGGAACCTGTTGTCCGGGAGCCAGTCCTCCGCGGAGGATTGCGTCGCGAAAGCCGGAATAAACCTGGCGGTGAAGGGGGGTAGCGAGATCCCGGTTGATTGGGATGAGCGGGACAACTCCGGAGGCAATGTGAGCCATTTCCTGCATTGTAGTGGCTATGATGAAATGAGTGTTAGCGTCCAGTTTGGAATGCCAATTTCAGGACGCTGAACGTTGGACGCAGAGGCGCCCAAAAGGCAATCCGCCGCGCTGCGAACTTGCATTTGCATTCGGAATTTGGTTGTGTGGTGTTTTCATCGTGCATTTCCCGCTGGATAAACTCAATTTTGTCGCGGGCTGAATTCCGTAGCGGATTAGGACGAGAGTATCCGGAGGGTACAAGACCAAAGTCAACGCGACCATTATGGAGTGGTGACCTTGCTCGAGATTCCAGGGCCACATTATGTCCTGATCCGCCGTTATCCTGGCGGGAAGCACCACACTTCGCTTTCACACCTGCAGTGCAATCCTGCCACCGATGAGGACTCTCCGAAGAGCCGATCCAATCTTGGCAACAGTGGGCAGTCAGTCCACGCGCAGCGCTTCCATGGGTTGCACGCGCGTCGCTTTGAGTGCGGGAAAGACGCAAGCGGCAACCGCGACGCACAGCAGCAGTGAAGCCACCCCGGAAAATGTAGCGATGTCGTAGGCGCTCACATGAAAGAGAAGACTTGCCATCAGCCGTGTGAGCATTGCCGCAGCGGCTAGCCCCAAGCCGATTCCCGCACAGGCCAGGAACATTCCCTGGCGAAAAATCATCGTCAGCACGCGGCTCCGTTGGGCACCTAACGCCATGCGAATGGCGATTTCGCCCGTGCCTTGTTCGACGAGATAGGCCATCACTCCATACAATCCAACCGCCGCCAGAACCATCGCGAAGACCGCGAATGCGGCCAGCATGGTCATGGAGAAGCGCTGCCGGGCAAGTGAATCGTTCAGGCGCTGATCCATGGTTGCGACGTCGTAAACGGGCACCTCGGGGTCGATTCCATGAATCTGCGCTACGATCGTCTCCGCCATTCTGGCCGGATCTGGGGTAGTTCGCGCCACCAGGTACGATGTCGTTCCCACAAACGGCATATACATCACCATCCGCGTGTCTTCATCGAGGCCGTACTCCTTTACAACGCCCACGACGCCGACGATGGTCAACCAAGGCTCATTGCTTTCGCTGCGCACATGTTTGCCGATGGCGTCGCCATGCGGCCAGAAGAAGTGAGCCATCTTCTCATCGACGATGACCGATGCGGATTTGTCCATGTCATCCGGCGCAAACCAGCGTCCCTCCTTCAGCGGTATTTGCATGGTGCGGAAGTAGTCCACCGAAGCAAGGCGCTTGTCCACCTGGATTTCCGGCTGATTCGGCGGCGGTACATATCCCTCAATATTCACGCCGCCCCATCCCACGGCCGGCGTAAGGGGTAACGCCGTCACCAATCCCTCTGCGGTGACGCCAGGTAGTTGTCGCACCCGTTGTTCGAGCGTGTTGTAGAACTCAACTCTCTGGGCGTGATTCTGGTACTTGATGCCCTCGGCAGAGAGCCGCATCGACACCAGGTTGTCTGGACTGAAGCCTGGCGGTACATCCAGAATGCGAACAAAGCTGCGCACCAGCAAGCCCGCCCCGATCAGCAGCGGCAGCGAAACCGCCAACTCGCCGATGACCAACACTCCGCGCAACCTGTCGCGCCGAACGCTCAGTCCGCCCTCGCGCGCGCCCCGGCTGCCGGCCTTCAATGTCGTGTTCAGATCGACCCGCGCAACCCGCAGCGCCGGCAGCAGACCGAAGGTGATGCCGGTGAGAATGGAGATGGCCAGGGCAAAGCCAAAGACGCGGTAGTCCATCCCTAATTCGTCGAGCCGCGGAATGTTGCCGGGATGCATGGTGCGAATCGCTTCGAGACACGCGGCGGCAATGGCCAGGCCCGCGGCGCCACCGAGCAGGCTCAACATCAGGCTCTCGGTGAGAAGTTGTCGAATGACGCGGCGGCGTCCGGCGCCCAGCGCCGAACGAACGGCGATCTCCTTTTGCCGCGCTGACGCGCGCGAGAGCAACAGGTTGGCCACGTTGGTGCAGGCGATGAGCAGCACAAAGCCGACAGCTCCAAACAGGATGAAGAGCGATCCCCGCACATTGCCCACGACCTGTTCCATCAGGGGGACAACGCTGATTGTGAACGAGGGATCGCGATGCTTCTCGATGCGCAGTCGTGTGGCGATGCGGTCGATATCGGCCTGGGCTTCTTGCACTGTCACTCCCGGCTTGAGCTGTGTCAGGATGTTATAGTCCTCGGGCCCGTAGTTTGTTTCGTCCCCGGAATCCATGGGTAGCGGCAGAAAGATTTGGGGCTTATCGATCCCGCCAATCGTGGGGATCGCTTCGCGATTCAGCCGGAATTCCGGCCGCAGTACGCCCACCACCGTGCGCGCTTTGCCATTGAGCTGCAGGCTGCGTCCCAGGATCTTCGGATCGCCGCCAAACACGTCTTTCCAGAAACCGTAAGTCAGCACCACATTATCGCCGCTTCCCTGGCGGTCTTCGGCAGGGAGAAACACGCGTCCAAGCAGGGGTTTGGCGCCCAGCATCGGCAGAAAGCTGGAGGAGGCTTCGATGGCGTCGACCTTCATGGCCCGGGTCATTCCGCCGAGTGCGAAGCTGTCATCGATGAGAATTGCGGTTTGATCGAAGACGTGATTCTGGGTCCGGATGTCGTGATACTGGCCTGGCGACGGCCAGTCCTGCGGGATACCGATTCCCGGCGATCGAAGCCACAACAGCGCCAGGCGGTCAGGGTGTGGATAGGGCAGCGGCTTCAGCAGAAGAGTGTTGGTGACGGTGAAGAGTGCCGTGTTCGCGCCGATTCCGATGGCCAGCGAAAGAAGAATCAGAAAAGTCACGCCCGGGTTTTTGCGGAGCATGCGCAGGCCGTAGCGCAAGTCCCGGCCGAGGATCTCCAGGTTCTTTATCCCTCGCGCCTCGCGGCAACGCTGGCGCGTCTGTTCCACTCCGCGCAGCGAAAGGCGCGCAAGCCGGATTGCTTCGTCGGGCGAGGATCCCTGGCGGCGGTATTTCTCGGACTCGCGCTCGAGATGATAGGCCAGTTCTTCGTCCATCTCCGCATCGATTGACTTGCGTCGAAAGAGAGCACGCAACCTGTACCACAGATCGCTCAGCATCGTTTCTCCTCAGGCTCTTTTTAGGACAAGGTCCACGGTTGCAGTCAACTTGCGCCACGCTGCGGTCTCAGTGTCAAGCTGCTTGCGGCCGGTCCGGGTCAATTCGTAGTACTTGGCGCGGCGGTTGTTTTCGCTGCTGGCCCAGTGCGCCTTGATCCAGCCCTGCCTTTCCAGCCGATGCAGCGCCGGATAGAGCGAGCCCTGCGGGACCTGCAGAGCGTCGCGGGAAATCTGTTGGAGACGCTCGGATATTGCCCAGCCGTGCATCGACTCCAAATCGAGTGTCCTGAGAATCAACAGATCAAGTGTGCCCTGCGGCAGTTCCAGGCGTTCCTCGGTTATGCTCATCCTTCCCCTCTAGCTTCTACACTATGACCGTACTACATCTTCTGTAGAAGTGCAAAGGGAAGAAGAGTCCATCTCACGGAACAGGCTTCGCGACGCGCTGTAGATGGGTCGTTGGCAGATGGGATCGTTGAAGAATCCTGGTCAGGGGCATCGCCCTTTCGCATGTGTTATGCGACATTCTTTCTTACAGGGCTATGCATTTCCAGCGGGCCATTAAGTGAGTCGCGCGCATCGATCCTGTTTTCTTACCAGGCAGTCTCGATCACCGCAAGGAGTTCCTGTCGCGTGAGCTCAAGCGGATTGGCCTGCATGCTGCTGGCGCGTGCCGCCTTCTCGACAACACCCGGCAAATCGGCTTCAGTGATTCCCCACGCGCGCAGCCTGGGAACATTGAGCTCGGCGCAGAGCGCTTGAATCCAATCGACGCCGCCTTCCGCTGTCGCATCCGTGCGGCTGGTAAGCAGGCGCGCAATGGCGGTGTAGCGCTCCAGCGCCGGATGAAGCGGGGCGCGCGCTCGCAGCGCAGCTATATTGGCCGCCATTCCGTGCGGCAACAGCGCCGCACAAAGAGCGCCGTGGGGCGCCTTCCACGAGCCCCCGAGCGGCGCCGCAAAGCCATGCACCACGCCCAGTCCGGCGTTTGCGAGCGCCAGGCCGCCCATCAGGCTTGCAAGCGCCATCTCGAGGCGCGCCTCGCAGTCCGCTCCCTCGTGGTACGCACGGCTTAGCGCGTGGGCAACGCGGCCGATGCCGTCGACGCAGATTGCATCCGTCAGTGGATTGGCGCGTAAGCTCACATACGGCTCGATAAGCTGCGTCAGGGCGTCAAGGCCGGTGCTGGCCGTAATGGCAGGTGGCAGCCCGTAAGTCAACTCGGGATCGACGACCGCCACGCGCGGAAGCATCAAAGGGCTGCGCAAGCTCGCTTTCACGCCATGCTCCATCGATCCGAGGACAGCGTTGCGCGTAACTTCACTGCCGGTACCGGCCGTAGTCGGCACGGCAATAAAAGGCAACGGCGGGACTACGATGGCGCGCCCCTTACCCACGACCTCGAGAAACTCGAGTGGCTCGCCGCCATTGGTCGCAATGGCTGCAATCGCTTTGCCGGTGTCAATTACACTGCCCCCGCCCATCGAAATAACCACGTCGCGGGCGGAGTCGCACGCTCGCCGCGCGCCCTCGCGGACCAGTTCGACCGTAGGCTCGCCAGCCACAGCAAAAATCTCTGCCGAGAGTGCCGAAGCGAGCGCGGTTGCGCGCTCACTGGAAGCTCCAGTGACCACTAGCGGGCGTGCGCCGAATGTGCGGGCCAATTCAGGAAGAGTGACAGCGGTACCCTCGCCGAAGACAATGCGCGTCGCGGTCGCAAACTCGAAGCGCATGGTTCTACCAGTCCTTGGGATCAGGGAAGACGGAGTTGTACTTCACGCTCGAACGCGGCTCGGCCATCATCGGTGCAACTGCATCGCGCCACCTCGCGTAGTGCGCGGTTTCCTTGTGTGCGGCTGCCGCTTCCTGCGTGCGGTAAACCTCGATCAGTACAAATCGCGTCGCATCGTCCTGCTGTGCTACTACGTCGAAGCGCGCGATTCCCGGTTCCTGCACACTCGCGCGGGCGTTCTCGATGGTGACCTGCCTGAATTCTTCCACCGACTCGGGCTTGACGTGCACGTGAACGTGAACAACAAGCATTGGATCTTCCTCCGCTCTTTATCCTACTGCGAGGGGCGGTTATCGAACGAAAGCTTTGCGGCTCTCTTGTTCCGGCACCGAATGCGGCGGAAGACTCTGCGCCTCTCGTGTAACTATGCCAGCCAAGCGTCTGGCGTGGATAAGTGACGTGTATCTCAACATAGGGGAAGGAGAATATTCCGGGAACGTCTGATGGCAGGACATTGGTCTTTGGAACGACGGCTGGTTTGGGTTCGAATCCCCCTCCCGGAGCCAGATGATGAGCGGCTGTAGTCGAGCAGTAAGACGCTGCCGTCGGCGAGCGCGGAGAAATCTTCGCTCCCATTCTTGTCTTTCTGCCCGTCACCCGATCCTCGGTGTTCGGACGATTGTGACGGGAGATCGCGATACAGGTAGACTCCGGCGATCAGCCGCCGAGAAGAACAGGCCGGTCACATTCATGAGCGAGTTTACGAGTCGATGCGGCGCAGATAGACCGAGTAACGCTCGTCCATGATCTGATTCAACGGCACCAGCGTGTGCGTTGGCTCGTGCCCCTTGGTGTGGAAGCGCAGGGAGTAGAGCGGTGAGGCCTCGGCCTGCTCGAACCAGACTTCGTCGAGGGGCACAGGCGGAGGTGGTGTCGGCGGCGCGCCGTTTTCGCCGCGATGCATGTGGTGGCGCAGGTCAATGCCCGGCATCGGATAGCCATCGTCATATCCTCGCGGGCCGCTGCCGCCGTAGATCATCGAGGTGGTGAGGCCGTCGGTGCCAAGCAGAGCCGCGAGCACCAGCGGCCCGTACATCGCAACCTGAACAGTCTTGTCGTCGGGCGTGGTATCGAGGTGAAGCGGGAGCGGCATTTCAACGGTGACGATGTCGCCGGTTTTCCAATCGTGGTCGAGCGTGAGGTAGGTTGAGGGGGTAGCTGTAACGTCTTGCTGCGTGCCGTTCACGCTGATCGTGACGCCCTGGGTTGTCCAGTAAGGAACGCGGATTTTTAGCGGTGTGCGGCTTGAAGGAGCGGCATCGAACTTCAGAGTGATGCGGTCATCCTGGGGAAGCTCAGTGGTGAGCCGCAGCTTGAGGCCGCGCTCTTTCCAGTTGAGCGTGGAGGGGATGAAGAGGTTGACGTAGAGCGATGAGTCGTCATGGAAGTAAATGGAGTCAGTGAGCTTGGAGTATTCTTCGCTGCCCGTGCCTGTGCAGCACCAGAAGGCATCAAACGGTGTGCCGAAGGTTTTGTACATGCCGGGCTGCAACGATACATAGTACATTAGCATGCCATTGCGGTCCTGGGTGCCGTAGCGCACGTTCATCAGCAAGCGCTCGTAGTAGTCGAAGAATTTTGGGTCAGGATTCTGACCATAGAGATGGCGCGCGAGCTTGAGCATGTTGTAAGAGCAGCAGCACTCTTCAGCCGCGGGTCCAAGCTGGGTCGCAATTGCATCGGGCGCGTGCCACATTTCTCCGTTGCTGGTACCGCCGGTGCAGTAGACGTGGTGCTCGGTAACAATGCGATAGAAGTTCTCGCTGATCTGGCGATAGCGATCGTCGGCCGTAAGTTCGTAGCCACGGGCTGCGCCGATTACCTTGGGAATATTGGTATTGGCATGGTTGCCGTCGAGCTTGTCGTCGCCGGCTGCGAGGGGATCGAATATGCGGTGATGCTCGAAGCGATAGGCGAGATCGCGGTATTTTGCGTTGCCGTTGATGGCGTACAGGTTGAAAGCTGCCTCCATCATGCCGCCCTGCTCCACCATCAACACGTGCTGCCAGTCTTCATCGCTGAAGGGAGCCGAATAGGCAGAGGCCCAGTCTGCCATGCGCGTGGCCATTTCGAGCGCCTGCTGGTTGCCCGTGTGCTCATACATGTCGATGAGGCCGGCGAGAATTTTGTGATACGTGTAGAAGGGTGCCCAGACGCGCTTGTGCTGTCGCAGGCGATCGAAGAACTCAACGGGAAAAGCGCTGAGATAGCCGTCTTTCTGCTGGCATTCGGCGAGCATGGCAACCAGATCGTTGGCCTTGGCGCGGATGACGTTATCTCCGGTGCTGGCGTGCATCAGCGCACACGAGGACATATAGTGGCCTACATAGTGGCCGCGCAGCTCGCAGTCGGGAGCCTCCCATCCGCCCAGGGGATCGGCGTCAGACGGAATTCCGGCGGTGACGCGGAAGTTATGCGCGAGGCGCTCGTTGGGCAGCGAGTAGAGCCAGCTGCGATTCAGCTCCATGGTGTCTTTCCAAAAGCTTGGCAGCAGGCGCACATCCGGCATGGGGAAGGGCTGAGCCTTCCACTGCACCTTGGCTACTTTCGAGTGGATAAGGTCCTGGTTGGCGGTGTCTTCGGCCCCATTTTGAGCCGTGGCCGGTTCACTGTGGACTCCGCCGAAAGCGTTTACGGGGGTGTCAAAAAAAGTAGCTGCGCCAGCGGCGGCAGCTCCGCCAAGAAACGTTCTTCGATCAAATCCGCGATTCATCGATTCACCTCATTTGCCCAGCTTTCAGGGGCCGGATTCGCTACTGCGTTGCGCAGCGTAGCTTCACTTCGTACGAATTCAATGTATACTCCAAAGCCATTCTGTCTCATTTACCTCATTACGGCCAACACCTCGAATATAAGCTGTCCGCAGGTGGTACTCCGAGTCGCCGAATGTGGACAATGCGTGGCGGCTGAACGACAAGCTGTTGCTGGCGATGGACAAGAAATGCCGGTCCGTCCAGCACGCTCCAGGTGGTGGACCGCCTGATCACGGCGGGCAAGGACTTTGATTTCCTCGATGCACCCGGCGGCGTGCATGGCGCGGGGGCAGCTATGGGGAGCGGCGACCGATAGACCTCTTTGTGCGCAAATTGATGGGCCCCGACGCCGGAGGGGAACGAGCTGCCGCCAAAGCCGGGATGTCAGCCGTAACATAATGAAAAAACTATACTTAATCAAATAATGCCTTTCTGAACCCTGGACCGCGAGGAACAGGGATGCATGCCGCGGAACAGGAAAAAATGAATGCAGTGAGAAATTTTCTTGTAGAAAATACAAAATTGCATTCATAATTTAGCACTGAGTCGTATTGGGAATACGTTTACCCGACGGAATTCAAACCCGGAGACAACTCTGGCGGCTCAGTGAATGAACAAAATTCGATGGAGGTTCCAATGAGGCGCAAATTCATCCAACTGCTGGATCGTCATGCTGCACTCGTGTTAATTGTTGCTACCTGCTGCATAGGGCATGCGCAATCCGGTTCCCAAGGGAGCATTGCCGTGAGCGTGCTGGACGCAACCGGCGGTATAGTGCCGGGTGCAACGCTCGAATTGGTGCGACAAGCGACAAACGATCACCACATTGCCACAAGCAGCGATAAAGGTATCTATACGTTTGTCAACCTCCCGATTGGCACGTACAGTCTCGAGGTAACGAAAGGAGGATACGCCAAGCTGACTCTGGATCAGATTGCTGTCCACGCGGCGCAAACCAACGATGTGATTGCTGCACTGAAGGTCGGTCAGACCAATGAAACCGTAACTGTAGATGCCAGTTCCAGTTCCCTGATCGAGACAACATCCAACTCCATCGAAAATGTGATCGACCTCAAATATGTCGAAGACCTTCCGCTCGGCGGGCGCGATCTCTCCTCTCTTGTGGCGCTCACGCCGGGCTACCAGGGCACACCGGGTTATAGCGAGAATGGACTCATGCTCGGCACTTTCAACGGCCAGGTGGAAATGGACACCGGCAGCAACATCGATGGTGTGATCGGAGCCCCTTCGCGCGGCAAGTATTACGGCGGCAACGCTGATCCCATAGTAACCGCGCGTATCGAAAACATCGGCGAGATGGCAGTCCAAACCGACATGATGGATGTCGACCAGGGATTCGGGCAGTCGTCCATGCAGGTCAACTATGTGAGCCGCAGCGGAACCAATCAATTCCATGGCCGCGCCTTTGAGGACTTCAAGAACGACGGTCTTTATGCCAATACGTGGACAAACGATGCAGACCACCTGAGTAAGCAGAAGGTGATTTACAACGATTTTGGCGTCAGCGTGGGTGGACCGATTTTGCGCAACAAGCTGTTCTTTTTCGGAACCTTTTCGATGCGCAAGATTCCCGGTTCCTATGATCTTTCGAACCCGGTACTCACCGCGGCAGCGCAGGCTGGAAACTTCGGGTACACATATACTAATGGCTCCGGAGCCACCCAGACCAACACAGTGAATCTTTACAACCTGGTAGCCGGCGTCAACAACAGCCTGCCTACCACGCCGAACTCGATCGTGACCTCGCAACTGTCGCTCATCAATAGTTCTGAAAGTGGCGGCAACGTCACTGCAATCGCGGGCGATCCGAATGTATCCACCCTGAACTTTAAAGAGGCGAACCCTGAGACCCTTTATTACCCGATGGGCCGATTCGACTACAACGTCTCGTCCAAGCTGCGCACCGGTCTCTCCTGGAACATGACGCAGGACGACAAGCCCAACAACTATCCGCAGCCCTTCCCCGGCTCCAGCTTCTCCAAGCAGAACTCGGGCTACGAGATTCGTAACTTTACCCTGGGCGCACTGGTGGATTGGAATATCTCCCCCAGCCTCATCAACCAGTTCCGCGGCGGGTTTTTGTATAATGCCGCAAAATTTTCCTACAACCAGGCGCCCCTCTGGGCCTCCGAACCTACAATCAACTGGGCGATAGCAAACTCGGGACAGTACTACTCGCTGCCCGTCACGGAATACTATCCGCTCTTCAACGGCTCCGACACCATCTCCTTGCAGCGTGGCAACCACACCATGAAGTTTGGCGCCTCGTGGTATCGCGAACAGGATCACTATTGGAACCCGCCTGCCGGTTTCCCGAACTACGATCTCGGCCTCGCGAACGGGGATCCAGCGTTGAATGCTTTTTCGACGTCGAACTTCCCCAACGCTTCCGCGGGCCAGATCGGCGAGGCTGAGAATCTCTATGCGACGCTGGTGGGCCGCATCAGCGGAGTGTACGGCAGCTATACCTACAGCCAAAAGACGAAGTCGTATAACACGGGAATCTCTGCTTACAACCTCGATGAAGTTTCGAATGCGTGGGCCTGGTATGCGCAGGATTCGTGGCGCATCTCGCCGAGTTTCACCCTGAACTACGGCATCCGCTGGGACTACACCGGCGACAACTACGACAAGACCGGCGCGTACCACTCCGCAGGCGCGGCCGGCGTTTGGGGTCCCACCCCGGTGGGCGCAATCTTTCAGCCGGGAACGCTGGGCGGACCAGCCGACCCAAACATCACTGTCAATCCGCACGCCTATCAGTCGTGGGATCGCACGCCCGAGCCGCAGGTGGGCATTGCCTGGAATCCGAACGTGGACTCCGGCCCGTTTGTCAAGATAATGGGTGGGCGCCAATCAGTCGTTCGCGCGGGCTTCAGCCTGAAGAAGTTCAACGAGCCTTACCAGTTTTATTGGGACGCGGCGTCGGATTACGGTTCCTTCTTCTATCAGTACTTCAGCCTCAATGCCGCCACCAGTTCGTCCACGGGATACTTCCCGGCTGGAAGCCTTGCGCTGGGCGATACCATGCCGGCATATCTGCTGGCGCCGACCTCGTACATGGCTTCGGAGCCGGAGTCGGAACTGGCCTTTCAAAACTTCAACATGGTCGGCATGGACCCGCACATTCAGCAGCCTTATGTGGAGACCTGGAACCTGGGCATCCAGCGCGAGTTAGGCAGAACCCGTGCCATCGAGATTCGCTACCAGGGAAATCACTCAGTGCATCAGTGGGTCTCGGAGGACCCGAACGAGGTCAACATCTTCGAGAACGGATTCCTCTCCGAGTTCAAGCGGGCGCAGGCCAACCTCGCGGCCTACCAGGCTCAGAATCCTACTTGCGGACAAGGGGGCAACCCCCCTTGCAGTTTTGCCGGGCAGGGAGGGCAGTCGTCAAATCTTCCCATCATGACCCAAGCGTTCCAGGGAGAGGCCTCCGCGGGCCCGGGTTTGGGGCTGGCTGACTTCACGAACGCGCAGTTCCTCAACTACCTTACTTATGGCGAAGCAGGCGCTATGGCCAGCGCGCTCAGCGGGTGGCAGGGCACGGTTCCCTATATCTGCAACCTTGTCGGCGCCAATTTCACTCCTTGCCAAACCAACCTCGGATACACCGGCACAGGTACTTATCCCATCAACTTCTTCCAAGCCAACCCTTATACCTCGGGGAGTGGCGGACCGTATTGGACGTATCTGGCTTCAGAGTTGGAGGCGGAAGGTTATGCCAACTACAACTCGCTCCAGGTCGAGTTCCGGCAGCAGAACTGGAAGGGCCT
The DNA here is from genome assembly GCA_035504315.1 of Occallatibacter sp. GTDB lineage: Bacteria > Acidobacteriota > Terriglobia > Terriglobales > Acidobacteriaceae > Telmatobacter. Next base: position 66,779 of record DATJSB010000299.1, read on the forward strand.
GCAACTGAATGCGAATTATAACTGGAGCCACACGCTCGGCTTTGATTCGCAGGAACAATGGACGGCGACCAACAACCTGTTCACCATGCGGCCGTCAATGAAGAATCTGAATTACACGCCGGCGGAGTACGACATCCGCCAAGTCATCCACGCAAATGGGACTTACGACCTTCCGTTTGGCAAGGGCAAGGCGTGGCTGAATGGCAACAATGCGCTCAGTTCGATCCTGGGCAACTGGACGCTTGGCAACATCGTGACCTGGCAAACCGGCATGCCCCAACTGCTGACTGGCGGCTATCAGACCTTCAACGACTATGCCGACGGCGGCGTGACACTAAGCAATGGTGTTACCACTCACGATCTGCAAAAGGCAGTGCATGTGCATCGCCTGCCCGCATCAGTGGTGGCAGCCAACTGGGCGAACGGCACACCGAATTATGTCGTGATGCTGGACTCGAGGTATCTGGCTTCATCGACCAATGGCGGCGCCAATACAACCTATATCAACCCCAACACCACGGCTGGCGTCTTGCAACCGCCGCTGTTCCTGCACGGGACGCATGGGTTCTATCACGACCTTTCCGTCTCCAAGAACTTTCCGGTTTGGGAGGGAGTGAAGCTGCAGTTCCAGGGCGAGTTCCTGAACCTTTGGAACCATCCTGTGTTCGGCAACGGCAATGGCTTTATGAACGCCAGCGCACAGAGCAATTCGTTTGGCCTTGCCACCGGGGGACCTAACAATGGTCCGCGTCACATTCAACTTCGCGCCAACATCGAGTTTTAGCGACTGGCTATGCGCTTTGCGCACTTAAAGCCTGCCGAGTGTCCCACAATCATGCGGCAGGCTTTTTCATTATTGGACCCTCGAACGACAGGGCCAGAGTTTCTGATTTGAAGAGAAGAACTGAATGCAAATGGCGCCGTCGACCAGTTGAACAGGTTGCAGAAATGCCAGTGTTTTTGAGCCGGAGAATGAAAGCATGATTGAGCCGACCATAGAAAATGCAAACGGTGTGAAGAGTCGATCGAAGAAGGCAGAGCATGGGACCAGCGTGGGGCTGGCTTTTCAGCAGGTCCGCGACTTGATTGTCCACGGCAAGCTGGCGCCGGGCAGTTGGATTGCCGAGGCAGACCTTTGTGAGCACCTGAACATGAGCCGGACGCCGGTACGTGGCGCGCTGTATCTGCTGCAGCGCGAGGGGTATGTGCTCGAGTACCGTAACGGCAGAAAGTCAAGAATGACGGTTGCGCCGTTGACGAAAGAAGACGCCAGCGAACTCTATCCGATCATCGGTCGCATTGAAGGACTGGCAGGAAGACGCACAGCGATGTTGCCGCAGGAGGAACGCGAGGCGTTGGCCGTGCAACTGACATCGATCAACGCAAAGCTCGACAAGATTGCGCGCGAACGCGGCTACGATGGGCCGGTAATCTTCGATCTCGATCATGAGTTTCATCGCCTGCTGCTGACCGCCGGTTCGGGGCCGAGGCTGAAGGCATTGCATCGCGCAGTTGAGCCGCAGATCGAGCGTTACTGGCGGCTGTATGCGAGCTCAATTATCAACGAGCTTCACGTTTCAGTGAAGGAACATGAAGAGATTATTGCCGCGCTGCTCGATGGCAATGCCGATCGGCTGGAGCGCGCGCTGTTTGCGAACTGGGAGAACGGCTGCAGGCGGCTCGCTAAAGTTATTGATATCTTTGGTGAGCGCGGAAGCTGGTAAGTAACTCAACAACAAATTTACTAAGTGAACTTATATGGACGGTTTCTTGAGATACCTGAACAAGACAACTTGGTTATTGGCTACTGTAACGATGGCAGCGTTGAGTACGCCGGCAATCGGACAGTGGTATCCGGCGGGCCGCGATGCCAGGCTTGGCCCCATGCTCGATGACGGGTTGACAAGTTATCAAACGCCGGATCTGAATCTGAGGTTAGTAAGGTCTTCAGGGACTGTTGCCGGGCTTGAGCCAAATGGAAGCAATGGATTCGATTTTGTTCCGTCGGAGTTACTCGCCGCGCGCTCGACCGATGGCTACTATCACCTGGGCGATCTCGATCTACGCCTGCGCGAGGCAGGTAGCGAAGAGTGGCGCGGCTACTCGACAGCGCTCGAGCGGCACGCCGTGAAGGCGCTGGTGCCCGGCAAAGACGAACTGCGCGTAGACGACCTGCGGCCCACGCTTCCTGCGGACTTTCCGCTGCAAGTGACGCGGAGCTGGGCAGTGGTGGATGGCAAGCTGGCGTTGCGCTTCACGTTGAAGAACCCCGGCACGAAATCGATTGAGATTGGCGCGCTGGGGATTCCACTAATCTTCGACAACATTCTGAGCGGCAAAAACCTTGAAGAGGCGCACGCGGTCTGTAGCTTCTCTGATCCATCGATTGCGCTTGAAGGCGGCTATGTGCAGGTGACGCGGCTCAACGGTCACGGGCCAGCTCTGGTGCTTGTGCCCGATGGCAAAACCCCTTTTGAAGCGTACAACCCGATCGCAGGCCCGCATGGGCGCGAGCATAAGGCGGAGTTGTTCCAAGACCTGACGCCGCGCAGTATGACCTTCGAGGGTTTCTATGAATGGATGGTGGCGTCTGCCGCGTACCAGCAGAACGAATGGAAGAAGGCCGAACCGTGGAACCCGGCGACAAGCATTGTGCTGGAGCCGGGTCAGGAGCGCACGGTGGGACTGCGCTTTTTGATCGCGGACTCGATTGAGTCGATTGAAAAGACGCTGGCCGAAGCGCGCAGGCCGGTGGCCGTGGGTATTCCCGGTTACATTCTGCCCGAGGACATCGACGCGAGCCTTTTTCTCGATTATCCCGAACCGGTGAAAATGATTGCCGTAGAGCCGGCGGGCGCCATTGATATCAAGTCCGCGGGAAAGACCGAGCACGGCTGGCAGCGCTATGAACTGCACGGCATGCAGTGGGGACGCGCGCGCCTTACTGTGACCTATGCCGACGGATTGGTCGAGACGGTGCAGTACAAGGTGATCAAGCCCGAGACCAAAGTGATCGACGACCTGGGGAATTTCCTCTTCACCAGACAGTGGTTCGATCAAAAGGACGATCCGTTTCATCGCGCACCTTCAGTGATGAGTTACGATCGCGAAGCCAATGCGATTGTGACCCAGGACAACCGCGTGTGGATTGCGGGGCTGAGCGACGAAGCTGGAGCAGGCTCGTGGCTGGCCGCTGCGATGAAGGAATATGTGCGGCCCGACAAGAGGCAGGTGGAGCAATTCGAGGAGTTCGTCGACAACGTGCTCTGGGGAGGGATCCAGTTCAAGGAGGGCCCGGAGAAGTACGGCGTGCGCAAGAGCCTCTTCTACTATCAGCCAGACAAATTACCGGCAGGCTACTATCGCAGCGACCTGAACTGGCACTCATGGGAGAGCTGGAGCGAGGCGGCCAGTGAAGATATAGGGCGGTCATACAACTATCCGCACGTGGTGGCGGCGTATTGGGCGCTTTACCGGTTGGCTCGCGATCATCAGGGCCTGGTGACGCACCACGACTGGCGCTGGTATTTAACGCAGGCGTACGAAACCATCATGGCGATGACACGCTACGCGCACGATCTGGCGCAGTTTGGCCAGATGGAAGGCGACGTGTTTGTGGCCGTGCTCGACGACTTGCGGCGCGAAGGGATGATGGACCAAGCCGCACAGCTTGAAGCAGGGATGCGTGCGCGCGCCGAGGTATGGCAGAAGCTCGCCTTCCCTTTCGGGAGTGAGATGCCGTGGGATTCAACTGGCCAGGAAGAGGTGTATGCCTGGACGCGCTACTTCGGGATGGACGACAAAGCCCAGGTGACGCTGGACGCGATCAAGGGCTACATGCCAACAATTCCCAGCTGGGGATACAACGGGAGCGCGCGCCGCTACTGGGATTTTCTTTACGGCGGGAAATATGAACGGCTGGAGCGGCAGCTGCACCACTATGGCTCGGGGATCAATGCAATTCCAGTGCTTGACGCCTATAGGCGCGATCCAGGCGATCTGTATCTGCTGCGCGTCGGCTATGGCGGAACGATGGGTGCCATCAGTGGGATCGACCAGGAGGGATTTGCTTCGGCAGCGTTTCATAGCTATCCCGACATGATGCAGTTCGACCCGTACAGCGGCGATTACGGCCCGAACTTCTTCGGTCATGCTTGGAGCACAGGCACTTACCTGACGAAAGATTCGGAGTTCGGTTGGCTGGCCTTCGGTGGCAACGTTCTGGCCTCCGGACAATCTGTGACGGTTGAACCTCGCGACAGCCAACGCCAGCGCGTTTATCTGGCCCCGCTCGGACTCTGGCTGACGCTCGACAGTGGAAGGTTTGAATCCGTGACCCTGGACGAGGTCAAGAACGAAGTGAAGATTACGCTCGCGCCTGGGGGCGCATATACCTCGACAGCTCTGCTGCGTATTGAACAACCGGCAAGGATTGTGGGCGTGGGAACAATTGCGCCCGATGGCAGGTATGAACTGGTGCGCAGAGCTTACTCGATCCCGCTGACAGAGAGACCGGTTGTGGTTAGCTTGAGCAATCGAACGGGACAATAAGTGCAGCAGCAATCTTGAGCGCGTTGGGGCCTCGCCCTTGTTGCCGCCCAGCGTGATCAGCGTCTTCAAATCAAGATCTCTGACTGATTTCAGCGCTTCGGTTGACGTATAGGCGCGGCTGTCGGCGTCGTTGCGCTCGTTTTCCACGTAGACGCTCGGGGCGGGGCCAGTGGGGGACGAGGCGATCTTCCATCTTGGTCCGTAAAACCTGCCGGACGCCGTATCCGCCGAGACCTTCAATCTGCCAGAAGTCAGGGCAGCTATAGCAGCATCAAGCTTCTCGCCGCCGCGGTGGAAGGGAACCGGACCGCGGAGACTTTCGTGGTGAGCTTTGCAGACGGCACATCATCCACGTTAAATCAAAGCCTGCCTGACTGGGGACTGAGCGCAGAGCCGCTCCGGAAGACACGACGAGCGTAACGCCTGAACGCAGTTGCAATGGGCCGGTAAGGAAGGCATCGCTGCCTGACGCGGCCTGAAGTACGACGGCCTTTCCTTGATCGCAATGATCGAGTGCTTCTTGAATGCGGGCAGTGTCGAGGCGTTGTTCATCGTCCGTATTGATAACCCCGTGTGGCGCAGCAATCCTTGCCCTAAGCGTGATGCAGGCCGGAGGGATGCGAGGTTCGCTAACGATTCGGGTGTCCTGCGCAGTTGACGGCGAAGCCGTGAGGAAAGCAAGGCAGGCAATCAATACGGGAAGAAAACGGGTGCGCATGTTTCTCCGGGCCGGGTGAGCTGGCCCGATCGAGAGGACAGACCACTTGTATTCCATCACTTTACGGCTGTGACTGCCGGCCCGGTCATGCCCCTGGGGGATTTCGACGGAATTTCGGGCTAACAGTTCGAAACAGTCCAATGATTCAGAGAATTGCTGACCGTGTGCAGGGTGGGCAGGGCAATGGGCAATCCTTTGAGGCTGCAAATTCTTTGGTTTACTGGTCAGACCTCGCAGACGTACAATTGCTTGGCAGTACGCACTTTCTCGCTATTCCCCCGGGTCTTCATTTTTTGTGCGCGCGATGTATCTTTGCGGAGGATTGTATGCCTGATTGCAAGCAACCACGAATGAGCGGGATTGCACTCGTGTCAATGATCGCTGCCGCAATGTTGTTTGCTGGGGCGCCGCTACGCGCAGATAGCGTGTGCAATCCGCGCGCATTCGGGGCGAAGGGAGACGGGGCCACCAAGGACACGGCAGCTATTCAACGCGCCATCGACACATGCGAAAAAGAAGGCGGCGGAACGGTCACGCTCAGCGAGGGAGTTTATTTGAGCGCGCCGATTGTGCTCAAGAGCAATATCACGCTGCACCTCGAAAAGGGAGCGACACTGCTGGGCACTGCCGACCACGCCGATTATCCGGCGAAGACCGAGTTTCGCGCGCCGGGCCTTCAATCGCTGGTCAGCGCCACGGATGCCGAGAACGTGGCAATCACCGGTGAAGGGACCATCGATGGAAATGGAGAGACTTGGTGGCAGATGGCGCGCTCCATCAAGGATGCGGGAGTGCTTGGTAACGAGCATCCCCGCCCGCGACTGGTGGTATTCGATCATTGCAGGCATGTGCGCGTGGAAGGGATCACGATTCAGAATTCGCCCATGTGGCAGCTGGTTCCGTATTACTCCGACGATGTGGCGATTAGCAATATCAAGGTGCTGGCTCCGGCACACTCGCCCAATACCGACGCCGTCGACCCGTTCTCGTCATCCAATGTTAAGATCGACCATCTCTACGCCGACGTGGGCGATGACGACATCGCCATCAAGTCCGGCGCTATCAACTCTCCCGGTCCCGACGCGCCAAGCCGCGATATTACCATCACCGATTGCACTTTTCTGCATGGCCATGGCCTTTCGATCGGCAGCGAGATTGCGGGTGGCGCTCAAAACATTCGCGCGGAACGCATCCACTTTGAGGGAACCGACAATGGAATTCGCGTCAAGGCGAACCGCGATCGAGGCAACGACGTGAGTGGCCTGCTATTCCGCGATATCGATATGAAGGGCGTGAAGAACGCGCTCATCATCAGCGAGTATTATCCAAAGGTCCTGCCGCCCGATGCGGTGGAAGCGCCACAACCCGTCACGCGTCTTACGCCACACTTTCACGACATTACCCTGGAAAACGTAACGGCTGTGGACAGCGTTTCCGCAGGGGCCATCGTTGGACTGCCGGAATCGCCTGTGCTGGGTGTTAGGTTGCGCAACGTTGAGATCAGCGCAATGCGCGGGCTCACTATCGGTTACGCCGAAGTCACGGGAACCCATGTCATCGTTTCTGCACAGGAAGGGCAGGGAATCATCGAGGAAGCGGGGGCAAAGACGTCGCTGCACTGATTGGCAAGTCTGGCTTCATCATCTGCGTTGGCGCCTTCTCAGGATTCAGTTCTTGCCAATTACGCTCTCGCGCCAAGGAACACCGGAACGATATGGCGCTTGTACAGATTTTCGGTGACGTTTCTGGCGATGATGTCCTCGTTCTCCTCGATGAGGGCCAGGTATCGTGAGCCCTTCTTCGCAGCCACCTTGAAACCAACGTGGAGCAGTTGACGAAGGCTCTTGTTGTATCTGGGCTCGACGGGATTGTGGCGCATGGCTGCCGCGTACTCCTCGCCAGACCAGCCGCGCACCACATTCGGCGATGGAAGTTCCCTGGCATCGATATCGATGACCGTCGCATAAGGCGCGCACAACTCATCGCGGTCAGCGAAGGCGTCACAATAGATCTCCTTCGCGATTTCGAGCCCGTCACCGCCCGATTCAGCGAGGCCGAGCAGCTCTTCAAGCCATGTGGTGCCGGCGGTTTTGAGATGCACACCCGCGTTGAAGCGCTTCATGGTGGAATGAATGGCAGGATAAATTGAGAATTTGTCGCTCCCGGAGTGAACGCTGAGCTTGAGATTCCCAGGCAGTCCAAAATGGCTTACCGCATAGGTGATGGCTGCGACGTCCAAGACAAACTCGCGTTCGAATTGTTCCAGGTCGCCAACGTAATCGACACCTTTGTTGAACTGTCCGCTGAACTTGGGTGCAATGGTCTGGATGGGAATGCCTTCGCCGGCGATGGCCGCCAGTATGATGAGCAACTCCACTGGGCTCTGGGCGCGATCGGTCTCGTCCATCGACACTTCGGCGACAAAGTTCCCTTTGCCCTTGGCCGCTTCGATCTGGCGATAAACGACGCCCGCGGTTTTGACGGCGGTAAGAAACTTGGTCGCCGTCAGGCGCAGGTCGTCTTCGGTGATGGTGAAGCTGTCTTCAACGCCTTCGAGCCGGATCGGGCCGAGCAGGCTTTTATGGGCTGAAGCGAATGCATCAATCTCCGCAAGCTCTGCTTGCTGTCCGATGAAATCGGCAACGTCAATTGTGTAAAAGTCGCATGCTTCAAGAAAGCGATCGACCGTTCGGGCACCGATGTGATCTGCATCGACAAAGTAAGAGTGTTTCCACCCCAGTTCACCAACCGCAGCATCGGCGGCCTGGCGCACAGATCCCGGCTCGGAACCGATGATGGTATGCTCGCGGTTGGACTTGTTCCATGCGGGCTGAATTTCAATGCCCGCTTGCAGAGCCAGCATGCAGGCACGCAACTGTGCTTTGGCCTGGTGCGCGAACCGGTCTCCTGTACCGATGGAATATCTGCCGAGCACAAGGGACCGATCTGTCATGAATCCTTCCTTTTACCGGTTACCGTGGTTCAAAAGTAGCAGGCGCATGGTTCGCAATTGCCTCAGGACTCCAGTACTGTAACTGGGCAGCCTCCCAGATATCCTGGGCAATGGACGAAGCGGTTTCTAGCGATGGAAAATCAACGGGGCACTTTTTCGGCGAATCAAACACAGTGGTCTGACCTGTTTCCATCGACTCCCAGTATACACAGTCTTCAACTCATCAATACAGATATTGGCGGATTTTCCGTTTCCAAATTCAGAATTGGTAGTAAACTCTTTGTGATCACTATCAACTCGCTATCGTTCGCAAAGGTGCAAGGTTTATGCCTCGTCCCAAAGTGCCAAATCCCGAATCCCATCGAACCATGCAAGTGGTCAACCACGTAAGGGCGATGATTGAGAATGGTTCGTTGAAGCCAGGGGACCAGATCCCGTCGGAGCGGGAGCTTGCCAAGGCCCTCAAAATCAGCCGAGCCAGCCTGCGCACCGGGATTGGATACCTGGCTGCGCTCGGGGTCATGAAGATCAAGCACGGAGTTGGGACCTTTGTCGCCGACGGCCCGCCCGATTTTGGTCAGGCATCTCTCAGCTTCATCGGTGCTCTGCATGGGTTTCAGTCCTGGCAGATGTTCGAAGCTCGAATTCTTCTCGAGACGGGACTGGCTGCGCTGGCGGCCGAGCGCGGCAAAGAGGAGCACCATGCCGAGCTAGCCGAGCAAGTTGCCGAGATGTACGCATCCATCGACGATCCCGGCGAATATCTCATCCACGACGTCATGTTTCACCGGGTAATTGCGCAAGCCTCCGGAAATCCGATTCTTGCGGCAATTATGGAGACTGTCACATCTTCAATGTATGACCAACGCCGAAAGACGGCGGAGCGATCAACCACTCTGCGCGAGTCCGCCGAGATGCATCGCGAGATTTACCGGGCCATTCGTGCCAGGAAACCTGCAGATGCGCGACGATTTATGGAGCAGCACCTGCGCCTGGCACAATCTGCGCAGGGCATGGAAAGGCCGGGAGCAAAGCGTAGCGGAAATGTGGCCGCCGACAGAGCAAGCGCCGATGCATCGGCTGGCGCCGCCCGCCTGGTTTGACCCGTGCAAACAGAAATCGGGCGGGCCCTCGGTGCACAGTCTGTAGCCACTCCCTTGAGAAGCAGCTACTGAAAAGCGGCTACGGAGCCATTGAAACTTGAAGCCCATGCCCGCGTGAGCGAAGACTGACACCGGCGGATATCAATAAACAGGGACCAGGCCGCCAGCAGAGCCACCAAAACCGGGATGTGCTACGAGTGGGGCAACGAGACGCTGACGCATTTCGATCGGCTTGTTGGTAAACTGATGCAATAGTGCAGAACCACCATCCGCGGAGGGATGGGTGAGCGGTTGAAACCGGCGGTCTTGAAAACCGTTGTACCCGAAAGGGTACCGGGGGTTCGAATCCCTCTCCCTCCGCCATTATTCTTCCAACGCTGTCCATGCTTGTCCATTCCGGTCCGTCTAGAATCACAAATTATTGAAAATAATGAATTGGTTATCCATGCTCAACCACGTTTCTCCGCGCGCAGCCAAACTTGACGGGGGATAACAGAGGGGGTATTATTTCTTCGTCGCAAGAGCGAAAGATAGCAATACCCCCGCTCAGGTAAGAAAATCGATATTATTCATAAGCTTACGGACTTGGACGTCCGGAACGCGGCGCCGAATGACAAGAAGGACTATCGGCTGAGCGACGGCGGTGGTCTTTACCTCGTCGTCAAAGCGACTGGCGGAAAATTGTGGCGCTGGTCGTATGAGTTCAATGGCAGGGAAAAGCTGCTCTCTTACGGCCCCTACCCGTCCGTCACTCTGGCTCAGGCTCGGGAACTGCACGAAGCGGCGCGTGCGCTGAAGCGCCAGGGAATCGACCCCGCTGCTGAGAAGCAGAAAACGAAGCGCGCGGAAATGGAGCAAGAGCGGGCGTCCACGATACCGACCTTTGCGGCGCTGACAAAGGACTGGCTCGCAACCTGGAGCAAGAAGAAGAGTGCGCGTTATGTGACAACAGTACAGACGCGTTTGGATCGCGACATTCTGCCGGTGATCGGCGATGTCCGGATCGATCAACTGAAGGCGGTTGTCCTGACAAAGATTGTCTGTGGGATTCAGGACGACCGCGACGCCGAGGACCTTGCCCGGCGGGCACTCCAGAAGATGAAGCAAATTCTTCGCTTCGGGGTCGCGAAGGGTTATATTGACGCAAGCCCGATCAGCGATACAAAGCCGTCGGACTTTCTCCGCTCACACACAGTGAAGAATTTTGCGCGGATTGAACCCGCGGAGTTGCCGGAGTTGCTCAAGCGGATCGAAATCTATAAAGGTATGCCGCTCACGCGACTGGCGACCAAACTGATGGCACTCACGTTTCTGCGCACGACACCTTTGATCTTGGCGGAGTGGTCGGAGATCGACTTTCAGGGGAAGCGCTGGAAGGTGCCGGTGGAACACATGAAGGGCCATCGGTGGCCGCACATTGTCCCACTGGCTCATCAGACTATTCAGGTTCTGGAACTGGTCCGAGCGATCTCGGGCAAGAGCAAGTATCTCTTCCCTGGCCAGGGGCCAAAGAATCCAACAATGAGTAATGGAACAATCCTTAAGGCGCTCGAGCGGATGGGCTATAGAGAAGTAATGACGGGCCATGGCTTCAGGGGCGTCGCGTCCACGATTCTGCATGAGTGTGGTCACGACGACAGATTCATTGAAGTACAACTGGCGCATCTCAAGAAAGACAAAGTGAGCGGCGCCTACGATTATGCGAAGTACCTCGTTCCGCGCACTTGCATGATGCAGGACTGGGCGGACTTTCTCGACGAGACGCTGCGAACGGGTGTCTACAAATTGATCCCGCCATCCTACAAAATTGAACGCGGGGATAGACCTGAAGATGATCGGCCGCCGAGGCAATCGCCACAACTCCGCCATTCTCCGCACTCGATCACCGGCTGAAACGCGTCCGACAGCGCACTGGACCCAGGCTGTGATCGACCGATACGAAGTTGACCTTGGTATATCGCTTGCCACAATGTTCCTCTGGCACCAACAAGAAGATGCTATTGAACCCTGAGTCAGTCCTATAATTGCCGTTCGATCAGTAAGTACAACCCTCTATAGCGGTTGCGTGTGCCAAATATGTGCATGTTTCTCATCTCGAGAGGCGAAGGACTCTCCATATTATTGACCGGAGTCGACCAAGGCCGGTCGGTATTTATGTCAATCGCGGTCTGGAAGCCGAGAAATACCGATACACTGGCAAGTCAATCCATGCGTTTATGAGACACGGCATCGATGCGCTTGATCGATACCCCCTTCTTATTTCAATCCACGCGCCCCCTGTGGGGCGCGACCCGGGCTGCGCATCGCCTGCGGCCGCGAGACCATGTTTCAATCCACGCGCCCCGTGTGGGGCGCGACAGCGTCCACCAGTGCAATGTTTACACTCACCCTAGTTTCAATCCACGCGCCCCGTGTGGGGCGCGACTCTAGCCGAACTTCCGCAGTTTGCGGCTCAGTGTAACTTTTTTGGTTCAAGGAAAAGCGTCCACGGCCACTGGGATGAGTCGTTGGCCCTTTTCTTTTCAACAGTCCTTAGAGAGAGCAGGGATCGGAGTGCGGCGATGAGAGTGAAAAAGCCATTGTAGTGACGACCAAGTCTCTTGCGCGGGAGATTGGGCTTTGTAGGATGGGGGCATGTACATCCGTCGGTGCTACCGGAACAAGGATGGCAAGCGGCACGCGTATTGGGCGCTGGTAGAGAGTTACCGAACCGGGCGAGGCCCCCGGCAGCGAGTGGTGGCATGGCTGGGCGCCATGGATGAGCAAGGAAGAATAGGTGTCAAGCGCTGTGCGCAGGCGCAACGCTCGGAGCAAGGGGGTTTGTTCGTTGCGACGGGAGAGCCGGAGTGGGTGGAAATCGATCTGAAGGGCGTGCGCGTGGAGCGAACGCGAAGATTCGGTGGCCCCTGGCTGGGACGGACACGGTTGCGGCAACTGGATCTGGATCGGTTTTTGGAAGAGCGCTTGAGCCGCGGCCGGGAACAGGTACCGTGGCCTCTGATGGCGATAGTTCTGGTCTTAGGACGGCTCTGTGATCCGTCGAGTGAGTTGTGCCTGGCGGAACGATTTTACGAACACAGCGGGTTGCCAGACCTGTTGGGCGTGCCTGCGGAGAAGGTCAACGAGGACCGGCTCTATCGAGCTTTAGATGCCTTGCTGCCGCATAAGGCGGAGCTGGAACAACATCTGCGCCAGAGGCTGGGCGAGCTGTTTTCACTCGACTACGATTTGCTGCTCTATGACGTGACCAGTACTTATTTTGAAGGAGAAGCCCAGGCTAATCCGCTGGCACAACGCGGCTATTCGCGCGATCATCGTCCCGATTGCAAACAGGTCAACCTGGCTCTGGCGGTGAGCCGCAGCGGGATGCCGGTCGGCTACGAACTGTTTGCCGGCAACCGCCACGATTCGACCACGCTCGAAGAGATCGTCCGGCACATTGAGCGGCTGCATGGGCGCGCCGCACGGATCTGGGTGCTGGACCGCGGCATGGTAAGCGAACAGAACGTGGAGTTTCTCAAGCGAGGCGGGCGACGCTATATCGTCGGCACGCCGAAGAGCATGCTGAAGAAGTATGAACAAGAGTTGCTGGCCAAGGATTGGCGCACGGTCCATGAGGGGCTGGAGGTGCGTCTGTGCCCCGCTGCGGACGGTGCCGAAGTGTTCATCCTCTGTCGCAGTGCACAACGCCAGCAGAAGCAACAAGCCATGCATGCCCGCTTCGAGAAGCGCATCGAAGAGGGACTGCGCAAGATGGAGGCGGCCTCGAGAAAACGCAAACAGAACCCGCTGAAGGTGGCCCAGCGCGTGGGCCGCTTGCTGAGCAACAACACCCGCGCCGCCGGACTGTTTTAAGTCGAAGTGGAAGCCGACAGCAACGGCCTGGCCCGTTTGCGTTGGAGCCGGTCAGAACAGTGGCGCGATTGGGCGCGGTTGAGCGAAGGCTGCTATCTGCTGCGCAACAACGTGCTCGACTGGACTGCGGAAGAACTGTGGCAGGCCTACATCCAACTGACCGAAGCTGAAAACGCCTTTCACATTCAGAAATCCGATCTCGAGATCCGCCCGATATGGCATCAGAAAGCGGAACGCGTCGAGGCCCACATCCTGGTTTGTTTCCTGGCCTACGTGCTTTGGAAAACCCTCGAGGCACAATGTCGCCAAGCCGGACTGGGTGACGAACCCCGACAAGTCTTCCGCGAACTATCCGAGATTGCGCTGGTCGATATCGCGATGCCAACCCGCAAGGGGGTAACTTTGCGAAAACGCTGCATCGGCCAACCCAATCAGCATCAACTTGTGCTCTTGCAATACCTCGGTTTGAGGCTGCCGTCGGTGCCAGAATTTGCGACTGTGTAGTGGAAACTTTGCGCTGCCCGCAATGAAAAGAAAGTACTTCCTCCTCAAACTGCGGAAGTTCGGCTAGTCCCGTGCGGGACTCCGATTGTCCTTGATGTTTCAATCCACGCGCCCCGTGTGGGGCGCGACTCGAGCCGCAGTCAAGGCACGTCTGGCGGTCGTTGTTTCAATCCACGCGCCCCGTGTGGGGCGCGACCAAGCAACTCAAACAGGGTCAGAAAGTCGAATTTGTTTCAATCCACGCGCCCCGTGTGGGGCGCGACTGACTTGACGGATGCACAGGCGAAGGAGATGAAGTTTCAATCCACGCGCCCCGTGTGGGGCGCGACGGGATCGCGCCCGATTCCTTCGCTACCGCGTAGAGTTTCAATCCACGCGCCCCGTGTGGGGCGCGACCGCCCGCGCAGCAGATGTGACCAGGAGTTTTAAGGTTTCAATCCAC
>DATJSB010000300.1:0-16776 GCA_035504315.1 Occallatibacter sp.
ATCTCGCGCAAGATTGCGGATCGTTGGGCAGTTTCAGCCAGCGGATTCCGGGCGTTTCGCGCGCCGACTCCAAATGAGTTGTACCGCGCGACGCAGGTCGGGAATGAGTTGACGCTGGCCAACGGGAATCTGAAGAGCGAGCGGGCTACTGGGTGGGAGGCCGGATTGGCCACACACCAGGAGTGGGGCGCGATCAGGGCAAGTTACTTTCTGACGGAGGTAAATCGGCCCATTACCGCGCTCACGATCAATGAGAATTCATCGCCAATTCTGCTGATGCGCGAGAATCTGGGACAGATTGAAAGCCGCGGTTTTTCTCTCGATTACGAGGTTGCGCCACTACACTGGCTTGCTGTCGATGGCGGTTATCAGTATGCATACGCGACGGTCTCGCGCGGCACACAGGATTACGGCAAGTGGATTCCCGAGGTAGCGAGAAACCTGGCAACTCTGAATGTACGGGCGATGGACAAGAAGCTGGGTACCGTGAGCCTGCAGAGCCGGATGAGCGGGCGCATGTACGACGACGATGCAAATGTATTCCTGCTGCACGGGTATTTCAGGCTGGATGCGTACGGTTCGCACAGCTTCGGGAGCCGGATTGAGGTGTTTGCCGCCGGCGAGAACTTGCTGGATCGGGCGATTCAGGTTTCAGAAACGCCGACGACAACGCTGGGACAACCGAGGGTGGCGCGGGCAGGATTTACGGTGAAGCTCGGAGAAAGATAAACGGCGGGCCATGAAGACGATTGGAGAAAATCGCGAGCGGCGTGCAGCCACATTCAATGAGATTGCCGAGTTGTATGACGTGGGACGCCGCGAGTGCCCGGAGCATCTCTTCGAAGATCTGTTTGCGAATGTTCCAGTCGATGCAGCAACTGCCGATATTCTCGAAATCGGATGCGGAACGGGACAGGCGACGCTTCCGTTGGCTCGGCGGGGATGCAGGGTTCTTGCGGTGGAGATGGGAGCGAACCTGGTGCGTATTGCGCAGCGCAAGCTGGCGGCGTTTCCGAAGGTCGAGATCGTCAACGCACGATTCGAGGATTGGAAGCCAGTGCGGCGTTTCGATATGGTCCTGGCGGTGACCTCGTGGCACTGGATTGATCCGAAGGTCCGTTATGCAAGGGCCGCAGCGGCGCTCAAACCCGGCGGCACGCTTGCTTTTACTGTCTCTGAGCACGCGTTTCCGGCAGGATTCGATCCATTCTTTCGTGAGATTCAAGACTGCTATGCGGAGATTGGCGTGGGCAGGTTGAAATTTCCGCGGCCATTGCCGGAAGAGGTTCCCGACGTAAGCAGCGAGATAGAACTGAGCGGATATTTTGAAAACATTCGCGTGGTTCGGCGGCTGTGGACGCAGGAGTTCACCGCGGACGAGCACGTGGCGCTGATGAATACTGCGTCTGACCACCGACTGCTGGAGCCTGAAAAACGGGAACGGCTGTTTGCCGAGATGCGACGACTGATCGGAATGCGCCCTGACGGCCGTATTACAAAACACAATCTGACCATGCTGCACCTGGCGCGGGCGAAGGCATAAGGCGGTCTGAACGCTCCTGCATGTCTACTGTCCTATTCGCGGTCCCGATGCGGCAGGTCTGGCTCATTTTGGCCAATATGAAGTCGAATGACGCAGGGGTCATTGAATCCTGCAAATGAAATGTCCTTGTGCCGTCCCTACGGGACTCCGCAGTGGTATTGCGCAATCCCATTCCCAACGCTGAAGCGCGGGGCTACAGCGGTTCCAGAATTGCTATACCCAGGAGCCACGACTGCTGAGTGGCATTTTCCTCAAGAAAATGCCACCTCTCACTAATCTCGAGGGGGCACATGAATTCTGGAACCGCTCTAACAACCTCTGCGCCTACGGCGCGCTCGCCGGACATTACTCATGAAATCCTCAATAAAGCCGAAGCGTTTATTGGTTTTCTGCGGCACGAGTAAATTCGAGCCGGGATACAAATCCGTACGTCGGGAGTATCGTCCAGCGAGGCGGAAAGGGATATTCATTGTGCAGCGATCAATACCGATAGAATGCTGTGGTGAGCCTGACATTCCAGATTCTTGCTGAGAGCGACTCCGGCGGACGGCGCGCGCGACTCGATTTGCCGCACCAGGTGGTGGAGACGCCGGTGTTCATGCCGGTGGGCACCGCCGGCTCGGTGAAGGCCGTGGCGCAGGACGTGGTGGAGAGCGTGGGCGCGCAGATCATCCTCGGAAACACTTATCACCTTTTTCTTCGGCCTGGACATGAAGCCATCCAGCGCATGGGCGGGCTGCATCGTTTCATGAGTTGGCCGCGCGCTCTGTTGACCGATTCAGGCGGATTC
Source organism: Occallatibacter sp. (assembly GCA_035504315.1). Classification (GTDB taxonomy): domain Bacteria; phylum Acidobacteriota; class Terriglobia; order Terriglobales; family Acidobacteriaceae; genus Telmatobacter. The sequence continues at coordinate 2,334 of DATJSB010000300.1, forward strand.
CAGGTCTTCAGTCTGAGCCAGCTGCGGAAGGTTACGGATGATGGGGTGCAGTTTCGTTCGCACTTGGATGGGAGTTCGCACTCTTTTACTCCTGAACATTCGATCGATATTCAAGTTGCGCTGGGTGCGGATATTTGCATGGCCTTCGATGAGTGCACCGAGTACCCAGCCGATCGCAAACGCGCGGAAGAGAGTTTGCGCTTGACGATGGCGTGGGCGAAGCGGTCGCTCGAGCATTTCAGGACGCACAGCGAAGGCGTGATCTGGCGCGATGAATTTGGCGGGCGCGCGCAGAGCCTGTTTGGAATTGTGCAGGGCGGCATGTACAGGGATCTGCGCCGCGAGTGTGCCGAGCGCCTTGTCGAAATGGAGTTTGACGGCTATGCAATCGGGGGCTTGAGCGTGGGCGAACCGCGCGAACTGACGCTGGAGATGATTGCCGAGGTTCTGCCCGTGTTGCCGCGCGACAAGCCGCGCTACGTGATGGGCGTGGGCTACCCGGACGAGATTGAACAGTACGCAAAGCTCGGCGTGGACATGATGGACTGCGTGCTGCCTACACGAGCGGCGCGACATGGGCTGCTGTTCACCAGCGAGGGGCGTGTGAACATCAAGAACAAGCAGTACGCAGAGGATCAGAGCCCGCCCGACCCGAATTGCGATTGCATGGCCTGCCGCCGGTATTCGCGCGCGTATCTGCGCCATCTGATGCAGGCAGGCGAAGCGCTTTCAGGGACGCTGAACACGATTCACAATCTGGCGTTTTATCTGGGGATCATGGAGCGGGTGCGAGGCGAACTTGCAGCGCAGACGGAGGGTTAATCCAGCATTCGTGGTCTCCCACCCTAAACGCAAAGTATGCGTTTAGGATGGGGCACCCGGCAGCGTTGATGAATTGAGGGCCGAGGTATCCCATGTCCCAAAATCGGGACATGGGGCACCCGATTGTCGTGCCCGATGGAGCAAGCTGAACGAGATTCGTGCTATTCCACCCTTTCCGCACAAGTCGCGGGAAGGATGGGGCAACCATCTTTCAGATGGCTGCGCCGAGCAGTTCCTTGAGCGCCTGAATGTATTCCTGCAGCGCATCGCGGCCTGCGTCCGTGATGCGATAGTTCGACTGAGGCTTGCGTTGCACGAATTTCTTCTCGACCGCGACGTAGCCGGCTTCTTCGAGCTTCATCAATTGTGCGCCGAGGTTGCCGTCGGTTGAGCCGGTCTTGGCGCGAAGCCAGATAAACTCGGCTTCTTCAACTCCGGCTAGAAGCGACAGCAAAGCCAGGCGCAGTTTGCCATGGATCACTGGATTTAAGTCCGGCAGTTCAGGCATGGATGACTCCCCGCTTCTGACCGCGCGATTCCAGGATCATTCCGTAGACACCAAAGACGATCTGGCAAAAGAAAATGGCGGCAAGCGACAGGATTGCGAGCGGCATGTCAGAGGCGAAACACGCGGCGACGGCGGTCGCCAGCCAGACTACGGCGCAGCCAAGCTGCATCTTCCAGCGGAGAATGAGGCCGGAGATGCCGTTGGCGACGGCCAGCATGGCGCCGACGATGGCGATGACTACATGGATTTCTGCGCGGCCGCTGATGCCAAGAGCCATAAGCGTGATGAAGAGTACCGTGCCCATAACACTCCACACGGCACCAAGAGCGCGGCCGATGGTTCTGCCCGGCTCGCGGCGTTTAATGCGCGCGGCAAGAACGCTGGTGAGGATGGATGCGGCAATCATGGTTACTGGCCAGGCCGCCCAGGTTTTTCCAAAGACGGACCAGGCTATGGCAACGTAGTAGGCGAGTCCCCAGAGCAGAAAGCTCCAGGCCCAGTGCTGCGTGCTGCGCCGGCCTTCGGCGATCATTCTTTGCATGAGGTCGAGGCGTTCTCTCAGTTCCATCTCTTCGGCATTCGCGTTCATGGGTTTCTCCTTTACGTGCGGGGCAGTTTTTGGGGTGAGGAGGCTGCGGGAAAGACTTATTTGCTCAGATCATTTCCCGCAAACATCCTTGAGGGGCTATTGGTTCCTGCAAATGAAATGTCGTTGCGCCGTCCTTACGGGACTCCGCAATGGTGTTACGGCGATGTTTCTCGCCACGCTGAAGCACGGGACTAACAACCACTGCGCCTACGGCGCGTTTACCGGACATTACTTACGCAGTCCTCAATAAAGCCGGTCTCGTTACATAGCCCTTAGCGGCACGACTGAAGTCGTGCCCTTTCAAAACTGCGGCTGCATTGAGTTTTTTGCGCAAGCTGTGAGGCCTCTTCATGCGTACTCCCAGCGCCGGGCTACTCGGCGCGCAACCAGAAACAAAACAATGCCAGATGCAAGCAGCACGCCAACCTGAGGGCCAAGACTGGTTATGGGAAGGTTGCGCCAGAAAACTTTGGTGAATCCGTCGATGGCCCAGGCGTTGATGGTAAGCAGACCGGCTTTTTGAATGTTCTCCGGCATGAGGTAGCGCGGGAACATGCTGCCGCCGATCGAGGACATGATGAGGATGAGAAGCGTGGAGAGCGCGCCAAGCTGAGCGCGGGTATGACAGGCGCTGGCCAGCAGCAATCCAAAGGCTGCGACCGAGAATGCAGTGGCAATGCCCATCACCGTGAATCCGGCAAGATGACTGAAGAAGTCGAGTTTGAAGACAGCCCGGCCCCACAAAAACATGGCGATGAGCTGAACAAAGGCCAGGATGGTGTTGTAGAAGAGCTTGCCGGCGAGCAGACGAGTCATGGTGATGCGCGAGCTGAGCACGCGGTCAAGGGCGCCGCTCTCAGCTTCGTCGAGCAGGGCGCCGGCCGAACCGCTGGCGGTAAAGAGCAGGAACATGACACCAATGGCGGCGGCGTAGAAAGAGATCAACGAATTATGGTTATTGTCGCCGACGACCGAGCGGGTGTTGACGGCGATGATGCTGGCGCTGAAGTCACTGCTGGTGTTGGGCGATGAAGGGTCATCCATGCGGCTTTGGATTTTCTTGAGATCATCGAGCGAAGATTGCATCTGGGCGCGCTGGGCTGGTGTGAAGGAGCCGATGTAGCGTTCGGAGTATTGCATTCCCTGCTGCGCCATGATGGCGGGCATGGAGGTGAATGCGGCCTTCTGCAGCATGCCGGTGACGACCTGCGGAGCGATGGTATCGCTGGAGTCGTTGAGTAACTGAATGGGGGTTGCCTGGGAATCGGGGCCGAAGCCGACAGGATGCTGGCCAAATCCGCGGGGAATGACGAGCGCGACTGGAGCGTCTCCCGCCTTCACGGCTGCTTCAGCGGTCGCCGCAGTGTAGTCGGGCGGGGCTGGAGCGTTCTTGCTCGCCGGGTCGGGATGGGTGGAGACGATGAGCGAGCTTTCGCGCGAGAGGCCACGGACAAGGTCGCGTGAGGCTTCGCTCTGGTCTTCATCCACGAGGATGACGTGGACGCGAGGCGTGGTGTCGTGCCGGCCGCCGAAGATCACGGCAAAAATGGAAAAGAACGCGATCGGCAGAATGAAGCTGAGAACAAAAGCGGCGCGATCACGGCGGAGAGCAAGCAACGAGGCGCGGGCGACACTGAACATTAGAGCGTTCCTCCTTGGACTGATGGCTTGGTGCGGTCTGTGAGGGACTGGAGACCGGCGTTATTCTCGGCGGCATTTGAGGAATGCATTAGTCGCGCAACTCCCTTCCGGTGAGGTGAAGGAATACCGATTCGAGATTGGGGCGGCGAACTGAGACGTCTTCAAGGACGAGGCCGGCGCGGGCTGCATCGTCGAGCAGCGGGCCAATCTGCGACGACTGCTCGATGGTGAACTCCGCAGTGGAATCGACGAGGCGGCCCTTTCGGGAATCGGTCCACGCGGCAATATCGGGAAGCGAACCGGTAAAGCGCGCCAGCACCTGAGTGCGTTGGCCGAAGGCTTCGCGAACCAGCGACTCTTTAGTGCCGTGGGCGATGATTTTTCCGTGATCGATGATGGCGATGCGGTCACACAGCCGCTCGGCTTCTTCCATGTAATGCGTTGTGTAGACGATGGAGGTGCCGTGCTCACGGAGCGACTCGATCATCTCGAAGATGCGGTTGCGGGATTGGGGATCGACGCCGACGGTGGGCTCGTCCATGAGAACGATGCGGGGCCGATGAACGAGTCCGGCCGCCATGTTGAGGCGTCGCTTCATGCCGCCGGAAAGGTTTTTGGCGACGTCTCCGGCCCGGTCTTCGAGCGCGGCCCAGTTGAGGCACCACGCGACGGACTCATTGAGCGTGGAGCGGGAGAGCGCGAAGTAACGGCCAAAGCTGGCGAGGTTTTCGCGCACCGTGATCCGCGGGTAAAGCGCAAGCTCCTGCGGGATCCAGCCGAGGGCCATGCGGGCTCCGGTCGAGCCGGCGGCGTGGCCAAATACCTCTACGCTGCCGGCGTCGGGAACGACCCGCCCGACGATGGACCGGATAAGTGTGCTCTTTCCAGCGCCATTGGGACCGAGTAGGCCGACGCACTCGCCGGCGCGGACTTCGAGGCTGACGCCGTCAAGAGCGATGGTTTGGCCGAAACGCTTGACGAGCGAGAGCATGCGGAGGGGGAGCGCGGTGCTGCTTGAAGCAGCGGAACCGGGTTCGATAGCTGTTTCAGTGGTGGTCATAACGGTTCTCAGTTAGGGCGGGTTGATGGGGAATCCGAGTATGAAGAGTACTCTATTTTATAGAGTATTATTTGTCAAGAAGATTCTTCAGGTCAGGCGCGGCCGATTAATTCGAGTGGCTATCTCATTTCTTTTTAGTCGTTTAAAGTGGCCGCGAATTGGCGCTGGAGGCGAGCCAGACGGGGCGGAATTGCGGGATAGCGCTAAAAGAGCCGGAAATTGACTTCGATGGTGATGCGCGTGGCGACGGGATGTCCGTCTTTCATCCCCGGCTTGAATCGGTAGTGAGGAATGGCTTCGAGGGCCTTTTCGTCGAGGCCTTCGCCGAGGGGCTGAATAACTACCGGGTTGCGGGGAATGCCCTGCGCGTCGACGACGACTGTGATCATACAGATGCCTTGATATTTGTTGCGGCGGGCTTCGTCGGAGAACTCCGGCGTTGGGGCATAGATGAGAATAGGAGCCTTGACGTCGTTGCCGGGCAAGAGGCCGTCGCCGGAACCGGGGCCGAAGGTGGTGCCTGTGCCGTTGCCGTAAGGACCGTTTTTGCCTGAACCGATGCCAGCGCCATCGCCCGGGCCGTTTGACTGCATGGTGACGGTGGTTGAGTTCCGCATTCCGATGTTGGGCAGTGAGGGATCAGTAGGCAAGGTGACCGTCTGTTTGACCATGGCGGGCTCAACCGCAAGCTTGGGATCGACGATTGTTGGAACGATTGGAGGCGCGAGCGGCGTAGCGGTGAACCTGGGCGGATTGCCGCGCGTTGGGTCGATCAGATCATGGGAGCCAGAGCCGCTGCCGCCGTTGTTGGCTTGGGGCGTAACCAGCGCGAAGAGTGGGAAGTCGGTGAGGCTGATGGAGTGCGAAGAGTTGGGCAGCGAGGTGAAAGGTGCGCTGGTGGTTCTCAAACCGAGGATGAGCAACAGCGCGATTAACGCGCCATTGACCGCAGTTGATGTACCGATGGCCCACGGGTTGGTGTGGGTGCGCGACTCAAGCGTGGCGGACGCGAAGAACGCTGCGTTGACTGGTAATTCAAAATCGGGATCGGGGCACACGGCATCGGGCAGAGTCATTGTCACCTCTGGGCGCAACAGTTCTTCGCCGCGTATCTCTGCGCGCGCTGAGTCGCAACAGAAAGTGCGTGAAGCTGGCGGATAGACGCGATGGATGGGTGGTCGTCAACAACGATCGCAAAAGAACAAGCGCACCGAGAATGGCGAAGCAACTCCGGAATGATTAGTAGCTGAACGCGCGCAATTCAGAGATGACGCGATCGAGGAGTCCGGCCCAGTCGCCGGGAGAGGATTGACGGAAGAGGCGGGCCGTTGGGTACCACGGGGTGGTTTCGGTCTGCTGCATCCAGCGCCAGTCTGAGAGCCAGGGAAGGAGAATCCAGACGGGCTTGGCCATGGCGCCGGCGAGATGCGCGATGCACGTGTCTGTAGTGATAACCAGGTCAAGCGTGGCAACGAGCGCGGCGGTTTCAGCCAGGTCCCGCTCGTGGCTTGATCCATCGATGATGCGAACATTGGGCGAGAGAGTCGCGATTTGATCCGCTGCATCGCCCTTCTGGAGAGAGACCCAGTTGGCGCGAACCGAATTGAAAAGCGGCAACAGCGTGCGAAGTTGCATTGAACGCTGCGCATCGGCGCGGTAGAGCGGATTGCCTGCCCAGGCGATGCCTATGCGCGGGCGGGTGTGAGTGTTTTCGAACTGCGCGCGCCTAACGCGAATCTCATCTGCTTCCGCGCCTAAGTAAGCTCCCGGCCAGGGAACGGTTTCGACCGTGGTTGCGAAGGCTGCGGGAAGACTCATCAGCGGGCATTCGAGGTCGTAGCCACTCCATGGCGAGGCGAGCGATCGGACCTGGGCGAGGCCGGCGCGAACCACGGCAAGTGAGCGCAGCAGAGGCTCGACCGCAGGCTGCACTTCGAGAAGAGGGAACCCGCCGCGTGCGGCCACGAGGCAGGCATAACGGGAGAACTGAATGGTGTCGCCAAGGCCCTGTTCGGCGTGGAGAAGAATGCGTTGGCCGGCAAGTAGCTCGCCGCGCCAGCGAGGGCAAGCAAATTTGCGTGGAGTCCGATGGACCTCGCGGAAGTGCCAGCGGGATTCGTAAGCAGGCCATCCGCTACGCCATTCGCCCAAACGAATTTGAGTAAGCGCGAGGTTGTATTTTGCACCGGCGTTATCGGGGTCGAGGTCCGCGGCGCGCTGGTGAGCCTGGAGGGCTTGGGGCATCGAACCCATTTCGAGCAGCGAATTGCCGCGATTGGATGGGGCGCCCTTGCTGCCAAGCGCTTCAGCGCGTTCAAACTCGGCGATTGCTTCAGCGAAGCGGCGCTGGTTGTGGAGAACAATTCCGAACTGATTCACGGCTTCAGGATGATTGGGATCGATGGCGAGGGCCCAGCGAATCCATTCTCGAGCGCCGGCGTGGTCTCGAAGCGCGAGTTGAAGCTGGCACCATGCGATGAGGGTTTCAATCTGCCCGGGATCGAGAGCGAAGGCCCGGAGGAGACAATCACGCGCCGGGACGTAGCGTTGGCATTCTCGCTCAAGTGCGGCGAGATTGAGCCAGCCGGAAACGAGGTCGGGGCGAAGATGAATGGCGCGACGCAGAGCGGCTTGGGCATGGAGATTACGGCCATGCTCGCGCAGCAGGCTTCCGAGGTTGATCCAGGCGGCTGCATAGCGGGGTTTGAGAGCGATGGCGCGACGGTAATGGGCTTCAGCCTCGCGGTCCCTGCGCAGGCGATTGAGAGCAAAGCCCAAAGCGAATTCGGCCTCGGCATAGCGGGGACGAAGGAGAAGGGCGTTCCGGTAGTGATCGAGCGCCTGGGTGAACTGGCCGAGAATTGCCCTGGCATTGCCGAGGCCGAGATGCGCGCAGACCAGCGAGGGCTGGCGGCGCATGGCAATCTCGAAATCGGAAATGGCCTCAGCGGGACGGCCGGATGCGAGCTTCAGCTCGCCCAGCCCCAAGCGGGCCAAAGGGCTTGAGCCGCCAAGAACGATGGCCCGATGGTAGGCCTGCTCGGCTTCATCGAACCGGCCAGTTCCCTTGAGAGCCTGACCAAGCGCGATCCAGCCGAAGGAGACGCGGGGATCGGCCGCGAGTGCTGCCGAAGCCATGCGAAGTGCATGCTCAGCCTGCCCTCCTGCGAGAGCGAGAATGCTCATCCCAGTGAGAGCCTGCGGGTGAGACGAATTGGTGGCAAGGATGCGCTGGTAAGCGAGCGCGGCCGTGACCATTCGCGAAGCCGATTTCGCGGCCGATGTTGATTGCGGTTCGATTGAAGCCGGAATCAAGCGCACCTCAGCCCAGAGGCGTTGCACGGAGCGGAGCAGGTCTGGGATGAGCTTTCTTGGCGTGTCCTAATGGAACGGACTAGGACGGTGTTCCCTGTCCCTGATTCTGCCAGTTGGTGAGAGGCTTGGCGCTGAAGCGGCCGCGGATCTGGTTAACGGCGACCAGCCAGGGAACCACTACCGAAAACGCAATGCGTGCCAGGACGGCTCCGACGCCGAAGCGAGGAAGATAGCGCCAATCGCGACGGAAGGCGTACCATGCCTCCAGCAGGATGATGAAAAGGAGGGGCAGAAGTGTCCAGTGAGCGGCGATAAGGGCTGCCAGCTGGAGCAGACAGCGGGCTGTATTGCGGAGGAGACGCGCCCAGCGGATGCCGGCCTGACCGTCGCTGATGGCGTAGCGTTTCATCTGGCGGCAGGCGGAGCGAAAAGTGTTGAGCGGGCGGTAGAGTGCTTTGGCGTTGAGGACGAAGTCTGGCTGAGTTTGGCGGCGGGCTTCGAGATCGAAGAGTGTGTCTTCGCCGACGAGAACCTGCTCAGGGAATCCGCCGAGGCGCTGCCAGAGGTCTTTGGTGAAGGCCATGGAGCGGGCGGTGCAGGACTTGGTGGGCTCGAGGGGTAAAAGGCGAAGGGAAAAAAAGGGCGCAGAGGCGACGTCCCAGACCGTGTGCTCGGCGGGATCGAGGCAAGTGCCGCCCAGAGCATACTCCGCCTGGCCGGCGGCGATGCGCGCGGTGAGGTTGCGAAGCCAGTCCAGGGCGTAGGTGCAGCCGGCGTCGGCGCAGGCGATGATTTGGGATTTGGCTGCAGCGATGGCAACGTTGCGGCCGCGCGATACAGGTCCCCTGGAATACTTGAGGCTGCAGGTTTCATCGCGGATGGCAATGAGGCGAGGTTCGCGAGCGGCAGTGCCGGCCAGCCACTCCCATGTGCCGTCGGTTGAGCCGCCATCGACGATGACAATTTCGGCAGCCGGGGGCTCCTGGGCAAGCAGGCTTTGAACAACCCGGGCAATATCGCCAATCTCATTGAGTTCAGTGACAATGACGCTGACGGGCTGCATGGGGCCAGTATAGCGAGCGCGCCTATAAGCGTTGACCAGGGGGTCGGTTTGACGATAAAATCGTAGAGTTTGGCGATGCCCCCCGAAGAGGGGTGCGCGGGATTGTGCAGGGTTCACCGCCATGAAGGGTGTGTGTGCGGCCCGCCTTCCGATGCAGTAGAAGCCTGTATCCGCCCCACCGCAAAATTGAAGTTTGAGCAGTTCAAGCGCTGTGTGTTGCGCGGCGTTGGAGGATTTGTTATGTATGCAGTGATTCGCACCGGCGGCAAGCAGTATCGTGTAGCCCCCGGCGACGTAGTGAAGATTGAGAGTGTGGGCTCGAAGGATCAGACAATCGAGTTCAGCGACGTTCTCGCGATTTCAGGCGAGCCCGGCACGATTGCAAAGCCGTCGAGCGCGAAGGTGACGGCAGAGATTCTGGGCGAGGGACGGGGAGACAAGATCCTGGTGTTCCACCTGAAGCGGAAGAAACAGTACAAGAAGCTGCAGGGGCATCGGCAGGGCTTTACCGAGGTTCGCATCAAGGCGATTGAGGCGGACGGGGTGACGTACACGGCGGCGAGCTAACTCGCCACCAGTTATTAGCTTTTAGCTATTAGCTGATTCCAGTTGAGCCAATGTACGGCGGCGCAAGCAATGATGAAGCCAAGAGCTAAGGGCTGGTTTTGAGAAGGAGATTGAACAATGGCACATAAAAAGGGCGGCGGTAGTTCAACCAACGGGCGCGACTCGAATGCGCAACGGCTGGGAGTGAAGGCATTTGCCGGCCAGCTGGTGAGCGGCGGATCGATTATCATGCGGCAGCGCGGCACCAAGATCAAGCCAGGCGCCAACGTGGGCATCGGATCGGATGACACGCTGTTTGCGAAAGTTACGGGGCGAGTGAAGTTCACCGACCAGGGCAATCGCGGGCGCTTTGCGTCGATCGAGCCAATAGCGTCAGAGTAGGCCGGCGCAGGTTTAAGAATTATTGGGCAGCAAAAAGGCCATGGCGCTCGCCGTGGCCTTTTTCATTCCCGGTTTTGGGGGTTCTAGACTTCCGACTCGTGGCCTTTGAGGTTGCGATTGAGAACCTTGTCAACAACCTTCTCAACATCGGTGAGGAAGAAGCTGTTGGAGTGCTGAACGGCAACCTGGGTTCCGGTGTGTCCGAGCGCAGATGCGATTTCGTTCCAGCGATAGATGGTTGAATTGGCCCGCATGACCACAGGCTGAGTCGCTGGCTCAGGCGCGGCGCAATAAGCGGTCCAGAACCCGAGCACCAAGAGGATCCCGCCCTCATAAACAAACTGAAGGGGTGCGGTCATAGAAGCAAATCGGGGAGCAAGCGACACATGGATAAAGTCGTTGGCAGCCATAAGGCCAAAACCAAAGGACAGTCCAAAGGACATGTCGCGAGGCGAGAGGCGGAGGGCGTTCATGAACAGGCAGAGGAAGCCGAGCAGGCAGAGCTCGATGATGCTGGCGGAGCGCATCAGTCCATAAGCGATGTCGGCGATAACCAAAATGCCTCGGTGAGCAAATGACACGGAGGAGAAAGTTGTGATTACTGAAACCAGCGCGACCCAGCGGAAGATAACCACGCCAAACTTCATGAGTCCAGGCAGGGCGGCAAGAGCGGAACGGAAAATCTCGATGCAGACGAAGAAGAGGATGAGGGCGCTGGCAATATAGACGGCCCAGAAGCCGTAGAAGTAGGCAATCAGCCAGAGCTGCGAGTGAATGACGTCATTCCCGAACAGGAGAACTAGAAGTAGCGGGGTGGAAACCAGGCGCAGCAACAGGTAGGTCCCCATTGCCTTGAAGCGAGTATTCAACTTCTTGCGCCAGAAGAGAAAGGTAAAAGCGGCGGTGAGCAGGAACTCTGCCACACTCATTGCCGACATTGCCAGATTTGAGGACATAGACACCGGTACGCGATTCCGAGAGCCTTATCAGAATAGCGCCAAAAGGTGTAAGCCTCAACAAGAATTGGCCGAATAAGTTTGGCACTTTCGTGCGATTACTTTGGGAAGATTACCCGGCTTCGGCTATTTGCCGTCCGCAGGGCAGGTGGGCAGCCCTGGAACGCAACCCGGAACGGGCAAAGTCGCAGTGGCCGATTGATGACTCTTGATGGCAGGCGCGGACTTGGGAGTAACAGCAGCAGCGGCGCCGCCGGCGACAACGAGAGAAAGAGCGAGAACGCGAACTGCGAGTTTCATAATTAGTAACCCCTAAAGGATGAATTTCTGCTGGAGGCTGTCCCCCATACACAATAGAGATCATATCCTATGTTGCGAATCAAGTACATATTTTTCATCAAGATCAACAGGATATAACGAGTTTGGTTACCGACGTCACATACCACATAGGTAATCATTTTAGGTAATCAGTTTTTGGTCCCTCCAAGACCATTAGCAGGCATGGAGCAGGCATGCGCCGCGTGGTAAAATTGAGTTGAGAGAGTCCTCACGCAAAGCCCACTAATTTCAAGCGTTTAATTCCAAGCATCGCTACCCGGGAGCGAAGCCCGGAAACGACGAAAACCGGCTTGGGCGGAGGCGAAAAGAACAGGATTTATGGCGACCGAACCGATTGGCAGCATTCCGCCACCCGACGACTCAAATTACACAGGCGACAGCATCCGCGTTCTGGAAGGACTGGAGGCGGTAAGGCTGCGCCCCGCCATGTACATTGGCTCGACCGGCGAAATGGGCTTGCACCACCTGGTGTATGAAGTGGTGGACAACTCAGTGGATGAGGCACTGGCCGGATACGCGAAGAAGATTGATGTCGTCATCCACGTAGACAATTCCATCACGGTCGTTGACGATGGGCGCGGCATTCCCATTGACATAATGGACCTGCCGAATGGCGTTCACATGCCCGCGGTCCAGGTGGTGCTGACCAAGCTGCACGCGGGAGGCAAGTTCGACGCGTCGACTTACAAGGTGTCGGGCGGGTTGCACGGCGTGGGTGTGAGTTGCGTGAACGCGTTGAGCCAGGAGTTCAACGTTGAGATCTGGCGCGACGGCCACACCTGGGAGATGGATTTCAGTTGCGGCTTGCCGACCAGCGAGTTGCGCCAATCGGGAACGAGCAAGAAGCGCGGGACAAGAGTTCACTTTCTGCCTGACAAGACGATTTTTGCGACGACAGAGTACAACTACGACACGCTGGCACAGAGGCTGCGCGAGCTTGCTTTTCTGAACAAGGGTCTTGAGATCACGCTTACGGATGAGCGGACGGCCGACTCGAAGACCGGTGAGGCGAAGCGGGCCGAGTTCCGTTACGCGGGCGGAATTGCAGAGTTTGTGAAGCACCTGAATCGCGGCAAGCAGGTGCTGCACGATAAGCCGATCATGATGGAAGCGACGCGGTCGGGCGTAGAGATTGAGATCGCGCTGCAGTACAACGACAGCTACTCCGAGACGGTGTTCAGTTTTGCGAACAACATCAACACGGTGGATGGTGGATCGCACCTGTCGGGCTTCAGAACATCGTTGACGCGGACGATCAACGCGATCGGGCAGCAGATGGGGCTGTTCAAAGACTTGAAGGAGTCGTTGAGCGGCGACGACGTGCGCGAGGGCCTGGTGGCGGTAGTGAGCGTGAAGCTTCCGCAGCCGCAGTTTGAAGGGCAGACCAAGGGCAAACTGAATTCCGACATTGCGGGAACCGTGCAGGCGTTTGTGAACGAGCGGCTGGGCGGCTACCTGGAGCAGAATCCTCCGGTGGCGCGCAAAATCATCAACAAGGCGATTGAAGCGGCACGCGCGCGCGAGGCCGCACGCAAGGCGCGAGACCTAACGCGGCGCAAGGGTGCGCTCGATGGTGGCGGATTGCCGGGAAAATTGGCGGATTGCTCGGAGCGCAACCCGGATCGCTGCGAGCTTTACCTGGTTGAGGGTGAGAGCGCTGGCGGAACAGCGAAGCAGGGGCGCGACCGGCGGTTCCAGGCGATTCTGCCGCTGAAGGGCAAGATTCTGAACGTTGAGAAGGCGCGCTACGACAAGATGCTGGGGCACGAGGAAATCCGCGCCATGATTACGGCGTTGGGCACGGGGATCGGCAAGGATGATTTCGATGCGAGCAAGCTGCGCTACGGGAAGATCATCCTGATGACCGACGCCGATGTGGACGGGTCGCACATTCGCACGCTGCTGCTGACTTTCTTCTTCCGCCACATGACCGATTTGATCAAGCGGGACAACGTGTATATTGCGCAGCCGCCGCTCTACAAGATCAAGAAGGGGCGCTACGAGCAGTACATCAAGGACGATCGCGATTTTGTAAAGGTGATGGTGAGCCGGGCCTCGGAAGGGATGATCGTCCGGCACGGCGAAAACGCGAGCAAGATCGAGGGCGCGGACCTGACGAAATTCATGGGCACGCTGAACGAGTACCTGGGATATGTTGAGAAGGTGGACAAGCGCATCCGCAACGAGAAGTTGACTGAGATGCTGGCACGCGCCGAGCTGACTCATCGCGCAGATTTCACCTCGAAGACCGGAAACGATGCGCCGGAAAAACTGGCATTGCTGAACGAGCAACTGACCGAACTGGCGGGCGAGTTCCAGATCAAACTGCACGAGCCGACGGAGGATGAAGAGCACCACACCTGGTCGATCTGCTTCACCGACTCGCAGGGCGCGACGCGCTGCATTGACTGGACGCTGGCATCGAGCCCCGAGTTCCGGCAGATGATGTCGAAGTATTCGCTGATCAAGCAATATCTCGAGCCGCCTTTCCTGGTGGAGTATGCGAAGGGCGCCGCGGCGGAGGCGAGCGCCGACGAGGAAGAACCTGACGCAGAGGGCGCGCCCTCGCCGGGCAGTGTGGAGACCAAGACCGCGGCAAAACGCGGATCGAAGATTCCGCGGGAGCCGGTGGAGAAGCAGACGGCGCGCGACCTGTTTGCCTACATCGTGGAGCAGGGCAAAAAGGACTACCAGGTGCAGCGCTACAAAGGCCTGGGCGAGATGACCAGCTCGCAGCTCTGGGAGACGACGATGGATCCCGAGCGGCGAACGCTGCTGCGCGTAAAGCTCGAAGACATTGCCGAGACCGACGCGATCTTCACCACGCTGATGGGCGAAGACGTTGAAGCGCGCCGCAAGTTCATCGAGGACAATGCGCTGGACGTGAAGAACCTAGATATCTAAGGGCATATCTGGCCCACGAGCTGATCAATCTGCGAAACAAAAATCGCCTGCGTCTGAAACACTCTCCGTTGAGCTTGTGCGGTCGTTGAGAGCGACAGCTCCGTTGAAATCAGTTGCAGAACATGCCGACCGAGGATGCTCAAGGTAGATTCGCCCAAAGCAGATTTCGAGGTCATTGATGAGGGGTTTCATCTTGAGCAAAGGAATCCTTCGCCTGCTGTATTTCCTCCCACGTTTTTTCGTTCTCCGCTTGGCGAACGATTAAAGAAGGGTGAACATCAGGTGAAGTTTTCAAAAT
>DATJSB010000301.1:0-4072 GCA_035504315.1 Occallatibacter sp.
ATGTTGGTGTCCGCGGTCAGGTCGGCTCCGTTGATGGCCAGGATGCAATCGCCAACCTGGACGTTCAACCCCGGCTGCGCCAAGGGCGCCTTGATCCGCGGATTGAAATCTTCGCCGGTGTAGATTTTGGCAATGCAGTAGCGGTTGTTGTTGATCTCGTAGTCGGCACCGAGCAAGCCACCTGCAACGTGTTCGGGCTCCGGGATGCGGCCGCCGAATCCGCGCAGATGGCCCACGGAGAACGCACCCAACATCTCCTGGAAGATGTAGTTGAGATCGGCGCGCGCGGCGATGGCTGCGACGTAAGGCTCGTACTTCTTTTCCTGGGCCTGAGTGTCAGTGCCGTTGAAATGGGGATTGTAGAAGTATGCGCGCTCGATGCGCCACACTTCGTGGTACATCTGTTCCCACTCCGCCTTCGGCTCCACGCGCACCTTGAGGCCGGAAAAGTTGACAGCGCCATCGCCAGGTTTGACGGGTTGATCTGCCGGCACCACTACCCACGAAGGTGGACCGCCTCCGCCGTCGTCTTCGCGAGGGGGCATAATCGCCAGCAGCATCTTGTTGCCGTCGGCTGAGAGCTCAAAGCCGCCAACGCGATCGGCAAGCTTCTCCATCTTGCGATCTTCGGGGGTCCAGCGGCTGAGCGTGGGCGCCACGACGGAGTCGCGCTCGGGCGGAGTCCACAGGTAATACAGGCTGCCTTTCAATCCCGTGCCGAGGGCAAGGTATATCCCTTCCGGCATGGGCATGGCAACAATGCGCGACTCGATGCCGTCGAGGTCGATCTTGACCGGCTTCGGCTCCTTTGACTTCGAAGCGCCTTCGTCACCGGACTCTTTCGCGTCGGGCTTCTTGTCGGTCGCGCCGGCTGCCGCAGCGTCCTTCTTGTCCTTGTCTTCCTTCTTCTCGGCCGGTTTTTCGTCGCCCAGTTCGGGCGCAAGCGGCGACGCTCCATCGGCCTGCAACACTGCCGCGTACACCTTCGAGGTCTCGATGTAGAGATCCGAGGTCATGTCAAGACCGTCAGAGGTAGCTCCGCCGTTGGTGCTGGCGGTGAAGTAGAGATACTTGCCATCGCGGTCAAAAGCGGGATTATCGGCGTCGGCCATCTGGTCGGTGATCTCGGTCGATTTGCCTGAATCCACCGAGTAGAGATAGATGGCGTGCAGATGGTTGGCCAGCGAGCGCTCATACGCGAGCCACTTTGAATCGGGCGACCAGGCAAAATCGAAGGCGAGGTTCGAGAAGCCCCCGTAATCGTTCTGGTCGCAGACCAGCGTTACCTTGCCCGTAGTAGTGTCGAGCAACCACACCTTGTTGCGGTTGTCGTTGAAGACGATGAGCTTGGAATCGGGCGACCACTTGGGATTGAAGTAATATGACGGGTCGGTCGAGATGGGGAATTTCTTTACCGGCGCCGCGCCTGCCACTGCATTGCCGGTTTGCGGCGCAACGTCGAGCGTGTAGAGCCCCGACTCGTCAGAGAAGTATGCGATCGACTGCCCATCGGGCGACCAGGCGGGCGTGCGCTCTTCGATGCCCGGCGTGTTGGTGATGTCGCGCGTGGGTCCCTTTTTAGTGGCGACGGTCAGGATTTCTCCGTGCGCTTCAACAGCCACGCGAACGCCTGTGGCCGAAACGGTCACGTTCTGAATCTCGTCGGCCACGCTCTGAATGCGCGGCCTCACCTCGGGCAGATCGGCATCAACGTCGATGGGCACAATGCTGTCTTTGCCGGTTGCGGTATCGAAGGTGTGAATCTCGCCGAGTTGGTCGTATACCAGAGTGCCGCCGTTGCCGTCGAGCGTGTGGATGTCGGGGCCTTTGTTGTTGAAGGCCTTGGCCGCCGTCTTGGTCGCGGGATCGTATTTGAAGATGGTGATCGGCCCGTCGCGGCCGGAGAGGAAATAGATTTTGCCGTTCACGTAAACCGGATCGAAGTCCGAGGAGTTTTCATGGGGAATCTCAACCGAGTCGAGGCCGGGCAGCGTGGTGATCCAGATGGTGCTGGCGGTGCCGCCGTGATAATTGCCCCACGCAACATAGAAGTTGTAGTTGAATCCGAAGGCCAGCGGCAGCGGCGAGTAGGCGATCTCTTTGCCGTCGGGCGAATACTGGCCTTGATAGGCCATGGGCAGCGGCAGCACCTTGGCAAATCCGCCCTGCGCGGGAATGATGTAGAGCTGTGTGTAACGGCTGGCGGCATCGCGATTTGAACGGAAGAGAATCTGCTTGCCGTCGGGACTCCAGCCCACCGCGTAATCAGCCGCCGGGTGATAAGTGACGCGGAAGGGGATGCCGCCGGTGACGGGGATGGTGTAAACGTCGAAGTTGCCGTCGTACTGGCCGGTGAATGCGATGGTCTTGCCGTCAGGCGAGAAGACCGGCGTTTCTTCAATGCCCACGCCAGTGGTGAGGCGCGTGGCTCGGCCACCGGCACGCGGCACCACCCACAAATCGTCGGCGTAGCCGAAGGCGATCATGTCTTTGCTGATGGCGGGCCGCTGAAAAATATGCGGGCCTGAGGACGCGTGAGCAGAGAGAGCGGCGCTTAGCGCGCAAAGTGCGGCGATGAACGCCAAGAGATAACGGGCAGTAATTTTCGGGATCGCAGGCATGCGAACCTCCAATGAAGATGGAGAAATCTTAAACGATGGACGTGAGTTAGGCGCAGATGAAATCCGCGAGCCGCGGTTGGAATGCTGCAGACAACCCATGCACGCGGCGGTCTCACATGCCTGCAAGCGCCGGCTCACATGCCGCATCCGCAATCTTCGCCGCGCCATGTGCGCCGGCCTTCAACGATAAGAATGGGAACGGCAACCAGCGCTGCGGCCGAATCGATCCAGCGAGTATGCCAGAGTGCGAAGGCCGCCAGGCCGGCCAGCGTGACGGCGGCGAGCCACGCGCAGGTTGCCGATTGCGCAGCGTCGGCAGCCAGGGCACGATGATCCAGCGCCCGCGCCTGCCTGCGCTTGAGCCAGGCCAGGATGGGCATGATGACCAGCGCCAGGGCGGTAACCACGATGCCGAGACAACTGGTCTCAATCGGACCGCGCCATGATGTGGCTGCGATCACGACCACAATACCCGCAAGCAGGAACAGCAGGACCGCGGCCGCGTGCTCAGCGATATGTTTGCGGCGAGACAGTCAGGGCAGAAAGGCGAGCAGGACCACCGCGGCCGAGAGAAGTTCGATCAGGCTGTCGGCGCCGAATGCGAGCAGAGCGACGCTGTGAGCCCGAGCCGATGCAATCAGAGCTCCGGCGCATTCAGCCACCATCCACACCAGCGTGATGGACTGGAGCCATGCCACCGTTCGCGGCATGGCAGGGGGCGCGGCACAGGATTCACAGCAATGATCGTTGACTGCCGAATGTGGAGACTCCGTCATCATCGGTCCCCCATCGCAAATCGCAATGCGTGCACCCGTTCAAGCCTGCGCCGACATGGATTGGTAAACCTCCGTCAGGCGGCCTTTCACTTTCTGCCTGGTTGCATCATCGGCGAACGCCGCATCAATCCCCATGAGGTTGGCGCGGAAAAAATCTTCCTGCCGCCAGCCGAAGGTGCGCTGCAGCCCCTCGTATTCGCCGGTGAGTGTTGCCGGCGTCAGCATGCGCGAATCGGTGCTCACGCTTAATGAAACGCCGTCCCGATAGAGCTTGTCGATGGGGTGGTCGCTCCAGCTCTCGATCGACGGAATAATCTGCACGTTCGAAGAAGGGCAAAGTTCGAGGTGGATCCGGTTTACGCGCAGATGCGCCACGAGGTTCTCATCCTCATGACTGCGCGTGCCGTGGCCGATGCGTTGCGGATAAAGCAAGCGCAGCGTCTCCCACACGCTTTCGGGCCCGCATGCTTCGCCGGCATGCGCCGTCCGCTTGAGGCCACGCTCGCGGGCGTAGCGATAGGCATCAATATGCGCATCGAGAGGATATCCGGCCTCGTCGCCCGCTATATCGAGCGCGGCCACGCGGCTGCCGCGAAACTTCTCCACCAGCTCGGCAGTCGCCATGCTCTGGTCTGCGGAAAAATGGCGCAGCGTACAAAGGATCGCGCAGGCATC
>DATJSB010000302.1:0-3595 GCA_035504315.1 Occallatibacter sp.
ACGTCGATCTTCGCTTTCGTGCCTTCAGGCTTGGCTTTCGCGCCTTCGAAGTTGCCCGCGCGCAGCTCCGCCAGACTCTGCTCCAGCATGCCCGCGGTGCGGTACGCCATGCTTTCGGCCGCATAGAGCCGCGCCGCGCTCAGCGCAATTTTTTTCTGGATCAGCCCCATCTCCGCGATCGCCTTGCCGAAGGCCTGCCGCTGCTTGGCGTAGCGGATCATCTCCTCAAGCGCGTGGCGCGCCCCGCCCACGCAGGCCACGCCCAGTTTGAACCGGCCCATGTTCAGCACATTGAAGGCAATGTGGTGCCCCTTGCCGGCTTCGCCGAGGAGGCTTTCCTTCCCCGCCTTGCAATCCTGAAAAACCAGAGCGCAGGTCGACGAGCCGCGGATGCCGAGCTTGTGCTCCTCCGCGCCCACGCTCAATCCCGGCGTCTCCCGCTCGACCAGGAAGGCCGAGAATTTTTCGCCGCCGATTTTTGCGAAAACGGTGTACAGCCCGGCGATGCCGCCGTTCGTGAGCCAGTGCTTCTCGCCGTTCAGGATGTAGCCGTCGGGCGCAGGTGTCGCGCGCGTGCGGATGTTCATTGCGTCCGAGCCCGAGCTCGCTTCCGACAACCCGTACGCTCCAATCCACTCGCAGGTTGCCAGCTTCGGCAAACAGCGCCGCTTCTGCTCTTCGGTTCCGTACCAGACCAGCGGCAGCGTGGCAATGCCGGTGTGCGCGCCGAAGGCCGTGGAAAAACTGGCCAGCACGGAGACATGGTCCGTGATCACCGTCGAGGTGATCTTGTCCATCTCCAGGCCGCCGAACTCTTCCGGAATATCGACCGCGGTAAACCCCAGCTCCGCCGCCTTGCGCAGCAGCTTCGCCATCGCGCCCGTCTCCTTGGCCTCCACGGCCGCCATGGCCGGCAGAATCTCCTCGCGGGCAAAGCGCTCCGCCGTCGCCGCAATCTGGCGCTGCTCCTCGGTCAGGTCCTCGGGCGTAAACACCTCTGCCGGCGCGCGGTTCTCCAGCAGAAAGCTGCCGCCCGCCGGGGCCATGATGGGGGATGCACTCGCTATCGACATTCTTCTCCTGACATCGCCAACCTTACGCCAGCCGCGCACACCATCGCAACTTCGCAAAAGCCGCCCATCCCGGAGATTGCCGCACTTGCAATGCGCCCGAGAGCCCGATGGTACCCTTGATTGAATCATGCGATACAGGCGCCAATTCGTGCGGAATTGGGTCGCTCTGATCGTTCTCTTGCCGACGTGCGCTCCTGCCGCCCTCGCGCAGTATCGCGTCCTGCCAGGGAAGATCGACGAGAACCTGGGCTGCATGCCGAGTACTCCAGCACGGATTTGCCTCGGCGCTGGAAATGGTCATTGCTACGCTCCCGCGAGCACGAAGAACTATATCTTCGGCATGGGGCCGAAGGCCGTTGTGGTGGGGCATCTCGATGGCCAGCCGCTGATCCTCTTTTCAGCAGTGTTCGACGGATGCGGCAGTGGAACTTTGACCGACTATTCGATGCTGACAATCCGCGAGGGCGAATTCCTGAACCTGCTTCCTCCGGTGCGGCTCACCAATCAGAGTGAACACCGGTTGTGGAACCTGCCGCAAGTCTCCGCACAGCCGGTCTTGGCATGTGCTGACTTCATCTGGAACGTGCAAGCGGGAGAAACTCATTTCGATCCGCATCGGTACCAGATCGACGCGTACGTTTTCGACCCCTCCCGAGGCAAATACTTGAAAAAGCTAAGCTACGCAACCACCAAAGAGTACCCCGGGCTGAATGAAATGGACGAGATTCGTGTGCTTGGCGCCGAAAAACCAACCATCCTCGCCAGATTGCGAGCCCAGCCCAGGAACTAACCACCCCTCCAACGGTACTCGCGTACAATGGAGTTAACTCGGTTCCGGAGAGCTTATCTTTGCTGGCCGCGTTCTCAACCGCATCCGTCAATGCCGCCGGGCTCGTCGGCGGGCTTGCCCAGCAGGCAGCGCTCCTTGCCTTTGGGCCCCAGGGCGGGCTGCGCCATTACCTGAGGATGCAGTACGCCGACCAGACCTTCAAAGGGCTCTACCACTGGAACTGGTTTGATGCCTCGATGCTGCTGCCGTATTTCGCGGTCATGATCGTGCTCTCCTTCTACGGTATCCACCGCTACACCTTGTGCTACCAGTACTTCAAATACCGGCGCAATGCCGACACCAGCCCGCCGCGCCAGTTCGCCGAGCTGCCCGCCGTCACCATCCAGCTGCCTATCTTCAACGAGCAGTTTGTCATTGACCGTCTCATTGAAGCCGTCTGCTCCATCGAGTACCCGCGCGAGAAGCTCGAAATCCAGGTCCTCGACGACTCGACCGACGAGACCTGCGAAGTGGCCTCGGCCATCGTCGATCGCTACGCCGCCCTCGGCCACGACATTGTCTATATTCATCGCACCAATCGTGTGGGCTTCAAGGCCGGCGCCCTCGACGCGGGCCTCAAAGTTGCCAAGGGCGAATTCATCGCCATCTTCGACGCCGATTTCGTCCCCCCCGCCGACTGGCTGATGAAAGTGGTTCACCACTTCGCTGAACCTGAAATCGGCATGGTGCAGACCCGCTGGACGCACCTCAACCGGGACTACAGCCTGCTCACCCAGGTCGAAGCCATCCTGCTCGATGGCCACTTTGTGCTCGAGCATGGCGCGCGCTTCCGCACCGGCGAGTACTTCAATTTCAATGGCACCGCCGGCATGTGGCGCCGCCAGGCCATCTTCGACGGCGGCGGCTGGCAGCACGACACCCTCACCGAAGACACCGATCTCAGTTACCGCTCGCAGATGGCCGGATGGAAGTTCAAATACCTGCCCGACGTCGAATGCCCCTCCGAGCTGCCCATCGAGATGACTGCGTTCAAGACCCAGCAGGCGCGCTGGGCCAAGGGGCTCATCCAGACCAGCATCAAGATCCTGCCCCGCGTCTTCCGCTCCAACACCTCGCGGCGCAACAAGATTGAGTCGGTCTACCACCTCACCGCCAACATGAGCTATCCGCTCATGGTCATCATGTCGGCGCTGCTCATTCCCGCCATGATCTGCCGCTTCTACCAGGGCTGGTTCCAGATGCTGCTCATCGACGTGCCGCTGTTCACCGCGTCCAGCTTCTCCATCGCCGTTTTCTACGTCATGAGCGAGCGCGAGCTCTTTCCCAAAACCTGGAAGCGCACGTTCTACTATCTGCCCTTCCTCATGGCTCTCGGCATCGGCCTCACCGTCACCAACACCAAGGCCGTCATGGAAGCGCTCCTCGGCATCAAGAGCGCCTTCGTGCGCACGCCCAAATACCGCGTGGCGCAGAAGGGCCAGAAATCGCAGGCCGCCAAATACCGCAAGCGGCTCAAGCTGGCCCCCTGGATCGAGCTGCTGCTGGGCTGCTACTTTGCCGCCGCCATCTGGTACACGTTTTCCAATAAAAACTACTTCACCGCGCCGTTTCTCATTCTGTTCGTGGTGGGCTACTGGTACACGGGGCTGATGAGCCTGCTGCAGGGCCGCTTCGAGCGCTGGCGCTCCGGCGGCGCGGCTCCGGAAGAATCCAGCCCCAAGCCGTTCCCGGT
>DATJSB010000303.1:0-8302 GCA_035504315.1 Occallatibacter sp.
CATGAGCATCGACCAGGTCCGCGACCTGCTGTAAAAGAAAACGCCAGCCACTACGATTCACCGTAAATACAACGAGCAGTAATGAAATTCTATGAGGCGTCATTGCATAGTGAATCTGAAGGCAGATTGAGTGTAGATCAAGCATCATCTCGTCTTCTCTGAACGATCGGACGCGAATACGCGAAACTGAGTCGAGCTGCTTGTGAAGAAGTTATACAAGCTGATTTCCACACCTGGCCTCGCGCATCGGTATCAGGTCGTGTATGGCGATGGTCTTCCAGAGATTGCGTTGACCCTGTTCGCGCAGGACCAGGAGACGTCGTTGTCATCGTCGTCTGTACCGCAGTATCTTCGAGAAATCATCTCCGTCGCTAACTGGGCAAGCCAGGATCACATCGCGTCTGCGCATGGATGGACATTGTTTGGAAGTCCTCAGGAGGTTCGCGCTCTTCTTCGTGAATACCTCACGAAGGATGCGCATTGCAAGGTTACGATCAGGGCCGATCTGTGCGGACTCAAAGTTTCGCACATCAATGCGACGAACGGGACCCGGATCAACGTGCGCACGTTGCTTTCTGCCCTAAAACGGCTATACGATTTTCTGATCGCCACCGGTCGATACGGTTTCCCGAACCCAATGGTTCATGAAGGCGCCACGACGGTCAGGCGTGAGCTGCGAGAACAGCGACGGCTCACCATCCGCGCGCTCCGGGGCCGCGACCCCATGCCATCAGAAAGCGGTGTGGACGAACGGCTCGGTATTCGGCTTTCCGAAAACTACTTCCGCTTTATTCAGCAGGAATGGAAGCCCCAAACGGTCGACGACCCAGAGTTTCCAGCCATTGTTCAGGAGGCAGGCAAGCGCTTCGGATGGAAACTCCGGGAGCTTTGTGTGTGCCGGACTTTGTTCGAATCAGGCGTACGGATCTCTGAAGCTGTCGGCCTTACCGCGGCAGATTGGTCCCATGACGGTTTTCGCAATACGTTTTTGAGCCGGAATAAGGGGAGCTTTGGCGTTCGGACAAAGACAATCATGGTTTCAGATCCGACCGCGAAACTGTACCGGCGCTACTTCGACGATGAGGTTCACGGCCGCGCCGCAGCGGATCTTAGTCGCCTGCGAGTCAGTGACCTTGCAAATTTGTACCGGCGCTCTCCAGAGAGTTTGGACAGCGTGCCGCTGTTCCTCACGGAGCGGGGCCAGCCATTAACGGCAAAACTCTTCCGGGAGCACTACTGGAAGCCAGCGCTGGCGGCTGCTGGAATTGATGCCGATCCTCACCAAGCTCGTCATTGGTTCGTGACGAACGCCCTGCGCAACATAGATCGCACCTCCAAGGATGAGACTTCCCGCGCAAGGCGCCGCCAGGAGTTGATGCGATACATGGCATGGAATTCAGGCGAGCGAACGCTTCGTGCCTATGACCATTCCCATCGAGAAGACGACTTCCGCAACCGTCTGCGCTTGATCCATAGGGAGATGACACGGCGCGAGCGCCAGCATCTGTCGAAAGGCGTGGTTCCGATTGCCTCCTCAATTGTCCCGGTGGAACTTACGGCAGAGCGGAGCCAAGAGGATCTGGCTTTTCTCCTTGGAGAGGACAATGACGATTGACGACGCCGTGGAGGGCGTGAGAAAGATCGTCGGCTCGGGATGGCCCAAGATGGCGCCGCTCCCTGAGGAGGCCGTGATGACGCTCTGCGAGGCACTCTGGGTGGGTGGTTATCGTCCAAATCACAAGACTCTCGCCCCGTATTTCCCTGGAATCTCGACGAGGTCGTTCGTGGCTGGCATCACTGCGTGGCGCCGTAGCCGCGGCTTCAAAACCAAAGCGAGGTACCCGACCGGCGGTAACCTTTCGGATCTTCGCCCCCATATCGCACCCGAAATTGCCGCAGCTCCGCTGACATGCTTTGACCCGGACAATGATGGCCGTTGGCCCATCCCCAGCGCGAAAGTAATTTGCTACATCCGCGCCATAGAGAATCTTTCCCTTCGGAATACGGTCGCCCTTTACGCGGGGCTCAAAGATTCGCAATATTACCAGTTCTATCTGAAGATCGTGTCGTTCGTCTCTTCCATGCGCGTCGCGATGAAAGATCTCGAACTGGACGATGTTCCGACAATCGATCCGGACGAAATGTTTAGGCGGCTCCGCGAAGATCGGCTTACTTCAGGACTCACTGAATACCAACGCGTTGCTCTCCGTGGCTACTGGAATGCGATCCGACACTGCTTCGACGATTATGCTGAGAGGCTGCCGGAGGCAAATCGAATCACCATCGCGCCCTTTTTCATCCGACGCATCGTGAACCAAAGAAGGCTGTCCATGACCGGTGAGTGGTCGGCATGGAACCTGCAGCGAAAGGCAAAGGTAAAGGCCAAGACCGATGTTGTTCACAGCCGCTTCCATCACCTGAGACACCTTGCCAAGTCTCGGCTCAACCAGATCAAACGAATGCACGCGGCATGTGGCCAGGCGATCACCACTGTTCAGCAGCAGCGCCTCCCGCTGCCGTATCCGTTTAGCTATGAGGAAGCCACAACTCTTGATGATGGCCGATTATTGCGCCAACGGGTTCATATGACGCTATGGGACGCGAACTCACGATGGGACAGGCTGGTTCAACTCGGCTATAGGTCCACGAGAAAGAAACGTCGCAGGCGCAGGTCCTCCGGAGAATTCGCCCAGGAGAATAACAGTTATCATGTTGAGCATCGATACACCGAAGCGCTTGATGCTAAAGCCTCGCCCGCCAAGCCATGGTTTCTTGAACTCTGCGAAAACTACGTATTCTCTGATGTGAGCGATACCGACCTGGTGAAGCAGCGCGTGGAGTTCTATAAGCGGTGGGGGTACGACAACACTGATCACTGGTATATGCCGGTCCGGATTGTCGGGTGGAGCTATCATCTCGCCGAATGGGCGTGGCTCAAGGACAGGGGCGGCCATGTTCTGTTTTCCACCGACGGGCTCCTGGTCGCAGCGTTATTTGCACATCTCGCCATCCGCATTCAAACGATCACCGGGGCAAGGCTGGGTGAGGTCCAGCAAATTGCGCAGAACCCTGATTGCATCAAACAACTTGTCAATGTCGGTCCCAAAGCCGCTACCCGCTGGCTTCTGAGGATGATCCCCAAGGGATCAACAGAGCGGCAAGACTACTATATCGACGAGCGCACAAAAGATGACCTGATGGAGCTTATTGCTTTCCTGCGCGAGCGCACAGGATCAAAGAAGCTCCCGGTTGTCACTCCGGAATTCAATAAGCTCAGCCCTGATCGATATGTATTCCAGTGGCAAGCGAGGGCGCTCGACCAGTGCACACTCAACAGCGTGATTCGATTTCTACTGCACGGGGCGATTGTCCGTGCATCGGACGGGCGAGGTGTTCATTTGACCTCGCACATTTTGCGGCACGCGTTCGCGACCGAAATGGCCGGCATGAAAGTGTCCGTCGATGTCATCGCGGCTCTGCTTCACCAGCGCGACACTTCCGTGACGAAATATTATTCACAGCCTACTGGAACACAGGTCATGGAGGCGGCCGAGATGGTTTTCGTCGATCGCATTGATGTCGCCGCGGAGGCTCTCCGGAGTCCTGCAGAGATCGGCCGCATGCTGGCGGAGGCGGAAGGCAGAGTGGGTGCGCTTACAGAGGTGATTGGCGGCACCTGCGTTGTCGCTAACCTTTGTCCTGCGAAGTTCGCGTGTATCGGTTGCGCCGGCAATGCTCCGGATCCAGCCAAGCGTCATCAGATCGAACAGAAACTGGTGTGGGCCAAGGAACATTCGGAGTGGTCCCGTCGCGAGAACTTATTTCCAGAGGAGCGGCGCCTGGCTCAACTGGCGCAGGATTGTGAGCTGGTGCTCGAGGAGATGAACCTGATCGAGAAGAGTTGCGCCGATTCCCGACAGGAAACTCAGATCCAGCCTGACGACTCGGAGAGAGCGTGAAGGCAGCTCGAAGAAATAGGGCAGATCCGGTCTGGCTCAGTCCGCTGTGGGAAGCCAGAAAGAAGCACACTGTGGTTTGCGTCAAAGCCGCCATCGATAAGCTGCGCGAGGCGAATCAACACGTAACCTTCTCGGCTATTCGTGAGACAGTACGCAATCTCTTCGATTGGTCGATCTCGCCAAATACGATCAAGCGTAACGAAGACGCATATCAGTTGTATTTGGAAAATCGACACAGACCAAAACTGAGACTCGTTAAGAGTCAGAGCGTCCTCTCATTCTATGAGGATACCGAGCCGGGAGCGAGAGCAGCGGCGCAGGCACGAGTAGCGCGACTGCGACGACACACCAAGGATGACCTGATCGTTCGTCTTCTGCGCGCGGAGGAATCGCTTAAGGGTTCGAAAAACGTGGAGAATCGCTTGCGCGAGGAGATTATCCGCCTTCACGTTGCACATAGCGCAAGGACAAGCTGAATGGAGAAAATATCATGCACATTGAACCGCTGGAACGAGAATTTACCCTCAATGGCCTGCGTCTCCCTGACCCGAGCCCCAAGCTTTCGGTAGAACAGGTTCGCGAAACATATGCCGTGACCTATCCAGAAATCGCCACTGCTTCGCTTGAGGGCCCGGAGACCGTCGGCAACAAGCTCGTCTACCGTTTCTCCCGAGCAATTGGATCGAAAGGCTGAGTTCTGGTTGATTCGACACCAACGCGAGCGAGGTTAAAGCACCCTACCGGATGGTTTGCTGCCGGGCGAGAGGTGGCTTCTGCGTTGACGATGCTCTCGGATGGAGCGTTCAAGCTTTACATGTTCTTGTGTCTGAGCGCGGACCGGGCCACCGCACGTTTAGAGATCGACCAGGGCAGAATTGCGAAGTCTCTACGAAAAAGTCGTCGGTCAGTGATCGTATATTTCGAAGAGTTGAGACAGCGAGGCGTTTGCCGCGCGGAATTCGCGGCCAACCAGCATTCTCGCGGCTCAGCGCAAATATGCGAGACGTTCTGGCCATACGAGACCACCGAACCGGTGGGCGATAACGCAAAAGTGACCAAATACCTGAAGGGCATTCGCACCTTGCTTGAGAGCCGCCCTTGTGTCCGATGTTCTTTTGCGCCGGCAGACGAAAGGCTAGCCCGGACCCTCTTCTCAAATGATGTCCCATTCGAAAACATCGAACGCGCTTTCCTGCTTGGCTGCACACGAAAATATATCTCCTGGCTCAATGGGCAGATCAGCGCGCCGATCGCCAGTCTCGAGTATTTCCGATCTACGATTGATGAGGTCGAGAAGTTGGAAACATCGTTCGAGTATTGGCGTTATGTCAGGGAGAGCCTCGATAAATATGAAATTGCATGGCTGGCGAAGGCTGGCAAGAGAATCGAGAGTTCAGGTACTGTGGCCGGATGAGCTATTCGTTCCGCAGCGCCTGCATCGGATCCACCCCCACCGCCCGCCGCGCCGGCAACAGGCACGCCAACACACCCACTGCCATCAGCACCCCAATCGCCATGCCTGACACCACCGGATCGTACGGGCTCACTTCGAATAGCAGGCTGCCAATCACCCGTGCCATTGCGAACGCAGCCACAACCCCTGCGGCCGCGCCCAGCGCGATCGGCATCAGCCCGTCGCGAAGTACAAGCGCGTAGATGCTGCTCTTGTCCGCGCCCAGCGCCAGCCTCAACCCGATCTCCTGCTGCCGTTGCACTACAGAATAGGTGACCACGCCATACACACCCAGTCCCGCCAGTAGCAGCGCGCTCGCGGCAAACAGCAACAGCAGGTCCATCTCGAACCGTCGGTTCGCCACCGAGTCCGCCACCACTCCGCCCAGCGTCCGCACCTCTGGCACCGATGCATCCGCATCGACGCTCCAGATGGCCTTCCGCACCTCATCGGCCATCGTTGCGCCGCCCATCTGCGTTCGCACCGCCAGCGCACCCCCTATGTCCGCGCGGTACCAGTACGGCATGTACACCATCATCGGATCGGGTTTGGCCAGCGTGATCGTCCGCGCATCCTTCACCACTCCGATCACAGTGAAAGGCTTGTCTGTCGTTCCACCCCGCGTGAACTGCTGTCCCACCGCATCCCGGCCCGGCCACACCGTCTTTGCGGTCTCCTCTGAAACCAGCGCCACGTTCTTGCCTTCGTCGCTGGTGCTCAGCGTCCGTCCTTCAGCGAGAGGCAAGTGGATGGTCTCCAGATATCCCGGACTGATCCAACGGAAATGCTCAATTGGCAGGCTCGCGAGCGGGCCGGCGTACCCGATCGCTCGCACCATGTCGCTCCACGCGTCGCCGTTCAGCGGCAACTCGCTGATCACCCCCGCAGACTGCACCCCTGGCAGACGGACCACCGCGTCCAGAACGCGGTGGTAGAACGCAGTCCGCTCGGGGAGCTTATCGTAAGGCTTCGCCGGCAAATCAATCTGCGCCGCCACCACCTGGCCGGCGTCGAATCCTCGATCGACGTTCATCAGCCGCATGAGGCTTGCCGTCAGCAACCCCGTCATCAGTACCAGTGTCACGCTCACGGCCACTTCCAAAGCCACCAGCACCCGCCGCAACCGCTTGCTGTTGCGGCCTTCGCCGGACATGCGCGCCTCGCCCCGCAGCGCCTCCACTGGATTCAATCCGCGCGCCATCCACCCTGGCGCCATACCCGCCACTAGGGTCGCTCCGATGGCCAGCAGCACAGCGCAGCCAGCCCCGGTCCAATCCACATTCAGCGGACCGCGGAAGTTCAATGCCCCCGGAACGTACCGCTGCATCGCCGGCACCAGCACCATCGCCAGCCCGAGTCCCAAGATTCCGCCTAGAATCGCCAGCACCGCCGTCTCGCGCATGGCCATGCGAACGAGATCCCGGCGGCGGGCACCGAGTGCCGCCGCCACCGCCATCTGCTGCCGCTGCCTCACCGCGCGGCTAAGCAGCAGGTTGGTGATGTTCACGCAACCAACCAGCAACAGCCCCGCTACCGCCGCCAGCAGAATCCACAGCGGCTTGCGGTTATCGCCCACCAGCTCGTTTTGAAGTGGCGTCAGCGTTGCAGTGAGCGTCGCCTTTTCTTCTGCCGGAAGCGCGACCTGGATTGTGTGCTCCAGCGCGTTGATCTCGCCATTCGCTTGCGCCGCCGATGCTCCATCCCTCAGCCGTGCCACGCCGTAGTAGTCGAAGTCCCCCATGTCTTCGGAAAGCTGGTCCTTGGAGAACGCCATCGGCGCCAGAACCTGGGTTGGCCTCGCAACATCCGCGCCGGTATGAAAGCTGTCGTCCGCGTAGGGCAGATGGAAGCTCGCCGGCATAATGCCGATCACCGAGTACTCGAAGCCATTCAGCCGGATCGTTTTGCCAAGAATCGCAGGATCGGAGTTGAACTGAGTCCGCCACAGATCGTGCATCAGCACCGCTACGCGGTCGTGGCCCGGCGTCGCCTCCTGATCCGTAAACGCGCGTCCGAGGCTCGGGGTCACGCCAAACACGGCAAAGATTCCGGGCGTCGCGGTCACCATCTTCACCTGCAGTGGATGCTCGCCCAACCCCAACGGCACGGATTGCTCGTCCATCACCGTCATGGCCCGTATGGTCTTTGCGTTTCGCTGCCACATCTCGAAGTGGTTCGCATTCATGGGCAGGGTCGGGTAAATGTCCTTGAACTCGGCCACAACCTCCTGCATCCTCATCAACTGCCCGGGGCGATCGAACGGCAGCGGCCGTAGTAGGGCATCGTAGACCAGCGTGAAGATGGCTGTGGTAGCCCCAATGCCCACCGCCAGCGTCAGCACCGCCGTTGCCGTGAACCCCGGCGCCCGCGCTAAGTTTCGCATGGCACACTTCAGGTCCCGCCACGTACTTTCCACTACAACAACGCTGTTCTGTCTCCAGAGTCGCTCCCGCACCTGCTGCGCATTGCCCAGCTTGATCCGAGCCTGCCGGCCTGCCTCGTCCGGCGTCATACCACGCGCCACGTTCTCAGCCGCTTCTTCTTCCAGATATGACTCGATCTCGTTCTGCACTTCGGCGTCCGCTTGCCGCCGGTGAAAAAACCTAAGCCATTTCATTCGATTTTCCTCACCCGGTGTTTCCTCTCTCATAACCAGCGAGATGCCAGGAGTCATCAATCTGTGCGCAATGCCTGCATGGGATCTAGTCGCGAAGCTTGCCATGCCGGAACGATGCACGCTGCGCCCGCCACCGCCAGCAGTACCACGCTCACCAACGCAAATACAGCCGGATCGAGCGGCCGGGTCGCATACAGCATCGACCGCACCAGTTGCACCGCACCTACGCTCCCCGCAAGTCCAAGCACCAATCCCATGAGCGCAGGTTTCAGC
>DATJSB010000304.1:0-9972 GCA_035504315.1 Occallatibacter sp.
TGATCTCGACCGCCTCTGCGAGACGGTCAAACGGGAGAAGGGCTATGTCGATGTAGTGTTTGCCAGCGCCGGTCATGGCGGCCGCGCCCCGCTGGGGGAGATCACCGAAGACCAGTTCGACAGCCTCTTTTCCCTGAATACCCGCGGCACACTCTTTACTGTGCAGAAGGCGCTGCCCATGATGCGCGATGGCGGATCGGTCATCATGAACGGGTCGATCGCTCACCTCAAGGGCATGCCGGGGCTGAGCGTTTATGCCGGAAGCAAAGCGGCGCTGCGGGCGTTCGCGCGATCCTGGGTGGTCGAGCTTGCCGAGCGCAGAATCCGTGTGAACTTGCTCAGCCCCGGGCCCATCGCCACCAACGCTCTTGCCAATCTTCCTGCAGAAGCGAAGGAATATTTCCGGTCGGGAATCCCTCGCAAGGAACTCGGACGTCCGGAGGAGATCGCAACGGTGGCCTTGTTTCTCGCTTCCGACGACTCCAGCTTCGTGAACGGCAGCGAAATATGTGTCGATGGCGGAATGGCTCAGATCTAGCTCTGCCTTATCGAGTTGAAAACAGTCGTGCCCGCGCGCGCCTGGTGGCCTGTTCGGTATATCTCTTAAAATAGCGTCGCGAGGAGGCGTCAATGTCCGCCCCAGTTTTTATTCCTCTTACCACGTATCGTGAATTTCCTGCCCAGGAAATGGTGAGTCGAGCGACGTCATTTCGGGATGAAATGCTCCGACGTCGCACAGTACGGCAGTTTTCTTCGCGTCCGGTTCCGCGGGGGGTGATCGAGGATTGCCTGTGCGTTGCGCGAAGCGCTCCGAGCGGCGCCAATAAGCAGCCCTGGCATTTCGTAGTCGTCAGCGATGCGCAGGTAAAGGCCAGGATTCGTGTTGCTGCGGAAGCAGAGGAGCGTCGCTTCTACCATGGACGTGCTCCCAAAGAGTGGCTCGATGCTCTCGCCCCACTGGGGACAGACGAAAACAAGCCATATCTGGAAGTCGCCCCTTACCTCGTCGTCATTTTTGCGCAGCACTACGAAATTTCGAAGGCTGGGCGCAAGATGAAAAATTACTATGTGACGGAGTCAGTTGGGATTGCGACGGGCATGCTCATCTCGGCGATTCATATGGCGGGCCTGGTCGCGCTTACCCATACGCCGAGTCCGATGGGCTTCCTGAACCAACTCCTCGGACGTCCCGCGCAGGAGAAGCCCTTTCTCATTCTTGTGGTCGGCTATCCGAACGGAGACGCCTGCGTGCCCAATATTTCGAAAAAACCGTCCGAAGAAGCTCTCACCTTCGTATGAAGGGTTGCGCTCCCAGAATCCGAACGGCAACCCCTGGGAATCGAAAAGGTCTCCACGATGGCCTCGGGGAGATCGTAGCAGCTCGGGTGAGGGTGGACCGGATTGCTGCACAGAAAGGGCGGCGCACAAGGCAGAAAAGGCTCTGGTTCTCAGCATGCGCGCGGTGCACACGCTGTGCGATGAATCGGGCGACGTCGCCACTGCCAGTCTTCTCGAAAACTGGATCGATCAGACGCAGCGCCGCAGCTGGTTCCTCTTCGAAATCACCCGCAAGTCCCTTCCGTAATCACGCCGCGGAGCCGCCGCGGCGGTTCCGCACTATTCGCTTCAAGGCCCGGCCAGAGGGTAAGCCTTGTCAAAGATTCGCTATGTGAGAGAACATTCCCTGTACGGAGAGGGCAATGGCAAAACCGACAAGCTTTCAGGACGACATTCGACCGCTCTTCACGGACCGCGACATTCGTGCGATGAGCAAGGCTTTTGATCTGGCGAGCTACGAGGACGTCAAGACACACGCGGCCGCCATTTACGACCGAATTCGAGGCATCGGGGGCGCCGTGATGCCGCCCCCGTCGCCGCGGGGAGAAGGGCCGTGGCCCCAGGGACGCATTGAATTATTCGCACAGTGGATGGCGGACGGTTACCAGCATTAGGTCGTCCCAGTCCACGGCCTGCAGGCTTGTTGGAGGCTCCTGTGGGCGCTTCCTCGCCGCCTGGGTAACGCCCAATTCGGTCTTTCTGGCCAGGTCAAACGAATCTCCTTTTGGCCGCGACGCTTAAGCGACGGTGTTAACTTTTAGGGTCAGTAGAGGATCTCATGGATCGGAGAAGATTTCTCACGACCGGGGCCATCGCGGCTGGATTGGCAGCCACTCCGCGACGGTCCGCAGCCACTGCGTGGTCCAGCCCTTCCGACAAGAACTTCACGCCCATTCCCAGGCGACCGGCTGGGCAGGACTGGCCGCGATCTGTCGATCATCGGCCTGGGCGGCATCGTCATCATGAACGCGGATCAGGCCGTAGCCAATAACAGGGTGGCTCAGGCGCACGATGCTGGTATCAATTGTGTCGACGTCGCGCCCAGCTACGGCGATGCGCAGCAGCTCTTGGGTCCGCCCTCAGGCCCTTGCGCGACAGCTTCTTCCTGGCTTGCAAGACCGGCAAACGCGATAAGGCGGGAGCTCCGGCAGCGCTGGATGATTCCCTCAGGCTGCTCGAGACCGATCACCTGGATCTCTACCAGCATCAGGCCGTTACCACAATAGAGGACGTGAACCGCATCAACCACGCAGCCGCACGATGAGGCGATGTATCGTGAACGCAGCAAAATGGTGGCGCGCAAGGGATGCGTTGAGGGAAGCAAAGATTATTTGCCGGCGGAAGCCGCTGTTCGCTGAGGAGAATCGATGCCGCACATTGCACTGCCTGAAAGACTGCCGGGGATCAGCGCGGGGTTTGCTTTCCGTCCAGAGACCGCGAAGCCGATGCCGCGGCAATCAGGACCGTATCGTGGATCTCGATGTCAGTGGCTCCGTGTGCCTTCGCCTCGACGATATCGTCGGCGGAAACGCGCTTGCCGTCCTGCTGTACCTTGCCCGCGATCGCCAGCAGCGCCTCCAGCTTCGGCGTAATCGGAGCAGACGCGAAAACATCTTGCCGAACAGGGCGATCGAAAATCTTCACGCTGATCAAGAGAAGATCGAAAACCCGCGCGCCAACAGACCTTCGCTGCGCGGGCTTTTCTTTGCCCTCGATCCATAGGTGGAGTTCGATTCCCATCGATTTGCCGAAGACAGTTTTATCAGCGCGAAGTTACTGTTGGCTCCGAGCAAAACGCCAGCGCCCAAAAACACGCAACAGCCGCGATATCAGGCTATGGGCTGCGTTTTCTGGCAATATCTCGCGACGGCCCCGGTCACAGAGGTCGCGATTACCACCCGCGTTACTCGTAGCGCCACGACTTTCGGAGGCTCGACAGCAAGATGAAGATTGTTCGCAATCTATTGGCGTATGTGGTGTTCTCAGGCCTCAGTTTGTCTGCTCAGCAGATCACCGGAAATATTCGCGGAACGGTTACCGATCCCAGCGGCGCAGTGGTGGTTGGCGCAGCGGTGACAGCACGGCAGACGGAGACAGGCCTCTCGCGCGAGACAATCACTGATCGCAGCGGCAGCTACGTTCTTCTGGAACTCCCGATCGGACACTACCACCTGCAGGTTGAAGCGAAGGGTTTTCGGGAATATCTGCAGGATGGCATCACGCTGAATGTGAACGAAACGGCTTCGGTCTCGCCACGTCTGGCGCTCGGATCGGAACGGCAGCAGGTTCTTGTGCGCGCCGATGCGGAACTGATTGAGCCAACCGTCACCAGCATGGGCAAGGTAGTGGGACAGCGAGAGTTGGAAGATCTGCCGCTGAATGGGCGTAACTTCTCACAGCTGGGCCTGCTGCAGCCCGGGGTCGTTCCCTTGACGCCTGGGATCGCCGAAGCCGGCGGATCGCTGCGCAACGGGCAGGCTTATGCGGTCAACGGCCAGCGGCCCGAATCCAACAACTTTCTCATCGACGGGGCGAACAATTTCAACGGCATCGACGGCGGATACGTCCTGAAGCCACCGGTGGACGCGATCGCCGAGTTCCGCATTATCACGCTCAACGCGAACGCCGAATTCGGAGACGCCCTTGGATCGACGACGAACATTATCACGCGATCAGGCACGAACGAGATCCACGGGACGTTATGGGAGTTCCTGCGCAACGACGCATTCGACGCCAACAACTATTTCTATACCGCACAGTCGAAGGAACCGCTGAAGCAAAATCAGTTTGGCGCCACGGTCGGCGGGCCAATCAGGAAAGACAGGACGTTCTTTTTTGGCTTCTACGAAGGCTTCCGCAATCGCCAGGGAGAAACAGGGGAGACCACAGTGCCATCGGTGGAAGAGCGCACCGGCGACTTCTCCGAACTTTGCCCGGAGGGCTTTACGGGTGGCTTCTGCAACAACCCTGCCCATCAGCTTTTCAACGTGCTCGCGAACGCTCCCTACCCGAACAATCAGATCCCGCAGGGGCAAATGAACTCAGTTTCACAAAACCTGCTGGGCTTCTTCCCGCTTCCGAATGCCGGAACAAATCTGTTCTCCACGACTCAAATGCTGAGCAATGACTCCGACCAGTTTGGCATCAAGGTCGACCATTACCTCGACCCGCGCGACACCCTGAACTTCCGCTACATGTTTTACCAGCTTTCCCAGGTCGATCCCTTGTCGCCGGGCGGCGCCAGTGTGCCGGGCTTCCCGGTAGGTGAGGATCAGCGCGCGCAAAACTTTGTGGCGCAGGAAACGCACACCTATTCACCGTCCCTTATCGCGGTGGCGCGATTCTCCTTTCTGCGCAACAAGTTCCTCTTCGGCGAGCACGAGAACCACCAGTCGCCCTCCAGCCTTGGATTCCAATACACCCCCAGTCTCGGTATCGCCGCCGGACCGCCATTCATCCAGGTGAACGGCTACGCGAATGTTGGTGATCCGATCACGGGGCCGCGCAATACCTACGAAGACGTCTTCGATTACTCGGGATCGCTGAGTTGGGTGCGTGGCAGGCACGAGCTGAAACTCGGCGGCGGATACCAGCATCAGCAAATCAACGTATTGCAGGGGATCGCCACCAACGGGTTCTTCGTCTTCGAGCCATTCCCGGTGACCGATGCGTTCGCCAGCTTCCTCACCGGGCAGCCGGTCGTCTTCCTGCAGGGTATCGGCGATTTCTCACGCGGAATTCGCGGCAACAACGCATACGGATATGTGCAGGATACCTATAAGGTTTCGTCCCGCTTCACCGTCAATGCCGGGCTGCGCTATGAGTTGCCCGAGCCCTACACCGAAATTCATAACCGGATGTCGCTGTTTGAACCTGGAAAGAAATCGCAGATCATGCCAAATGCCCCGGTGGGCCTGTTATATCCGGGCGATCCAGGCGTGCCCGCGGGCCTGATCCCCACCGACATGAAGGCATTCGCGCCGCGCTTCGGCATCGCGTGGGATCCCAACGGACATGGCAATTTGCTTGTTACTTCTGCGTACGGCATCTTCTATGAGCCGTATTACACCGGACAGGGTGGTCCTCTTCAGTCGCCGATCAGTGCGCCGCCCTATCTGGGTACGCCGCAGGTAAGTCTGCCGGACTTTGCGGATCCATTCAATGGCCATCCTCCGGCGGCGGGAACATTCTCTCCAGACCTCACGAACCTGACCCTGTCGCCAACCTTGACACTCCCCTACACGCAGGATTGGGACCTGAACCTGCAGCAGTCTTTCGGGTCCGATTGGCTGTTCGAAATTGGATACGTCGGAACCAAGGGGACACACCTGCCGCGCTTTATCGAAGCGAACCCGGCGGTATTCGTTCCCGGATACGTTGACGGCCAGCCGATTTCGAATTCGAGCAATGCGGATCAGCGGCGACTCTATTCCGGCTGCACGCTGGCCGACCCGCCGAGCAGTTGCGTGTTTTCATCCACAGGCGAGATCGCAGGGATCGCCAACTCGGCTTACAACGCCATGGAAGCCTCGTTGCGCAAGCGGCTCAGCCACGGGCTGTCGTTTCTCGCATCGTACACATGGTCGAAGGACATCGACGATGTTTCCTCGTTCAACATAACCGGCTCCGCAGCGAAGCCGGTTGCAGGCGAAAACGACCTCGCCCAGGATCCGTTCAACCTCGCAGCAGAGCGTGGGCTCTCGCTGTTCGACGCGCGCAACCGATTCGTTGGGAGCTATGAATGGGCGCTCCCCTTCTGGAGCCATGCACAGAACTGGTATCAGTGGGGAGTCGGCGGATGGCAGTTGAATGGCATTGCCACGCTGATGAGCGGCACTCCGTTCACCGTCTTCGATTCGAACGACGTTGCGGCCCAGGGCAGCGCTCCGGAGATCACCGGATTCTCCGCGCAGCGGCCCAACCTCGTCGGCAACCCGAACAGCGGACGGCGCGCGGTAAACTCATGGCTCAACACCAGTGCGTTCCAGAGGCTCGATCCCACAGCCAATGCCGGCCAGTTCGGCACGGAAGGCCGCAACGTCAACATCGGCCCGGGCTATGCAGACTGGGACTTCGCTGCTCTGAAGAATTTTAAGGTGACGGAGTCGACACAGTTCCAGTTCCGCGCCGAGCTGTTTGATGTCCTGAACCGCACGAATTTCCGGTTGCCTGACAGCGACATTAGTTCGCCGACATTCAACCAAATTCTTGAGGCGGAGGCCCCGCGTCAGGTGCAGTTTGCGTTGAAGTTCATGTATTAGCAGAGTCGAATGAAGAGGAATCCCAGCACGAAATGAGTTCTGAGTTATGAGTTCAGCCACCTCATCCGGGTCTGCAAACCACGAGCCGCTGGTACGGAAACGAGCGGCGCCATCTTCAACAAATCTGCCTCTGTTGGATGAACTCACAGCCAGTGATGAGGTGCGGACATTGTTCGCGCAATACCGCGAGCGCTTTGCCCGAACCGATCTTCCCGGCATTGTGCTGTGCTTTGCCACTAGTTCGGCGCTGCTGAAAAGCATGTTGGAGATCGCTGAAGATTTCCTTTTCGGCGAAAGCCTGCTCGATCGTCGGCACAAAGAGATGATTGCCACCCATGTCTCGCGGCAGAACGCATGCTCCTACTGTGCCGACAGTCACGGCGCATTGCTTGCGACGCAGGGCGGCCGACCCGAAATGATCTGCGCGCTGCAGGAAGGTGATCTCAAGCCGCAACTTTTCACCAGCGCGGAACTGGCTCTGCTGAAGTTTGCTGAAAAGGTGAACGCGAATTCGCCGCCGGTCACCCGCGCCGACGTGGAAGCAGCGATGCGCGCCGGCTGGACGGAGGCGCAGATGGCCGAAGCGGTCCATATTGCAGGCCTGTTCGCCGCTTTCAACCGAATCGCCAACGGCTTTGGACTACTTTCTCCCTATCCTGACGGTTTGTGAGACAGCGATGACCGAACCATCCAACCCGCGACGGCCAAAACGTGGCACATGGACTCCGCAACCTGAGACCGTCGCACTCTTGCGCGTCTCCGGCAACTCCATCAATGGGGTCGGCGAAACCACGTCTCGCCAGCCTTCTCCCTTTTTCTGGCATCCGCCGGATCAGCATCCATTTGGCGACCTGCAATTGGTCGCTCGCAGGAACTCGCGCAAATGCCCGGGCTCAACAGAGGCCTTTCAGGCGGCCTACGCATTTCCCGAGCTGAACGAGGTATCAGCAAAACGCAATGGGGCCCCGATCGAGAAGCTGACGACGTTAGTCAGGAGTTTCGCCCTCGCCCACGAAGCAGACGAGGTCGGCATCGCTCCCATGGATCCGACCTGGGTGTTCGAGGGCTACAGGATCGAGCACCCGCGGGTCATCGTGCTCGCGCTGGCACACAACTACGAGCGCCTCCGTGAAGTCCCCTCCGATGAGACCAATGGCATTGGGGTCTGCGATGTAGGCGATCAGTATGCCAGAGGCACAAGATCGTCATATAACCTCGCCAATTGGATTCGCTCGCAGGGATACCACGCCGACCCGTACCCCGGCCCGATGGCTGGAGCATTGCTTCTGATCCCTCCGGCGATTGCTGCCGGGCTGGGCGAACTCGGTAAACATGGCTCGCTCATCAGCCCACGCTTTGGCTCCGGAGTTCGCCTGGCTGGTGTTACTACCGATATGCCCCTGCTCCCCTCGGTGCCCCGGCGCTTCGGTGCCGACGAATTCTGCGCCAATTGTCAGGTGTGCACGCAGGCCTGCCCGCCGGGAGCCATCACACCCCGGAAGCAGATGGTGCGGGGCGTCGAGCGATGGTACGTCGACTTTGACAAGTGCATTCCCTATTTTGCCGAAGCCGCGTCCTGCGGCATCTGCATTGCGGAATGTCCCTGGACCCGGCCCGCAGTACGCCCGAAGCTCCTGGCAACCATGGCTCGAAAATTGGGCGGCGGCCTCGGTAAGGAATGAGCGCGACCGCCGTTCGTCCGCCACGCGAAGACTCGATTCGTTACGCCGGGTGTGGCGTTCTCGGTGCCGCGTTTATCGGTGTGATGGTGAGCTTCGCCCCCATCATTCCTTATACCTTCAGCCTGTTTCTTGATCCTTTACACGCCGCATTCGGTTGGAAGCGGGAATCAATGGGAGCGGCTTTCGCGCTCGCCGCCATTACGGTGGCGTTGATGTCACCGCTCATCGGCCTGCTGCTCGACCGCTTTCCACCGCGTTGTATCATTCTGCCCGCGATCCTGGCCTTCGCAGTCGCTCTGGCTTCTCTTAGCAGGCTCGGTTCCCACATTGCGCAGTTTTATCTCACGTTCTTCGTTCTGGGTCTCGCCGCGAATGGAACAGCGCAGTTTGCCTACACGCGCACCATCCTCACCTGGTTTTCCCGTCGCCGTGGCTTCGCATTGGCCCTGCTGCTCACCGGGAGCGGAGTTGGATCGATTCTTATTCCGCCACTCACGGAATGGATGATTCAGCATCACGGATGGCGAGCTGCCTGGCTGATGCTGGGCGGCATCGCTCTTCTGGGTTTCCCGCTGACGGCGATGCTGGTGCGGAACCGGCCCGAGAAGCCGCTCATCCGCACCGACCGCACCGCTTCGGGCTTCACCGTTTCGGCTGCTCTTCGGACCTCGGCATTCTGGATTCTCGCCTTCATTACGATCTTTTCCGCCTTTAGCGAAAACGGACTCGTGACCAATCTGGCCGCCATGCTGACGCAGCATGGGATCGTCGCCGCCACCGCCGCGCTGGCTCTCTCCGTTCGCGGCGGCGCGGGCATCCTCGGCCGTCTCGGTATCGGCTTCGCCATCGATCGCATCTCTCCTGAACGGATTCAGACGCTGGTGCTTGCGCTCGCCGCTGCGGGCACGCTGATTCTTGCTTTTGCGGGCAACGGGCCGGTTACTTTGCTGGGCGCGGCAGTCCTGGGTGTCGGTCTGGGTAGCGAGGCAGATGTGATGCCGTACCTCTTGGCACGGTACTTTGGACGGCGTCACTTCTCGGTTCTATACGGTCTCACGTGGACCGCTTATGCCATCGGCGGAGCAACCGGCCCTCTCTGGATCGGACACATGTACGACAGAGTAGGCGGCTTCTACAAGCCTCGGTTCATCGTCACCCTCGCAGCGGTTGCGTTTGCAGCGGTGCTCCTGAGTCTCTTTCTGCCCAAACCGGGCGTGGCGGCCGAACCAGACATCGAAATGGCTGACAGCACGATCGCCCTTCCGGATGGAAGCCGGCAGATTTCGGCCTAGCCGGAGCAACATGCATCAATCAAGTCGGGTGCGCCATCATACACCGCCTCAAGCTGAGCAAGTCGCTGTGA
This sequence comes from Occallatibacter sp., assembly GCA_035504315.1. GTDB lineage: Bacteria > Acidobacteriota > Terriglobia > Terriglobales > Acidobacteriaceae > Telmatobacter. The sequence goes on from DATJSB010000304.1 coordinate 9,645, forward strand.
GGGTAGCCCTTCCCCGCATTTGACAGAAGGTTCATTTCCGTGGGTGCTCCGGATAGTCGGAGGTTGCGACGGCCGCGCGACGATCGCTGGAAGAACGTCCGCCGTGTCTGGACAGCCAAACAGCCACCCCTGCCCCATATCGCGCCCAGCCGCAACAGCAGGTCGCGCTGTTCCCGGGTCTCTATGCCTTCACCGCTCACGTTCATCAGCGCACCTCGTCTGACGCCGGCCGGTTAAGTATGTGCTTGTACTCTCTTTTTTGTCGAACTGGTTTTGGTGCACGACAAGTAGGCCTGTCATCAGTAAACTGTTCCGGATTAATGCGAAG
>DATJSB010000305.1:0-7606 GCA_035504315.1 Occallatibacter sp.
CCTGGCTGCGACCATCGGCATCAATCTGCCGGACGTCGAGCCCATCCTGCACTACTCGCGGCGGCTGGCGGTTTATGTGTGGCCCACTGAGCTGGTCCGGCCGGCCATGGCTGGACGCCCGGTGACGGTCGCGGCCGCACCTACGTCGTAGGGGCTTTCACGCGCTGCTTGAGAAGTCAGCCTACCGGTGAGCAAGCCGGCCGTCGGAGGTTAACTCCTTCCGATTCGCGTCGCCCCCAACGGGGCTGAAGGATCCGTTTAATCCGCTTTCCCAGGACTGTGTTCGCTCGTGCGAACTTGTCCGTGGGCTAACCAGGAATCCTCACAAACGGCGCGAAGGGCATATCCCCACCCCCTATATCCGATACCCCCGCCCCCTGCCAAAAATCTCTAAATCTATTGTTTTCATTGCGATAGAGGGTAGACTTGGCGGCCAGGTCTATTGTTTTCAGGCGGTTAGGGTCTACTGGTCTGCCGAACTTCGGCCCGAAGAATCGCTATCTGCGTTCAGAATAGAACGGGCGGGGGAATTAAGCGGCAAAAAGGAGAGGCGATTTAAGTCTTTTTGAATGATGGTGATAGGGGAGGAATCCGGCAGCCTGGCGGTTGACCGCGAGTACATTTAAAGAGCGGCATGTGTGAAATGCGGGCTAAGCCCGCGCCGGAGGGTAGCTCCGGCGTGGCCTCCACAAGCCGGCGAGTGTAAGCCTCGTGCCGGTCTGCGCACAGCGCTTCGGCTTCGCCCATCTCCACCAATTCTCCACGCTCCATCACGGCGACTCATTTTTCAGCGACTGTCCCGTGCGGGCAGGGAATCAGCCGGTCAGGTTTCGATCTGCAGGCGCTGATGCAGTTCGCGACGGCCGCGCGAGGTGATCCGCAGCGCGCGGCTGTTGAGTTCGAGTGCTACCCAGCGGCGGTCGACCAGCATCTTGAGCAGGGCAGATCCGAGCGCGCCGGCAAGATGCATGCGGCGCTCGCTCCAGTCCAGGCATCCATACGCGAATTTGCGCCGTGCGGCACCAGCAGTGTCCAAATCGACTCCGAGCGCGGCCAACCCGGCAGCTCCTTCCTGCATAAGCTCCAAGGCGTTCGAGCCGGCGCAGCTTGCGCGCAGCCAGCGAAGCGCGCGAAACCGCTCCAGCATCTGCACGGCAATTCTTCCAGCCATGTGGTCATAGCAGCTTCGCGCCAGGCGATAGGGAACGGGTGTGGATGGCTGGAAGCCGGCCCGTGGCGCGCCTGCCAGCACGCTTATGGCTTCAAGCGCGCGCGCCACTTGCGCGGACTTGAGAGCGTAGTAACGATGCTTGCCCTGCGCGTGCACTGCGACCAGGTTTTCAGTTTTCAGGCGATTCAGGTGCGCGCTCGCAGTGGGAGGAGCAACCTCCGCTACAACAGCAAGCTCCGTGCTGGTTCGCGCGCGGCCGTCGAGCAGACAAATGAGCATGCGGGCGCGCGCTGCTTCTCCTATGGCCGAAGCCACGCGGGCAAGCGCGGCATCAGGCAGTTCAACATTCATTATTCCACCGTAACCGAAGTGTTCCTGCATGGCAACGAGCATACTGGCTCGGATGACGTCCGGAAGGACAGCCGTGCGTATCACCCGCCGAACCGTGTTGGGCGCCATCTGCGCACTGGCTGCCGTGCGCGCGAACGGCGTGGGCCAGAAAAAAGAAGAGTGGGAGATAGAAAAGCGGGAGCAAGAAAAGCGGGAAAAGGAAGAGTGGATGACGATCACGTGTTTTATCCGGTACCAGATTGACCCGTTTCAGCGCGACGCGTTCCAGCAATACGCTCAAAACTGGGGACGCATCATTCCGCGATGCGGCGGGGATCTGGTCGGCTATTTTCTGCCTGCGGAAGGGACCAACGACATCGCGTGGGGGCTCATCTCGTTTCCGAGCCTTGCAGCTTACGAAGCCTATCGCACGCGGCTGAGGAGCGACGCGGAAGCAATGGAGAACTTTCGCACGGCTCAGCGGTTGCGGTTTATCCTGCGCGAAGAGCGAACGTTCGTTGAAGGCGTTGAGGGCGCGTTGCATCGACCGCCGGTACCGGAAAAAGATGGGAGCCAATAATCCGCGATGAAGACACAGCTTGAAAAGGCGCAGGCGTTTCGCGCATTGCATCAACGGGAGCGCGCGTTCATTCTCCCCAATCCATGGAACCGGGGAACGGCGCGACTGCTGGCGCAGCTTGGGTTTGAGGCGCTGGCCACCACCAGCGCCGGATATGCGTTCTCGCGCGGAGTTCCCGATGGCCAGGTTGGCCGCGAGGCCATGCTTTCGCACGTCGCAGAGATTGCGTCCGCCACTGATTTACCTGTGAGCGGCGATCTCGAAAATGGATATGGCCATGAACCCGAGGTCGCCGCAGAGACCATTCGCATGGCTGCGGCTTACGGTCTGGCCGGCGGTTCGATCGAGGATGCAACCGGGGACGATTCCGCACCAATCTATGAGATCGGCTACGCCGAGGAGCGCATCAGCGCAGCTGCGGAGGCGGCACACTCGCTTCCGTTCCCTTTCACCCTGTGCGCGAGAGCAGAAAACTTTCTCTACGGCCGGCCCGACCTGAAGGACACGATCGCGCGGCTCCAGAGCTATCAGGAAGCGGGCGCGGACGTTCTCTATGCCCCGGGGCTCACGACCAAAGAGCAGATTGCCGCAATCATCGGGGAAGTTGACAGGCCTGTAAACGTACTGGTGGGATTGCCCGGACTCGAATTAAGTCTGGACGAACTTTCCGAACTGGGAGTGCGGCGCCTGAGCACGGGCAGTGCCCTGGCCCGCGCTGCGCTGGGCAAATTCCTCGAGGCGGCGCGGGAGATGGCGCATGCGGGCACGTTTCACTTTGTCGACGAAGCCGCTTCCGCCTCGCGCGATCTTGCTCCACTGCTCGAGAGCTTTGTGCAATCGATCGAGGAGAAGCGATGAAGCGCATCGGGATCGTCGGCGGAGTGAGCTGGCAATCGACCGTGGAGTATTACGCGGGACTTTGCCGGCTGAGCGAGCGGCGCGCGGCGAAGAATCGGCGCCGCGGACCGCCGATGCCTGAAATGTGCATCGAATCGCTGGATCACCGTACAGCGGTTGCGCTTCTTGGCCGGGATGAGGACCCGGCAACATGGCGCCGGTTCGACGAGTATCACCGCACGGCACTCAAGCGGCTGCAGGCCAGCGATGCCGAAGTCGCGGTGATCGCAAGCAATACACCGCACCATCGGTTTGCGAGCATCACCAGGGGCGTCGCGATTCCGGTTCTCAGCATTGTGGATGCGAGCGCTCGCGAGGCGGCGCGTATCGGGGCAAAACGCGCGCTCGTTCTGGGAACAACCATCACCATGGGATCGAGGATGTACCCGGAGACATTTCGGCGCTATGGCATTGAGGCGGCAAGCCCCACCGCGAAGAAAGCGCGCGCAGCGGTGATTGCGATCATCAAGGAGTTGCAACGTGGCCGCATCGAAGGCGCGGACAGGCGCATTCACGCGATTGCCGAAGATGCGCTCGGCGGCCGGGTTCCCGATGGAACTGCCGTGTGTCTTGCCTGCACCGAACTGCCGCTGGCATTTCCTTCCTGCAATGAAGAGCCGAGCTTCGCGCAGGACGGAGTAAGTTATCTCAACTCTGTCGCCGCGCACATTCGCGCCCTGTTTGATTTCGCAATCGCGTAGAGCGCACCGCGATCGAGTGCGACCCATCGACGGCAATCGCTCGGAGTTTGCCCATCCCTTCGCGCCAAGTCGGGGCACGAAGGGACGGAGTACCCACAGGCTGAAGCGATGCGTTACTGCCGGCCCAGTCCGTCAGTCTTGTGGTAGTTGGGATACGGCGGCACGGGAATGTCGGGGATGGGGTTGGCCTTCAACTCGTCGAGGACCATCTGCACGCCGGTTTCGAGCTGCAAATCGTGCCCGGCGGCCACATCTTTAGGCAGTAATTCCACTGTGACATCAGGCGGAATGCCGCGGTTTTCCACCTCCCACTCGCCGTGCAGGCCATAGATAGCGAAGCGTGGGGCCATCACGTAGCCGCCGTCGATGAGGGGCGGATAGCCGCCGATGCCCACCAGGCCGCCCCAGGTGCGGGTGCCCACCAGCTTGCCAATGCCCGCCTTGCGGAAATACCAGGGCATAGCGTCGCCGCCCGAGCCGGAGTTCTGGTTAATGAGCATCACTTTGGGGCCGAAGATGGCGCCCACCGGATCGTGAATCGGCTTGCCGTCGCGCTCAATTGCGCCCGACAGCGGGAAGCGTTTGAGCACGTCGACCACGTAGTCGGCGATAAAGCCGCCTTCGTTCCAGCGTTCGTCGAGCACCAGCGCCTGCCGGTCGAGCTGCGAATAGAAGTAACGGTTGAAGCTGTTGTAGCCCGCACCGGCGGTGTTAGGCATGTAGACATAGGCCACCTTGCCGCCGGAGAGCTGATCCACTTTGCGGCGGTTGGCCTCGACCCACGCCAGGTTTCGCAGTCCAAATTCGTCGTCAGTGGGGATGACTGTGACGTCGCGCGCATCCTTGCCATCGGGGCTTGAACCGACGTGGAGCACGGTCTGCCTGCCCGCCGTGCCCGCAAAGAACGAGTAGAGGTTGTCGCTCGCGTGCAACTCGCGGCCATTCACAGCCAACAGATACTCGCCTTCCTTCACGTAGACGCCGGGGAGGGTGAGCGGTGAGGCCAGGCCGGGCGTCCAATTCAATCCCCCAAGGATTTTGGAGATGCGATAGCGGCCGTTGTCGATGGTGTAGTCGGCGCCGAGAAGACCGGTTTTGGGGGCATGGTCGTGGGGCCCAGGGCCGCCCACAAACATGTGGCCGATAGTGATTTCGCCCAGCATCTCGATGGAGAGATAGGTGAACTCAGATCGCGAGGCGAGTCCGTCAAGATAAGGCTTGTACTTGGCCTCGATTTTGGGAATGCTGAGCCCGTGCGTGTTGGGGTCGTAGAGGAAGTCGCGCTCAATGCGCCAGGTCTCGTGGTACATCTGCCGCCACTCGGCGCGCGGATCGATGGTGGTCTGCATGCCACCCATGTTCAGCGGCTTGCCGGGACTGTCGTTGCCGGGCTTCAGATCGTCGGTGGCGGCGATGGTCCAGCTTCCTTTGCGCGCGAATAGCACTTTCGACCCGTCGGCGGACATATGGAAGTCATCCAGATCGCTGAGGACCACCTCGGGCTTGCGTTTTTCCAGCGTGAAACGCCAGATGGCGTGAATGTTGGAGCCGTCAACGTCGCTTGTCGCCCGGCCGAAGGGCGAGCCCTCGCCAAGATAAATCACGCCGGCCTTGCCCGCTGCCAGACCGCCATAGTTTCGCGGAGGAATGGGAAGGGAGAGAATGCGGTTGCCAATTCCATCGAGATCGACAGTGACTTTGACAGGCTTATCCTTATCCTTATCCTTATCCTTGTCGTCGTTGCCCGCGTTCTTGTCAGCGGGTTTTGTATCGTCCTTGGCCTTTGCATTGTCGTCTTTTTTCTGTGTGTCGGCTGACTTATCCGGCTCTGTTTTCTTCTCTTCCTTGGTCTTTTCTTCGTCGCTCTCCGGCGGGATGGGCGACTCGCCGTCCTTGGCCAGTACTACGACGTAGGGCGCGCTGGTCTGCGCGCGGTCGAGCGAGGAGAGGTCGATACCGGCTCTCGAAGGGCCGTCGTTGGTCGATGCCAGGAAGTAGAGATACTTGCCGTTCAGGTCAAAGGCCGGACTCGCCGCATCGCTCATGCCGTCCGTCACCTGGGTGAATTTGTGCGTATCCATCGAATAGAGAAAAATGGCATTGAGCTGGTTATTCAGGTCGCGTTGATAGGCGATCCAGTTCGAGTCCGGCGACCACACCGCGCCGAAGCTTGCGCCAAAGGTTCCATAGATGCACGTATCGATCAGCACCGGCTTGCCGGCCGTAGCGCCGGGTCCTGCGGGCACATCCACCAGCCACAGGCGCCCGTGTTTGTCGGTGTAGACAATGTGCTTCGAGTCTGGCGACCAGGTGGGAGTGTAGAAGTAGCTGGGGTCAGGGCCGAGATCGATGACCACCGGCGGCTTCAATCCGGTCTGGTCGCTCAGGTAGAGCTGATACTCGCCCGATGCATCGGAGAAGTAGGCGATGGTCTTGCCGTCGGGCGACCAGGACGGGTCGCGCTCGGCCACGCCCGACGTGTTGGTAAGGTTGCGCGTATCGCCTTTTTCTGCCGGAACAGTGAAAATTTCGCCATGGGCCTCAAAGACGGCACGCGCGCCGGTGGGCGAGAGCGCGGCGTTTTGGATCTCTTCAGGCGAAACGCCGGCCAGATGCGGCGTCAGGCTTGAGAGCTCGCCGTGAATCTGAATGGGGACAACCTTGTCCTGGTTGTTTGCAGTGTCGAGCAGGTGAATGGAGCCGAACTGTTCATAAACCAGACCGCCCGGACCAGCCCCGAAGGTCTTGAGGTCGTAGCTGGTGTTGTGAACCACTTCGCTCACCTGCTTCGAGCCGGTGTCGTAGCGATAGAGGGAAACCGGACCGCCGCGGTCCGATAGAAAGTAGATGCTGTCGCCCACCCAGACTGGATTCGAGTCGTTCGAGTTTTCGCGCGGTACTTTGACCAGGTCGAGTGTCTTCAGGTTGACGATCCAGATGGGCGTGGTTTGGCCGCCGGCGTAGCGCTTCCATGCCGGTTCCCACTTGGTGATCGGCTGATAGGCGAGCGACTGGCCGTCGGGCGAGTACGAAGCCTGCGCTCCCGATGGCAGTGGCAGCGGCTCGGGCATCCCGCTGCCGTCGGCGGGGACGCGGAAGAGCATCGTGAAGTGCCGGTAGCTGAGCGCGCCGCTGGCGATCAGCACGTCTTTGCCGTCGGGGGTCCAGCCCACGACTGCGCTGCCCTCCGGATGCCAGGTGATGCGCCGGGGAACTCCGCCGGAGGCAGAAATCACATAGGCGTCGTAGGCGCCGTTCAGGTGTGCCGTGTATGCAATCTTTGAGCCGTCGGGCGAGTAGTACGGGCCGGCCAACACTTCGCCGTCCGAGGTCAGTCGCTCAGCTTCGCCACCCTGCCGGTCTACCGTCCAGACGTCGTCCGCGTAGAGGAAGGCGATACGGTCGCCCGAGAGTGCCGGATTGCGCAGCAGCAGCGGGGCTGAAGGCGATTGGGCGAGAGAGACAACAGGAGAGAGTGCAACCAGCGCGAGCAAGCCGCTCGCCAGCCGGAATCCTATGCGGTTCATTGCGCCTCCGTTGAACACACAGATGTGGAACTGCCGGAATAAGTTATGGGGAGCCCGTCTCTGCATCTTACGCTGGGCGGCGTGCTTTGTTCCGGAAAAATCTTGATGCCGGGCCACGTTCCGGTCTCATCAATTTGCATCGCCGGTGCTGCATCGCTGGTAGCGGTACTCATCTCTACGGCTTCGCCTCTCAATCGAGTTTGGGATGCAGTTTGTTGAAGCCCGTGGCCTCCTGATACGCAGCGGCGAAGGCCACCAGCTTTGCTTCCTGGTAATGGCCGGCCAAAAAGGTGAACGAGACCGGCGTGCCAGGGCCGCCGATGTCGTCGTGGTCGCCATCGTCGATGGCTGGCGGCTTGGGCGCGTCGTCTCCGCGCAGTCCGTTGGGCAGAATGAGCGC
>DATJSB010000306.1:0-7066 GCA_035504315.1 Occallatibacter sp.
AAGTGTTCCTCCCGAATGTAGCCGAGTTTTCGGTAGAGACCCTGCGCTGCCGCGTTGTCGTGCGCTGTGGCGAGCGTGAGGCGCTCGGCACCGGTGCGGCGCGCGAATTGTTCGGCGTATTCCAGGAAGGCTGTCGCGACACCTTTTCTGCGGGCCGAGTGCTCGACATAGAGATCCTCGAGAAACCAGATGGGCCGCATGACGAGCGTGTTGGTTGAGGGGATCAGGTGCATGAATCCGACGGCTCTGCGGCCGCTTTCAGAATCAGTCCACGCCAGAAAATACTGCGGCACCGAATGCTGGCCTGCCGGCTGCGCGGAGGCGAGTGTAATGCGATCGCGAATAAAGGCGCGGGCTCGGGCTTCGTCCGCTACCTGTCCGTAAAACTCGCGGTACGCGTTATACATCCGGGCGACCTCGGAGATATCGCGCGCAGAAGCGAGTTGAATACTGACATTGCTTTCATCCATGACGGGCTGCCTTTCGGTTCTCTGGCCGGCGAGTGTACGACGGTTTCTTCTGCGCAGGGCTTTGCCGAGGGACGTGCAAAACGCGCCAAGTTTTCCTTGACACTCACCGAAATTTCACTAATCTTGCTGAATATATGTAAGGTTTTTGCACTCTGCAAATCCCCTACGCCTTGCAGTAACGCAGTCCCATCGGAATTCGGTTAGCAGCTCAATATCCGTCTTTATTTTCCTCTTATGAGGTGTAGAGAATGCTGTATTCCGCAGGCCGCTGTCGCTGGAGCCATCTTTCTTTTTTCGCCGCCGCAACGCTTGTTGTCTCGATCCTCCTGCTGTGCGTTTCTCCGGCAAGTCGTGCGCAATCGACCGGCGGCCGCGTCCTGGGGCGGGTACTCGATCCCAGCGGCGCGCTTGTTCCGGGAGCGACACTCACCCTGATCAACAATGCTTCCGGTGTAACTCAGAAAGCGGAGAGCGCAAAAAGCGGCGACTACATTTTTCTGGCGGTGCCGGTTGGCAGTTACCAACTGCACGCTGAGGCGCCGGGATTCCAGTCGTTCATTGCCGATGGCATTGCTGTGCAGCTGAATGCGACCGTGACCTACGACATCCATCTTATTGTCGGGTCGACCGCCCAATCGGTCGAAGTTACCGCCTCGACGCCGCTTGTCGACACAACCAGCACACAGCTTGGAGCGGTGGTGAATTCGCGCGCGGTTGAAAACCTGCCCCTCAATCAGCGTGACACCTACCAGCTTTTGCAGCTTCAACCGGGCGTGACCGGCGTGGGCGGCTCGGACCTCTTCTATGGCAGCGATCAGGCCGGCGCGGTTTCGGTAAACGGCGGGCGCGGACGCTCCAACAACTTCAGCGTGAACGGCGGCGACGGCAACGACCTCTTTGTGAATTCTCCCGGCATCGAGCCGTCGCCCGATGCAATCGATGAATTCCGGGTGATCACCAACACATTCGACGCCGAATACGGCCGCAACTCCGGCGCGGTGATCAACGTTGTGACTAAATCCGGGAGCAACAATCTACACGGCAGCATCTACACGTACGTGCGCAACGAGGCGATGGACTCGAAGGGTTACTTCGATCTGTCTACGCCCGACGACTCGCAGCTGCAATTCGGCGCGACTGTAGGCGGTCCGATTCGTAAAGACAAAACCTTCTTTTTCCTCTCCTATGAAGGACGGCAGCTGCGCAAGGGCATCAGTTCGGATCGCGTGCGTGTGCCCAACGCCAGCGAACGCGGCGGAGTGTTCGACGACACGACGCCTTTTCAGGGCACGCTGACCGACTCCACCTTCGCTTCCATTCTTCAGAATCGCACCGGGTGCGCACAGGCCATCACTGCCGAGATGGGCGCCGCGCCGACGGCGGGCACGCCATGGCAGAATGTCTTCCCCGGCAACGTTATTCCTACTGCATGCTTCGATCCAGTCGCCAACAACATTGTGCAGAACTATGTGCCCCTGCCGGATACCGCGGAGTACCAGTTCGAGGGAGCGCCGGACCAGCACGCGCGAGAAAACCAAGGAACCTTGCGCATCGATCACAAGTTCAGCGACAAGAACTCGCTCACCGGCTACTACTATGTAGACGACGACGCCGAAGAAAACCCCTTCACCCGCTTCCAGGCGGAGATTCCGAATCTGCTGCCCGGGTTTGGGAGCGACAACTCAACGCGCAACCAGCAATACAACATTTCCGACACATGGACGCTGAATCCCACGGCCCAGAACGAAGCACGTATCACCTACTACCGCGAAGCACAACGGACCTTTCTTCATCCGCAACGCACCAACCTGGTCACAGATTCCTGCACGGGAAGCGCGGCGGCCTACTGCTTCAACGGCGACTCCGATACTCCGCTGTATGACTCCAACGGCAACCTCATTCCAAACGCCCCGAAGCTGGGCATCACACCCGGGCTGAGCGCCGCTCATGAAGGCCTGCCGTATATCAGCATCAGCGGCGGATTTACTATCGGCAACGACAGCGAAGGCGAGCTGCCGCAGGTCGGCAATACTTACTCCCTGACCGACAATTTCTCCAAGAGCATCGGCAATCACAGTCTGAAGTTCGGCGTCGATGTCCGCGACCAGCGCTTCGATCAGACGCTCTACTACGACATCAATGGCTTTTATAGCTATAGCGGGGGCGCGGAAAACGACCTCGAAGGTCCAAACCTGTTCGGCAACTATTTCCTCGGTCTGCCGGACAGCTATTCGCAGGGCTCACCGCAGACGGAAAACATCCGCGCCTGGGCGGTGTATCTTTTCGCGCAGGACAGTTACAAGGTCAAGCCATCACTCACCGTAAATTACGGCCTGCGCTGGGAACTCAACCAGCCTCTTGCCGATGTTTCGCACCGCGTCCAGACCTTCCGTCCCGGCCAAGCCGATACTCTCTTCCCATGCGAACTTTCACCCGACAGCCAAGCGTCGCTCGGAGCAACAGATGCGGATTGCGGCCCGGGCAGCGATAATGAGTCGGTCTTTCCCCTCGGGCTGGTTATTCCGGGAGACAAAGGCATTCCCGCCGGCCTGACGGCAACGTACTACAAGGCCTTTGCGCCGCGCATCGGCGTGGCCTGGAGCCCGGAGAAATATCAGGGCAAGCTGGTCATCCGTTCCGGTTTCGGCATCTTCTACAACCCGATGGAGCAGCTTGTCCTCGAGCAGTTCCAGGGCGAGCCGCCCTTCGGCGGCAGCAACAGCTTGTTCGCTCCGTTGTTTCAGACGCCGTTCGTGAGCCAGTCGGGGACGATCGCACCGAATGCTTTCGGCGGCTTCATTACTCCAAAGCCCGGGCAAGCGGTTGACTGGTCGAGATTCCGGCCGATCATCATGTACGGAGAGCTCGAGCCGCACCTGAGAACGCAGTACACCGAGCAATACAATCTGCAGATGCAGCAGCAGATCGCTTCCAACCTGGTAATGACGCTCGGCTACGTGGGTTCGCAGGGACATCGCCTTCTGGCCACTTATGACCTGAATCACGGCGACGTGCAAACCTGCCTCGACCTGATTTACATGGGCCAGGGATGCGGACCCTATGGCGAAGACAGCACCTACAACATTCCAGCCGGCACACCTCTTCCTCCGGGCGGTCTGCATCTGCCCTATGGACCTACGCCCGTCGTTACCGGCGGCGTCACCCCGGGACCGATCACCCTGGTCGGCATTCGCAAATATTCTTCGCCCTACTGTGATCCGCTGACCGTTGTTGGCTGTCCTCCCGACGGCGTTCCGGTCTTCTCCAGCATCTTCGCGCAGAATGTGGTCGCCAACTCCAATTACAACTCGCTGCAGGCGTCGCTTGAAAAGCGCTTCTCCAATGGCCTGCAGTTTTTAGGCGCCTATACCTGGAGCAAGTCCATCGATGACGCGTCCAGCTTTGAACAGAGCCTGAATCCCTACGATTTCCCGAGCGATCGCGCCCTCTCCCTCTTCGATGCGCGGAATCGCTTCGTCTTCAGCGGAGTGTGGGACCTGCCGGTTCGCAAGTACTCGGGCGCGCGCGGCGCTCTGCTGGATGGGTGGCAGGCTTCAGGGATTCTTACGTTGCAGTCCGGCTTTCCCATTCGGATCGATTCCAACATTGACCAGGAACTACAGGGCAGTCCTGACTTCGAAGCTCCGGGACGACCGGACATTGTGAAGAGCTTCACGCATCGCAATCCACGCGTGCCCTTGAATGGCGATACAGGCTATTACTTCGATCCTTCCATCTTCGCCACGCCGGCGCTGGGCTCGGCTGGAAATTCACCGCGCAGCATCTGCTGCGGCCCGGGCATCAGCGACACGGATATGGCCGTGCAAAAGGTCACTCCGCTTGGCGAGACGCGCTCTTTGCAGTTTGTCTTCCAGTTCTTCAACATCTTTAACCATACCCAGTTCCTCAACCCTGACGGTCAGTTGGGCGACGCAGCATTGAATCCAGCGGGCAACCCTGTCGCAGGTGGACTGTTCGGCGAGGTGACCCGGGCACGCGATCCCCGGCAGATTCAGCTGGCGGTGCGCTTCAGAATGTAGGATTGCGCGTCCAGCGACACGCGCCTCCGGCGCCATCACCTCAGAGCCTGCGGTCCGCGCTCTGCCCCTAAAACGTCGGCGGCGTGTTGATCCACAGCAGCACAGCCTGATGCTTATAGGGATTGCTCCAACGGTGAGTCTGCGAGCTTGAGAAGTAGAGGCTATCGCCTGCGCATAGCTGGTAGTGCTCAACCTCATCCAACCACACATCGCATCGTCCGCTGATGACGAAGATGAACTCTTCGCCCTCGTGGTGATACGAGCCGCCGCTCGATGTGCCTGGAGCCAACCGGAAGAGATGCGGCTCCATCGCCGTTGAACCAAATGCGAGCAGTTCAAGACGGACTCCCGGCTCGCTTGACAGCTCAATCCGCTGACCGGGCCGCACCAGTTTGCCCGATTGCTCTGCGCCGCCGAAAAACGAGAGGATGTTTGTTTTGTAGAAGACGGCCAGCCTTTGCAGTGCGGCGACAGAGGCGTGCGCCTGACCGCGCTCAAGGCAGCTCAGGAAGCTTACCGACAGATTCGTTCCATTTGCAGCTTCAGAAAGCGTCATTGAGCGCTCCCGGCGCAATTTGCGCAAGCGACTCCCGATGGGTACGGTTCCTGCACCCTTTTTGGCGGCTGTTCCGTTTCCAGTGAAGCTATGGGTTCCGGTAAAGCTATGGGCGGCTTCGCCCATGAGGTGGCGAATGGCGTCCACGTTCAGATTTTTTTCGAAGCGCAGATGCTGGATCGACTTCAGGCGCTCGACTTCTTCGCGGGTGTAACTGCGGTAGCCGCTCTTCGTACGCCGGGGATGCGTAAGTCCGGCGTTCTCCCATTGGCGAAGTGTCGACGAACTGACGCGCAGCATCTTCGAGACTTCGGAGATACGGAAGGAAAGCTTATTCCGGCTGGATGATTCAGGAGGATTTCGGCTCTTGGGCATCCGTCAAACCAGGCAACAGCGGCTCAAAAGTAACTTTGTAGCAGTCTTCGGCTTCGAGAGCAATAAGTTGATCAACATTACATGATTTCTGTAGGCTTTTCATTGCGGGTTATTCTTCCATCCAGGAGTTCACCATGAGCACAGCCGTCGCCACCTCTGTACAATTGCCGCACTTCATCAACGGGGAGTGGGTCGAATCCACGGCCAGCGACTGGCTGGATGTTCCCAACCCCGCAACGGGCGAGGTGCTGGCGCGGGTGCCGTTGGCCGGCGCCGACGAGGTGAATCGGGCAGTCGAAGCGGCGGCGGCAGCGTTCCCGGGATGGCGACGGACCCCGCCAGAGGATCGCATTCAGCCGCTGTTCAAGCTGAAGCACCTGCTCGAAGAGCACATCGATGAGCTGAGCCGGACTATAACTCGGGAAAATGGCAAGACCTTCACCGAGGCCAAGGCCGAAATGCGGCGGACAATCGAAAATGTCGAGGTCGCCTGCGGCACTCCCATCATGATGCAGGGCCACAATCTCGAAGACGTGGCGCGCGGCATCGACGAGATGATGATCCGGCAGCCGCTGGGCGTCGTCGCCATCATTACGCCGTCGAATTTCCCCGGCATGACTCCGTTCTGGTTTCTGCCCTATGCCGTCGCCACGGGAAACACCGTTGTGGTGAAGCCCTCGGAGCGGGTGCCGCTGACCATGCAGCGGATGATTCCTCTGTTCGAAAAAGCGGGGCTGCCGAAGGGCGTTCTCAATCTGACAAACGGCGGGCGCATTGCGGCGGAGACTTTGATTGATCATCCCAAGGTGCGGGCCATCAGTTTTGTTGGATCGACGCCGGCTGCGCGCGCCGTCTATGCCCGCGCAGGCGCGAACGGCAAGCGGGCGCAGTGCCAGGGAGGCGCGAAGAATCACGTTATCGTATTGCCCGACGCGGATATGGAGATGGCGACGCAGATTATCAGCGACAGCGCCTTCGGATGCGCGGGTCAGCGGTGTCTCGCTGTATCGGTGGCCGTCACTGTGGGCGAGTCGCAGAGCCGCTTCCGGGATGCGATCGCCGATTCCGCGTCACGACTAAAGGTGGGTAATGGCCTCGAGGAGGGAGTGCAGATGGGCCCGGTGATCACAGCGCAGAGCAAGTCGCGGATCGAGTCGCTGATTGGCCGTGGCAAAGACCAGGGGGCAAAGGTGGTGTTGGATGGCCGCGAGGCAAGGATTTCCGGCTACGAGCACGGCAGCTTTGTGAAGCCGACGATTCTGGATGATGTCCCGGCAACGAGCGAGTTGACCGACACGGAGATCTTCGGGCCGGTGCTCAGCCTTGTGCATGCCAATGATCTGGATGAAGCACTGGCGTTCCTCGAGCGCAGTCCATACGGCAACCAGGCATCGCTCTTCACTTCGAACGGCGCCGCGGCGCGGCGGTTCCGCTACGAGGCTCCCGCAGGAAATATCGGCATCAATATCGGCGTGGCTGCACCGATGGCCTATTTCCCGTTCAGCGGCTGGAAGGACAGCTTTTTCGGCATCATGCACGCGCAGGGGCGCGACTCGATCGAGTTCTTTACCGAAAAGAAAGTCGTGGTGGAACGCTGGGCGAAGGAGCACTCGCGCAAGTTCTAA
>DATJSB010000307.1:0-8619 GCA_035504315.1 Occallatibacter sp.
TCTGCGAACGGCTCCGTCTTCGCCAATTGCAACTCTGTCTTGTAAATCATCTGTAGCCACAAAGAATCCGGATGGGAATTGAATACCGTGGCGGTGTCCGCCGGAAAAACGAACCACGCGCCCGATTGCACCTCGGTTCGCAATTGATCTTGCGTCCATCCGGCATATCCCAGGTAAACGTGAAAAACGTTAGCATCAGGCTGGGCCGAAATCGTCTTTTCGAAAAGGCCTTTGTCGGAGATCAAATAAACACCACCGAAGATGTCCTCAGCTTTTTCAATCTTGGCCGAGGACTGAAAAAGCGCTAATGCGGCCGAAGGTTCCATGGGACCCCCGATATAGACCGGGTCGGAGCGGTCTTTCGCGGCCTTGAGTTCGAGAACTTGAGAAAGCGGCACATCGGTGCGCCGGTTCAGAACCAGTCCGACTACGCCATTTTCATCGTAGTGAACCAGCAGGATCACTGTTCCGGCGAAATTCGGGTCGCCCAGGCCGCGGCTCGCGACGAGCAACCTCCCAATACCTAATTCTTTGGGGTTCTTGAATTGAACCGGAAGAAATGACGGCAGCAGCAAATCGCCTTTCCTGCCCAATGCCTTGAGCGATCGAATTTGCTTGTTTGCCGGCCGGCTGCCGTACCAAGGCAATGCCGCAGTGGCGGGCGCAGCAGCGCGCAGCAACGTATTCGGCTTCGGCGCATCAATGTTCGACTTGTAAACGTCGACCCCACCGGGCTCCGCCAAGGCAACGATTGCGAACAGCATTGCGAACACCAACCGTTTACGCAGCGACATGACCGGTACCCCTCCCTGAGGAGATTATCCGACTTTATCTGGAAGTCTGACCGGAGATTTCTGTTCTCTCCCGCTTTCCGATCAATCGGGACTTCGAACCTGTCGAGACGTCAGGAAATCCACGAATGCATCCTTGAGGCCGGCTTCCATGCGATCCCACCGGACACGTGGAGCGTTGCCATCCGCACAGCCAAGCACCTGGGGAAGACGACGCGATCAACGCCTCGTGGAAATTATGAGCGGGGAGTTCGTGACCAGCCGGGCACCATCCTGACGGTGATCACGCGCATTGAGGATCAAATTCAGTCAGCCGGCGGGTGCGCCAGTTTCTTTCTCACCTTCATCGTCCCCTTACGAACAATTGAAACTACCAAATGAGTTGCGGACACCCCTTGTTTTCAGCGCGAAAGCATCGCGATGCAATTCTGAGACGGAGAGGTGTCACGAGCATGTAACACTGCTGAACATCCATTTGACGACGGACGTTGCTGCCTCACACGATGGTCCGGAAATAAATCCGTTATGGTTGCGATGCTTTTGTAGTGCCTGCTTCCCGCGTTTCAGGCCGCGTTGACGGGAGCATGTGCACTGTAACCAGATTGACGCCGAGGACGTGGTAGCCCTTCTCGAGTTGCACCTTCAACAAAGCTTGAAAAACAGGGAATGGCCGCTTGTCGCTGTTGTTTCCCTGGAATTGAATCGCCTTGGTTAATTCATCCACTCCCGACCTTGAGGTGGCATAGAAAACGGCGCCTTCTGAGCCGGTCGTGTCGAGACCCCCAAAATCCGCGATCAAGCGGCCCGGCACAATCCCCGGCTGAATCGTAATCAGACTGTAATCCGCGGTCAAAACCTGCGTCTTCTGATCGCGTTCTGTATGGTAGGTTGACGCTTCGTTGGCGCGGGGACGGGAATTCACGATAACGCCTCTCCATTGCTCAAGGCGCGAATCGAAATCTTTGAAACTGAAATCGCCCAGGTTGCTGAAATTGGCGACCGCGATGTTTTGCGAGGATGAGCCAAGCATAATCACGTTATGCTGCGTCAGATCGTCGACGGTAAGCTCACGGCTGGGTTTAACGATCGGCTTATATCCCATCCGGCCAAAGAGATTTGACAGCATGCCGACGGCCTTCAGTTCGCCAAAGCCCAGATACGAGTTCTCATAGTAAAGTTGGCCGGCTCGCGCAACCAGTGCCGGATTCGAGGCGAATTGTTCGGCCACGTGCGAATCGACCGGAGCCCCGCGGTAATCCGTTGCGCCTCGCTTGAAGCGAAACAAATCGTTGTAGTTGTCGAGAAGGAATACGGCATCAGGATAAGCTATGACCGGAGTTGGGTCGTTACCGATGTATTTTGCCCAAAAAGCTATTACCGGATCGGAAGACTTCGTCAAATCGGATTTCGCGACGGTTGCGCTCATCTTGCTCGCGCCGAAGGGAGCCCACCTGCTTCCGATCCATAGACCGGCGACGAAGACGATGACTCCCGCAGATACCGCAATCAGCACATTTGCCCGCAAAAACGGCTTGCCGAATCGATGCAGATGTGGATCGGATGAGTCCCGGGAACCCGGCAGAACTGAATCGCTCGGCGAAACAGCATCTCTCCGCAAAACTGAATCTTTGCCGAAGTGAGGCTCCACGCTGCCTGCCGCTCCAAAAATAGGCAGGTATTGCCCCTTCGGAATCTCGATTACGATGTAGTCGTGGAGTCCGTCTGAGTCGTAGTACTCTTTCAGCTTCTGTCGAAGCCGGTGAATCTGGACCCTTACAATCGGGTCCGCTTTCGGATCAAAATCCGGAGACCGCCCCAACGCCTCCACGCCGATCGTATATTCCTTTATCGGTTCGGCGCTGTGCGTGAATGTCTTTTCTGCAAGATACTGCAGAAGCTGCTGGATCATCGACGCGTTGCGAAAACTGCCCGACTGCAGGACTCTCCTGACCTGCTTTTGGCATTCATCCCGGGAAGGAATCCTCAACGTGGTTTCCGCGCGCGCGTTCAACTGCTAGCTCCTCCCTGCGACACAGTTTGTGGCACACGGCCCCCCATGCGCCAAGACGCTCAGCAACCATCAATTCTCGCTCGACAATTTACGCCTGCAATCCCGCTCGGCGAATCGCAATCATTTTACGCCACATACACATCCATGGCGAGCAACCACCCATGCGCCGCTTTAAAAGTGAGTTCGAGATTGTAAGTGTCTTCGATTCAATGAGATTTCAAAGTGCATTCTTACCGCCCGCAGAATCGCCGAATCTGCATCGGTCGCATGAAGACTGAACGTTACAACACCCGTAACATCGATGTAACGCACAGTTGTCGCAGTGATCGAAATCCCAAGAAAACAATGAGGGCTGCGCTTCCACTCCACGTTTCCGATGTGCCGTAACCCCGCCGTTACTGGTCAATCGTGGGTAATTGGCAACAGTATGGTCGGCGTTGTCGAGGGAGGATTCTGTCGGGTGATCTCCACCGGATTGGCATGCATGATGACGCTCTGGATCGCATTTCTTTGAAAACGCTATCAACGGCATTCCTGGTCCCGGCATGGACAGACCATCCTCGAAACGACTTAGGAGGCGATATGCAAAAGCGGTTAGCAGTTGGATTTGCAGCGGGACTCATCATTCTGCTTGCGATTACTGCCCGGGTTGCGTTTGCGCAAGCCGTTACAGGAACCCTGCTCGGCGCTGTTTTGGATCCGACCGGTGCAGTGGTTCCCAATGCAGGGGTAACCCTCACCAACGAAGGCACGAACGTCACAAACAAGACCACTTCAAGCCCGCAAGGCTTCTATACATTTCCGAACCTTCAGCCAGGGCTCTATTCGGTCACGGTTGAGGCCAAGGGGTTCAAGATCGAAATCTCGAGGCACAACCAGGTAAACGTGGAACAAGCGACCCGCGTCGATGTCACTTTATCGCCGGGAACGGTCAACGAGCAGGTCACGGTGACCGGGGCAACGCCGCTTGTTGAGTCGACGAGTTCTGATCTCGGCACAACCATCGACCAAACGCAAATCGACAACCTGCCCGTCAACGGAAAAATCCCAGCGATGTTGATGCAACTTGCTCCCGGATCTACGCCGACCGCATGGGGCGCCGGAAACGGCGAAGATTCGTCCACGGCAGCGACCACAGCGCCTGGCGGCGGCGGTGGCGGAGCCTACACCGCCACCAACGGCTTTCCCTTCGAGTCGAATCTCTACCTCGTGGATGGGGTGTCCGACGTCGAGTTGGAAAACGGATATATGGGGCTCCAGATGCCGTTCGACTTCGTAGGCGAGATGAAGCTTGAAACCAGCGATCCCACGGCGGAATACGGCACCTTCGGCGCACAGGTTTCCAACCTCACATCCAAGAGCGGGACCAACCGGTTTCACGGCCAGCTCTATGAATACAATCGCAACACCGATTTCAATGAGCCCGATTACTTCACCAAAGTGAACCCGCCGTTCCACTACAACATGTTCGGCGGCGAAGTGGATGGCCCAATCATCAAGAACAAGCTGTTCTTCGCAGCCGATCTGGAGTGGCTCAAGCTCGCCACGGGCTCCTCAAGCATCGTGAGCCTGCCCACGGCGAACGCGCGGAGCGGCAACCTGTCGGATTATGATTACTCGAACGGCAGCGGCACGCTCATTGGGCCCATCACGAACGCCCATGCCTGTTACCTGATTGCTCAGGCAAACGGCGTGGCGAATCCGCAGGACTGCACGGCCAGCGCAGCGATCGCCGGCACGGGCACTTACGACCAGGTCCCTGCGTCCGACATCGTGCCCATCGCCGCGGCTTTCTTCAATCCCACTGTGTGGCCGTTGCCCAACCTTTCCGGACCAGTTAACAACGCCACCCAGTTGTTCTTGACCGATGCATCCTTGCCGCAGGAAGACGCCCGCGTCGATTGGGCGTTCACGCAAAACGACCGCTTCTTTGCCCGCATGGGGTATAGCATTCGGCACCAGACCCAGCCGCTGATTGTCGGCGCCGGCACGAGCCCCAATCCCTTCATGAATGGCGGCAACGGGAACAACACCAACCAACTCACCAACGACGTTGTGGGTTGGGACCACACGTTCGGCGCCAATGGAACCATGATCAATGAGTTGCGCCTTGGCTACAGCCGTTATGCCACCTCCGACTTCACTGCCGCTTTCGGGGTTGCTCCGGAAGAGAACAATACTCTCGGGATTCCCAACGGCAACATCGCCGATTACAACGACACCAAGGGCATTGCTCAAGTGAACATCAGCGGGTTCGAGGGCACTGGAGACTCGGGCTGGTTACCGCAGGGGCTGGGCAGAGTTTCCAACATTTATCAGATCAACGACGCGTTCACCCTTGTGCACGGCCGCCACGATTTGAAATTCGGCATTGCTATTACACCCATCCAGGCCCGCGTCTTTAACGCGCAAAACGATCCTCGCGGACAGTTCAGCGCCACGGGCGGCTACACCGGCCTTGGTTCTTCGGGCAACGGCCTCGCTGGCGCGGCCATTGCCGACTGGCTGGTGGGTGGTTTGGGAAACGGCAATTGCCAGGGGGATGCTGTTTGCCGCGACCACTTCTTCGCCCCGCCTAACACGCGAACCAACGAATTCGGCGAGTTTGCGCAGGACGATTACCGGTTGAGCAGTAAGGTCACGCTCAACCTCGGTATCCGCTACGACGTCTACACTCACCCCGTGGATACCAAGAACCTGCAGAGCAATTTCGTCACCGACGGCGCGAACGCCGGTCTGATTCAGGTGGCTTCATCCAGCAATCGGGGCCCCAATGTGAACACCTATTATGGCAATTACGCGCCGCGCGTGGGCATCGCCTACACGCCCGATAACGGCAAGACGGCATTTCGCGGCGCCTTTGGTGTGAGCTACTTCAACGGCAACTTCGGCGCTGACGGCGGCACCCTGGAACGGAACTTCCCGGAACTGGACATGGAAAACAACGCCGCGCCGCAGAGCAACTGCAGTACGCTCGTAACCCCCACACCGGCCTCCGGTGCTCCTACCGGGTACTTCGACTCGGCTTGCGGATCGCTCCTCCTGCAGAACGGTCTGCCCGGCGACTCGACCTCCGGCTCGCCGGTGTACCAGCCCCTGGTCCCATTCAACGTTGCGCCGGGCGGCACAATCGCATCGCCGCCCGGATTCGGCGTCTACCAGGTGGCCAGCAACTTCCGCCAGGGCCAGGCCGACAACTGGAACGTCAGCATCGAGCGGCAGCTTGGCCCCAACACCTCCATCCATGCCGCGTACGTGGGCACCAAGGGCGCCTATCTCTACAACGATTGGCAGCTCAACCAGTGCAACCCGACGGCGTTCACCGAGGGACCGACCTACGCCCAACTGCAGGCTGAATTCAATAGCCCCGGCTGGCAGAACCTGCCCCCCGCTCAACTGGCACAGCAACCGTATCCGGGCACGCCGTATTGCTATCCGTTCTACGGCATCGCTCCAAACATCTCGACCATGGATTTCCGCAACAGCGGAGCCAAGTCGCACTACAATTCCGGGCAGTTCGTGTTCGATCGGCGCGCCGGAAACAATCTGACCTTCACTGCGGCTTACACCTGGTCGAAGCTGATGGATAACTACAGTGGCGAACAGCTTGACAACTACGACATGCAGCAATACCTGGATACGGCGGGCTGGCACCACGCCAACTACCCGCAAACCCTCACCCTCACCTACGTGTACACGCTGCCGTTCGGTCACGGGCAAAGGTTCGCCAACTCCACCTCTTCCGCCGAAGACGCCATCGTCAGCGGGTGGACCATCAGCGGCATCACCTGGTTCCGTTCCGGCGCGCCCCTGCTGGTAACCGCAAGCGGTGAATACATGCTGAGCCAGGGCACTTCACCGCGCGCCAATTACAGTTGCTCGGTGGCCGACAATCCCCACACGATTGCCGAGTGGTTCCAGACGAGCTGCTTTGCGCAGCCGGTCGGGTTCGTCTTCGGCAACGCCAGTGTCGCGGACGGAAATGGGTACGGGCCGCGCTATCAGGACTGGGATATGACCTTTGGCAAAGCAGTCCATTTGACCGAGCGCATGCAGTTGCAGTTCCAGGCTCAATTCCTCAACATCTTCAACCACGTCAACTACCAGAGTCCGAATACGTCGCTGGGAGGCGGCTTCGGCACCATCAGCAACGACTATTTCGCGCGTCAGGGCCAGCTCGGAATGGTCTTTTCATTCTGAAGAAGCGCGCCTTCGGCGGTATCCATGACGGGCCGGGCTCGCTATGTGCACTGCACAGAATGAGCCTCGGTCCGGCTGGCTAGTCCAACTCCACGCTTATACTATCGATCTGATTCGAGCCAGGTTTCATCTTCCAATCCTTATGATCACGAGCACAACGACGAGCAGGAGGCAGTTCCTCGGCGCCGCAATTGGATTGGCAATCATCGGACCTGATTGCCTCTTGAACAACATCCACAGCACCCGCCATTCCTCTTTCTTTGGACCGCTCGCCGCTTCCGCCGCTCCGGCACTCGAAGCGGGCGCAATCGAATTCGAATCCTCTGACCGCAGGCTCGCCGACGGCTTTCGCTGGGCCAAATCACAGGCCCTCGCTTACGCCCGAACCGACGGGACCATCGGCCCCTGGTTCGAAGCAGCATTGCCGGGCAGAAACTCATTCTGCATGCGCGACGTTTCGCACATGAGCACCGGAGCACAGTTTCTCGGCCTCGGCCCCAGGACTGAAAACATGCTGCGCCTCTTCGCCGCCAACATCTCGGCTGCAAAAAAATGGTGCACGTGGTGGGAGATCACACGCGATGGCCTGCCGGCGCCCGTTGACTACAACAACGACCACGACTTCTGGTACGACCTTCCGGCCAACTTCGACGTTCTTGACGCCTGCTACCGGCAATGGCTTTGGTCGCGCAACCATGCATACCTCGATGAAGTCTTCTTGAATTACTACGAGCACACGGTAACCGACTACGTAAAGACCTGGGACCGCCAGCGCAACGGCTTGTTGGCACATCTTCCTTCCGACGGCCACATGGGAATCGCTACTTACGATGAGGACCTGCAAAGCGAGGTTCTTACCGGCGCAGATCTGATCGCGGCCCAGTACGCCGCTTACCGTGACTACGCCGCAATCGAGCGCACAAGAAACGAACTCGATGTCGCGGCCGAGTTCGAGCAGAAGGCCATTCATCTCAAGGATCTTTACAACACACAATGGTGGGACGCTGCGCGCGGCAAGTATTTCGGAGACCTTCGCGAAGATGGAAAGTTCCTTCCGGAACTGAAGGAAGGTGACGGCCGGTGCACACTCGAACTCCCGCTGTACTACGGATTGACGGCCTCCGGGACGAAAACTCAGTCGGCGCTCGATCTTCTCGAAGATCGTTTGAAAACAGACCTGAGTCGATCGAGCCCCGTGATCGGCGGCGTGGAAGGACGCTCCTACATGCCGGACATCTTCTACAAATACGGCCGCTCCCGCGCAGGTTATTCGGCCCTGACCGCATTGATGGATCCTGATCTGAAACGCCGCGAGTATCCCGAGGTTTCCTTCACTGTGATCGGAAATCTCAGCTCCGGCCTGATGGGAATCTCTGCGTCTTCGGTTGCGAACGCAATCGAGACTTTTCCGCAACTGACCACTGAAACCAGTTGGGCCGCTCTTCACCATGCGCCGGTGGGATTGAACACGATCTCGATCCGGCACACAGGCCTGGCGGCGTCTGAGTTCATCAATGAGTCCGGCCCCGAGATAACATGGCGCGCGGGATTCCCCGCGAACAGCGCCACACTTTTGGTAAACGGCAAGAAAGTCTCCGCACAAATCGGAACTCGCGC
>DATJSB010000308.1:0-10557 GCA_035504315.1 Occallatibacter sp.
TTGCGCGCCTTCCCTGTCGTCACCGTCTGGCATCCTTTGTCACTGCTGCGTGAGCCCCTGCCGCTCTGTCCGTAGCTAGCTTGCGATATGCTCCCGCATCAAGGCAGCCGCGACTCGGGAGTATGGGCGCCGTTGCCATCGAAGGCGGGGCAGGCCGCAAATCATCCTCATCGATCCATGCGGTCACGTTCCTACTGAATTTCACGAGGTAGAGCCCGCGCAGTTTCTTTGTGCGGACTATCAGGCCTACACCGTGAACCCGGTCGGAAACAATTCTTTCGCCGATGTGAAATCTCATTGCTATGAAGCCTCCGTGTTGACATGGCGTTGACATGGGATCATCAGCGGGCAGACGTGACAACTGTCATACCCGCATGAATACAGGCGATCAAGCGATATTCTGTTCGCTGTGGGATGCTGATGCTGTATCAGTTGGCCGTGCATCACCGATGGCGGTCGATGCCGCCGTCTGGCTAGCGATCTCCAATGATTCGGGCTTGTGTCTGCTCACGAAATCGAGGTCGCTCCAGTAGACAACCAAGCGCGAACCTTCACAACGGATCACCGTTCCCGCCGCACCGACGCCACGGGCGCCGCGAAGATGAACCTTGCTGCCGATGGGGATCATGCGATTGCCTTGCTGTCTGCAATCCGTAGCCCTGGCGCTGCGCTGCCCGTAGGCGCGGCACTGTGCATCTTGTGACCATTGGCGCCGGTTCCGTCTACTCGCGGCGCCTCTGCGGGCGCTGGAAGCGCAGCGCGACCGTCTGCAAGCTGGCCCTCGATCACTGACTTCTTGCCATTGAGAGCGTCGAACAGTTCTTCCAAACTCGTTCCACACTCCTGACGGTTCTCCATTCGTGAGACGCGGATTGATCTTGCCGTCAGTTGAGTTTGGGAGACGTAGCCTTTATGGTGTGGGCCACTCACCCACAATGTAGCTTCGAAGCCCCATTTGGAGAATGGTTCTGAGAGAGACACGTTGGAACGCGCACGATTCGCGAGAACTGATTTCCAATGCTCGAAATTCAACGTGGGGAATGTCTTCAAAAGCTGATTCAGGATGTCGCCCTCTTTGCCTGTCCAGCTATCCTCCAGGCCATTGTTCATTGACTTGAACCACTGGAGATACTTTTCCTTGAAAGGTCCAAACCTCGGATCGATTTCCCGAGGCGAAGCCTCCAAAATTTCATCTGACCTTTCATTTGACCTTTCATGACCTTTCTGGGTGACACCCACGTCGTGTTTTTGCGTCATGGGTGTCGTGTCAATGTGCTCTGGCGTCGTGTCTGCGGACTCCCCGTGTCGTGTCATCCCCTCTGAAGACTCGGAAAACACGTCACCCGTGTCACCTCTTGATTCGGTTGATACGTCACCTGTGTCGTGTCTTAATTCTCGTGACACGTCATCGGCGTCGTGTTTTTCCTCTTCGGAGCGCCTCATCTGCCGGGCTTTCTCTGCTGCCTCATGCGCGGTTTGGAGTTTGGTGACGTTCAAGACGAACATCGAGGTCTGTCCGCGCCCTCTCCGTTTTGTCGTGATCCATCCGTCTGCTCGCAGCCGGGCGAGGGATCGTTGCACCTGGCGCTCGCTGTGGCGCGTCATCTCTGCGAGGTGCTGCAAGGATGGGAAGCAGTGATCGCCCGAATCGCTGGCATGTTTTGCCAAGCGAAGCAGGAGAAGGGTATCGGTAGGATCAGCAAGTTCCGTTTCCCAGACCCAATCCATCAGCGCGTAGCTCACGGCCGGATCACCGCCGTCCTTTGCGCGCTGGCTGCTCTTCACGCGCTGAAAGCCAAGCGAGCACGGATGCTCGCTTGTAAAGCACTTTCTTGCCAATGCAGATTCTTGGAGCCCCGACGCGCTCCGTGTGCCAGCGATGAAGCGTCCTTTCGCTGACCCCCAATTCCAGGGCCAATTGAGCGGGCGTGAGATAGTCTCCACCGAGCAGCGGCTCGCGGTCGCTGACCACCTGATCTACTTGTAGGAGAGCTTCGGCTGAGTCGCTCATTGAAACACCTCGGCACCGGGCGCGGCGGTCCCTGCGGACTCAATCCAGGCGCGAACTTCGGCTTCGTTCCAGGCGTACAGGCGCTTGCTCACGCGGCGAGGCCGTGGGAACCTGCCTGCCTCAATTTCGCGCTTAATCGTGCTTCTGGATAACGGCACCATCCGCAAGATACCGGGCCATCGGATGAGGCGCTGCTCGGGTTCAAGCGTAGGGGTATTCACAGTTGACATAGAGACTCCTGGCCGCAGAGCGCGGACTGTGTGTGGGGTATTTTCGGGGACTAAAAAACCCGCTTGCGCGGGTTCGTGTGAAGCATGAATTTTTGGTCACTGCGGTACGCAGTTTTCAGACACGGATCATCGATCCATGTCGGGCCGTGGAATCGCTCGGCCAATGCGCTATGAAACTGCCCACACGTTAGCATGGGTGCTCAGATCGGTGCAACGGGGTTCATTGTGGAAATCTAGGCCGAATCTGGAAATCGTGTCACCGGCCTAAAAAGGGCCAGAGCCGCGCGCTCGCAAATTTGTTGACATTGTGTTGACACAGAAACGAAGGCCGAGCGCATCAATTTTCGCTCGGCTCGTAAGATTTTGATTGTATTGGATTTAATGGTGCGCCCGGAGAGATTCGAACTCCCGACCTACTGATTCGTAGTCAGTCGCTCTATCCAGCTGAGCTACGGGCGCACTGGACGACACCAAGAACTTAGATAGATTAACAGGGATAAAGATGGGGCGCAACGCAGGTTCGGGATCTCGCCGCACGCTTTCCTCGCCCGCTTTTGAGACAATGGAGACGGAAGCCGTCATGCATGCCTGAATGTGGCGGCAATCGCAGCCAATCTTGCCGGCTCATTGATAAGAACGAAGGGAAGGGATATGTACAAGATCGTCTTAATTCGCCATGGTGAAAGCGTTTGGAACAAGGAAAACCTCTATACCGGATGGACCGACGTCGACCTTTCTGAGAAGGGCCTGGAAGAGGCCAAGGAGGCGGGAGTCCTGCTCAGGCAACAGGGATACAACTTCGACCTCGTCTATACCTCGGTCTTGAAGCGAGCCGTCCGCACTGCCTGGAGCGTACTGGACCAGATGGACTTGATGTGGATTCCCGTAAAGCATGACTGGCGCCTCAACGAAAGACACTACGGCGCGCTGCAGGGACTTAACAAAGCTCAAACGGCTAAGGAGTACGGCGACCAGCAGGTGAAAATCTGGCGCCGCAGCTACGACGTCCGCCCGCCGGCCCTCACTGAAGATGACCCGCGCTATCCGGGCAGCGACCCTCGTTACGCGACCTTGACCAAAGAGCAACTCCCTCTGACCGAATGCCTCAAGGACACGGTCGCGCGCGTATTGCCCTTTTGGCATGAGGTGATTGCCCCCAGCATCCGCTCAGGCAAAAAGATCCTGGTTGCGGCCCACGGCAACAGCCTGCGCGCACTGGTCAAATACCTCCACGGCATCTCCGACCAGGAGATTGTCGAACTGAATATCCCCACCGGCGTGCCGCTGGTCGAGGAACTGAATGACGACCTGAAGTCGATTCGCCACTATTACCTCGGCGATCAGGAGAAGATCGAGGCTGCCATTCACGGTGTCGCCGCGCAGGGAAAGTCGCGTTAGTCCGCGCCACTACGTCCGCTAAGGCGAGCCTTCAGTCTTCAGGCCGGCTGTGGCAAGCGTTGAGTTTTCGCACCCTTGGCGCAGAAAAGGATGCGCCAGGGATGCGCCGCCCGGCAGGCGTTGAGGACTGAGGATTCTTACTCGGAATTGCCTGTCTGCCCACTTCCTTCTGCGGGCGCTGCAACCGCAGCCGGCGTCTTCGGCTGCGCAGTCACTTTTGCCTTGCATGACCTCAGGTACGCAACCAGATCGTTAATCTCTGCCGGCGAGAGCATGTCTCCAAATGCCGGCATGATCTTGCTTCCGTACACAATCTGTTTGCGAATGGCGGATTTTTTCGCGGCGCGGCCTACGCTCGAGAGATCGGGCCCCTTGTGTCCGCCTACCCTGTCAATGGTGTGGCAGTGTTGGCAGCCGTTGGCCGCATAAACCTGGGCGCCATGCTCGCGCTGGCTTCTGGATGTAGCCAACGCCATCGCCGATCCTGCCAGCAACAGAAAAACAGCCGTGAACTGCAGTCTCACTGCCCCAATCCCTGGTCCGGCACCTGCGGTGCGCCGCTCTTCGCATACGAGCCGGAGTCCCGGTGAATATGCCAAGGCACGCTCTCGGCGGTAACCTCGGGATGCGTGCGCAGATATTCCAGTGCAAACGGCGCCGCTGTCGGGTCGTCCTTCTGATCGGCAAACGTTGCCGCCTCGCGCGCCGCATCCTCCTTCATCCCCAGCCTCCGGTACACAATGGATAGGATATAGTGCGCGGCCAGGTCGTCGGGGTCGATCGATTGCACGGTCTCGTATTCAGTACGCGCTTCGCGATATTTGTGCTGCTGGTAGAACGAGAAGCCCAGCTCGCGGTGCGCGTCCCGCGAGTTCGGGAACTGCGTGATCACCTCGAGCAAATCCGCGATCGCAGCGTCCAGATGGCCGTCGATGCGATCGACGAGCGCCTGGTAGTAAAGCGCCCGCGCGTTGTGCGGCGCAAGCTTCAACGCCTTTTCAAGATTCTCAGCCGCGCTGCCGTAACGCTGCCACGAAAAGTCGGCGATGGCGATGTTGGTATACGCGTCGGCATAGTCGGGCCGCATCTTTGCCACCTGCTCAAAGGCGTGAGCGCTGGCCGCGTACTGCTGCGCATCCAGCAATCCGATGCCGTAGTTGTTCCAGCGCATCCAGTCTGGATTGTCGGTGGGATCTGGCGTGGTTTTGTCGTTCGCGCCCACCACCAGCGTCCGCGTGCGCGACGCCATCTCAACCACGGGCTCGTCGTAATGCTTGCCCATCGCGAAATTAATAAAGTGCTGGTTGAACCGCCGGTAATTCACCTTCGCAGTAATAGTGATCGGCCCAGCCTCATCCTTCGGCACCGTAAACTCGTAACGCACAATCTGCGACCGGCCAGAGGAGATGGTGTTGTTGTATGCAATCACCCGCGTATCCCACACCTGGTGCAGATCGTTCAGCTTTCCGCGCTCATTTACCAGCCGGTTGGTAAAGCTGTGCGCCGATTTGTCGAGCGTCCCATCGGGCTCGATCCCGCCCGAATGCATGATCGTCTTGCCCGACGCATCCTTGGCCTCAAACTCAACCCAGCTCTCGTAAAAGTCGCGCTGTTCGGGCACCAGGTTGTGCCCGATACCTTTGTTCTGAATCACCACATCCACGATCAGGTCGTCGCCGCCTGCGATATCGAACGGTACGCTTCCCACCGGCGCAATCACATCGCGTCCGTTGCGTTCGATGGCAAAGAGATCGACGTTCAGAACGTTGTCACGCAAAAACGCAATCGTTCTCTGCATCTGCTCGTCATAGTTGAAGTACTTCGCCATGACGGTGTTCGCGCCCAGAAAACGATGCGAAGCGATCTTGCCCGGTTCCTCGCCGTAATCCTTGGTCTTGATTTCCTCGGGCTTCATGTGGCAGGTCTGGCAGGTTGAATTGGGCTTGGAGTAGAACGGCAACGGGTTCTGCTTGGAAAACGACGATTGCTGCCACTCGTCGTAAAGGAAGATAGCCCTTTGCCACTTGTAATGGTTCAGCATTTTCGGCAGCGCCGCTTTGTGGCACGCGCCGCAGAATTCGCTGGTCTTGTAGAAGTCCTTCATTACGGCTGCCGTATGACGGTCGAGGTGCGCCAGGATCTCCTTGTCGGGAACCTCGCCGTAAATCGGATTGCCCTTTTCATCGAGCAGCACGGTTGGCTGAGCCATCACGTAACTGCCCGTCCCGCGCTTGTCGACCTTCTGGATTGAATGGCATGCCGTGCAGGTAACACCATCGGCATCGAAGTGCCGGTCGATCGGCGAGCCCTTGGTGAGGGCGCCTGACACCAACGCGGTCGGATTGTGGCAACCCTCGCAGTGGCGCGTGAATTCGATGCCCTGCCCGTTGATAAGCAGATTTACGTTCTTGACGTACCACGGCGTCTTGAATGAGTTGGCATGTGCGCTCTGCCTCCACTCGGCATATGCCTCCTGGTGGCAGTGGCCGCAGTACTTCGCGCTCAGGAAACTCTTCGGATCGATGAACTGCCCCGTGTCCGTTGTCGCATTCGACGGCCAGAATGGGTGGTCTGGCGAAAACGGCAGCTTGTAGTGCTCGGCCACCGATTGCGAGTAAATGGCGCGATCGACCGCCGCATCGCTGGGACCGCTGGCGTCGCTTGCAGCGTAAGCCCTCAGACCGCGCCATGAACAGACGCCTGTGACAGTCATGGCAGCCAGCGTTACGCCGGCGCCCAGGTACAACCCTCGAATGGCAATCGTTTTACGGGGAAGCATCGCGCACCAATTGTATTTGCCTTGAAAAACTCCTGCCATCCTGCCTGAGATACGTAAAAAACTCATCCGAAGGGTGGAGACGGCCGCGCCTGCAAAAACCAGAGACGCCTGCAATTCAACTGCGGCATACACTGCGCCTGGAGGGATGGAACCCGACCTCAACCGAAAGTTGGTTGTGGCCTTTGTAATCGTTCTGTCATTCTCCTCTGGATTCTTCCCCATCTTCCGGCGAGGTCAAATTGCGTCCCAAGATACCGCTAGCCCTGTCACTGCTCATGCTCACCGCCTCTCTTTCAGTACCAGGCTCCCGGGGGCAATGTGGGCCGCGCGCCCCACGCGACCAGGCCAACTCTGAGGATGCCCGATCGGCAGAAGCACCGAACTGGGTTGACGCTGCTTCCGCTGCCGGAGACTCGCAATCGGCTCCGGAAACCGGTTCGCCCGTCAGCGTTTCAATTTACGACCGTACACGCATGGATGCGTGGCAGTGGTTTGCAGCGCCACCGTATGAAAATAACTATGCCTATGTTCAGTCTTTGTTGCGGATCGGCATGGCGCAACGCATCCGCCGGTGGGACTGGGCGCTCGAGCTTTCTCAGGCCGCGGTCTTCGATGTGCCCAACAACGCGGTTTCCTCAGTGAGTGCGCAGGGCCAATTGGGCCTGGGCGGAACCTATTATGCCGCCGGCAGTAACAACACCGAACCCGCTGCAGCGTTTCTGAAGCAAGGTTATCTCCGCTACAGCAGCGAAGGAGGAAGCCTTCGCCTTGGGCGATTTGAGTTCTTCGACGGCCTGGAAACGCAGCCCAAGAATTCCACCATCGGCTGGCTGCAATCCAACCGCATAAGCCAGCGCCTGATTGCCAACTTCGGATTCTCAAATGCACAACGCAGTTTTGACGGACTCGATGCACACTTCAATTCGGGCTCCTGGAATATTACCGCCATGGCGGCGCGCTCGGATCAGGGCGTCTTCAATATGAATGGCAATCCGGAACTGAACGTCGATCTCCAATACCTTGCGCTCACTCGATCGGAGTTGAAGGGGCATGTGCTCTGGCGCGCCTTCGGCATTGGATATCACGACGGTCGAACCTTCGTCACCAAAACGGATAATCGCGCCTTGGCGGTGCGCTCGAAGGATCATGAAAACATTCGCATTGGGACTTATGGAGGTGACCTGCTGGCGGCGGTTCCCGCCGGGCCCGGTCAATTCGACTTTCTGTTCTGGGGTGTGGGACAAAACGGGAGCTGGGGCGAATTGAGCCACAGCGCCAATGCGGCCGCGGTAGAAGGCGGATACCAACTGACCAAGGTTCCTTCGTCTCCGTGGCTGCGCGGAGGCTGGTTTAGGTCAAGCGGTGACAACAATAACAGCGACGGCACCCATAACACGTTCTTCCAGGTGCTGACCACGCCACGACTCTACGCCCGAACCCCCTTCTACAACCTGATGAACAACAAAGATGAGTTCGTGCAGATCATGGACCAACCGGCGAAGCAACTTGCACTGCGCGCGGACATACACTGGTTGCAGCTCACCTCAGGCCACGATCTGTGGTATCTGGGAGGAGGCGCGTTCGACAACAAGGTCTTCGGATACACGGGACGTCCAGCAAACGGGGCAACGTCACTGGCTTCTGTTCCGGATATCAGCGCGGACTGGCAGGCAACAAAGAACGTTGCGCTCAACTTCTACTACGGCTACGTCCAGGGGAAGACTGTGGTTGCGGCGATCTATCCTGCGGATCGTAACTCACAATTCGGATACGTCGAATTTGTATACAAGTGGGGCTCGAAGCAGCGCAGCACGACTGGGAAATGAGAACTGAAAACTCCGTGCTCGCAGCCGCAAACCTGCGCTATTATTTCGAAGCCTCACGCCTGCTTCTCCAGCTTTGAGCGCACTTCACGTTCTTCCTCATCTCTACCCAGGGGTTCCAGGGGAGTCTTTTGCCCATCGCGCCCTGCCCCTTCACGTCAGCGCACTTTACCCCGCATCAAAAACGGCGGCGATCGCCACCCCTTCGCTTCTCACCAGCCTGCGTTTTTCACAAACCTCGCTGGAGCCGCAGTTTCTTTTGCCCCCGTATTGCAGTTAATCACCCGCGATGTGCGCACTCTAACCCCAATATCGTTCACTTAATCGGCGGCTCGTAGTCAGAACCAAGTGGATGCCCCATCCTTTTCGCGCTTTTGCGAAAAGGGTGGGATCGGCCGACACTTCCCAGACGTGCATGTTCCCTACGTGAACAGTATTAACACGAGTCCCCATTTCTCACATGCCGCTCTAAATGTACTCGCGGTCAACCGCCAGGCTGCCGCCTTCCCCCTTTCGCTCTCATTCAAAATGACTTAGATTGCCTCCCCTTTTGCCGTTTTATTCCCCCGCTCGTTCTATTCTGAATGCAGATGGCGATTCTTCGGGCCGAAGTTCGGCAGACCAGCAGATCCTAACCGACTGAAAACAATAGACCTGGCCGCCAAGTCTACCCTCTGTCTCAATGAAAACAATAGATTTTGAGACTTTTGGCAGGGGGCCGGGGGATTGGATAGAGGGGATATGCCCTTCGCGCCGTTTGTGAGAAATGCTGGCCAGAAACATGTAGACCGCAGAAGATACGACGGGCTCCACGTCAGGGCGAGCTGTCGACGCATTCTGCTCATCCGTTCGCAGACAAAAAGCTGCGAACGGAACGGCTCAAAGCCGGAAAAAACAAAAAACACACCCCCCGGGTGCTCAGATAGTTAATAGATTTCCTGGACGCCAAGTATAAGCAACTAAAACATGTTAAGTCAAAAAATGTAACAAAAATGCTGTTACATTTATGTTGGACGATCTCGCGTTCTAAAGGACTTACCGTCCAAATCCTGCTCATTTTCGCGCAAAACGCATGTTTTTGCGCGCCCCGGCAATATCGTCGTAAGCAATTGAATGCACGAATACTTACGCCGAATCCAACGCGCCGTCCGTTTGTCTCCAATTCGCACCGAAGCGCATCGGAAAGTCACCGGCACTTGAAGCAGTTCACTGGCTGTTCAGTCCGCGCCTGGTGACAAATGCGGGTCTGACCTGATCTGTCATCGAGGGCTGTCACCCGGCTCCCCTGGTCTTCAGAGGTGCTTCCTTTCTACCCGGGAATCCCATTGCGCGATCCCGCGCGATCGACGTGCAGGAATGTAGGGCGGCAATCGCCGCCCGATTTTGCACCCCAGCACCGATGTTGCGCTGCCTTGTCAGCTTTTACTTACCCGCGCCCTCGGCCAGCGTCACGATCCGGTCCACGCCAGGAACTGAGAAGTGTTCCACCTTGCCGCTCGGCCAGTGAACCTCGACATCGTCCACGCTTGTCGCCTGACCCAGCCCGAAATGCGGCCGCGGATCGCTGGTCGATCCGTAGCTGCCCCCGCTTAGCACGTCGCTGCGCTGCTTCATGCCATTGGCAGTGACGTACACCGTTGCGCCCACCGCATCGCGCGGGCTCTTTGGCCCGCCGACAAGCTTAAGCTCCAGCCAGTGGTTGTGGTCCGGCGAAACATTGCGCAACAGCACCGGGTGTCCATCCTCGACGTTGATCACCACGTCGAGCTTGCCGTCGTTGAACAAATCGCCCACCGCCAGCCCGCGCCCGGCAATCACATCCGCCAGTCCGGTGCCTGCAACCGGAGGAACTGGCTCAAACTTCTTGCCGTCGATGTTGTGGAAGAGCATGGGCCGCTGCTTCCAGCTTGTTCCCCACGGCTGCTTGTCCACTTCGGGATAGACGTGCCCGTCAGCCATGATCAGGTCTTTCCATCCGTCGTTGTCGTAATCAAAGAATGCATCGCCCCAACCCAGAAACGGTACCGTAATTTCGGCAATGCCAAGCTGGTAGCTGATATCGGTAAAGTTGGCGTCGCCATCGTTGCGGTAGAGTGGCTTGTAATCGTCAGAGAACGTGGTGTTGAAGACGTCGAGCATGCCGTTGTTCTGGAAGTCGCCCGCGGCAATACCCATCGATGCTGTCTCTCGCCCGGCTTCGTTCAACGCATAGCCTGACGCGTAGCTGTCATCTTCAAACGTGCCGTCGCCTTTATTGATGTAGAGATAATTCGGCGTGGAGTCGTCGGCCACCAGCAGGTCGAGCTTGCCGTCGTT
>DATJSB010000309.1:0-7953 GCA_035504315.1 Occallatibacter sp.
CCTTCGGGCCGGGGCCAGTTTTCCTCATTTCATCGTCCCTCGTCGCTAGCAGACACCCGGTATGCGTCACTCCTCATTCCTCGAACTGAGAAAAACTGGCTCCCGGCGCCAGCCACCCCAGTAGTGTTAACAGGCCCTAGCCACTTCAGACGACGCGGAGGGCTGCGCTTTGCTGAGGAAATCGCAATTCGGAGCGGGCGGCTTCGGAACCCATCCGAAGGAGAAATGCATTAACGATTCCCCTGTGGTGGAGTTTTGGGCGCCGGCTTGGCCTGTTTTGGTTTCGCTTGTCCTGACGAGCCCTCGGCGGGCTTGGTCTGGTCCGGCTCGGCAGCGTGGGCCGGCGCAGTCGTAGCCGGCTTGCGTTCCTGATCGCCTGGGGCAGCGTTGGAGCCAGTTGAGTCGGGCGTGTCCAACGCGGGCGTCACGGCGTTGCCGGGCGTGAAGCGGTCGGGATGAAGCGGCTGCGGAGGCGCCTTAACCGGGTTGGGGTTGCTGGTGTCGTTCAGCGGCTGCTGATCGGGCGGCAGATTCGGGACAATCAATCCGGGAAGATGCTCGGCCATAATTTGCGAGGCTTTCAGCTGATCCTTGATCGCCTGTGCGTCCGCGCCCTTCTCGGCTTCACTCGTATCGATATCCTGCTGTTCCTGCTGGTTGAAGCGCGGCTGGGTCGAGGTGATCACCATAACTTCATCGAGCCGGTCGAGGTGTGCCGCCGGCTTCACCATGACTTCGATAAAACCGTCGTGCAGAGGATCGCGAACCACCTTTTCGACCGTTCCTACAGGAAGGCCCCGCGGATAAATCAGGTCGCCGCCGGCTGTGAGCACCTGTTCACCGGGCTGGATGCGCTCATCGGAAAGTATTCCAACCACCATCAGATGGCCCGAAGGATCGCCTCGCAGAATGCCGCGGATGCGCGTGGTTTCGAGGATCACGCCCGCGCCGCTGGTCTGGTCGTTGATAGCCAGCACCTGCGCAGTGTGGGGAAAAACGTCGCGCACTTTGCCCACAATGCCGTCGCCGGTGATCACCGCCATATCCGGCTTCAGGTGGTAGTCCTCGCCCTTGTCGATGTAGAAGACGTGCGAAAGTTCGCTGCCGCTGGAGCCGATGACCTGCGCGGCCAGCGTGGAGTAGATGTACTTTTGCTGGAAGTTGAGCACCGCCTGCAGGCGCTGCCCCTGCTTCGCGTCCTCAAGCAGAGCGGCTTGTTCCAGCCGCAGCCGGTCGATGGTCTGCTGCAATTGCTGGTTCTGCTGGCGCACGTTTCTGAGGTCTGCGTAGTTGTTCCAGAGCCAGACCGTGCCTTCACCCGTGCCGTGAATTCCGCGCTCGAACGGCGAAACCACCGCCTCGGCCCAGAGTCTGATGAGTCTTACGCCCGAGCCATCGCGAACATCCAGGCTGTTGTGTCCGCTGCCGAATCGCCTCACCTGGATGGCAAGACCCATGATCTGGACCACAAGCACTGCCGCCAGCACCACCAGGTTCCGATAACGGGTGAAAAAGGATTCCATTGCAGAGAACTCGCGCTGGCAGGGCCAAAACAGAACACCGGAGCAATATCAGTATACTGAGGGTCATCCGCGCTGATTGTTCTCCGTCCTTTTCGCAGCAGGACTGGTGATTTTAGCGAAATACTCTTCACAATTCCATTGGAGGGCTCGATCGAAGGGGCGGATAATGCGGTATGTTTGCATTGCGAGAGCAACAAGTAGTAAATTATGCTCTGAATCAAGTGGAGGCGCTGCGATGCCGGATGTTCAAAAAATCAGTATCGCCCTGACCGGGGAACAGATTAGTTCTCTCAAGGCTGCTGTCGAAACAGGCGAATACGCCACCACCAGCGAAATTGTGCGCGAGGCGATTCGGGATTGGCAGTTCAAACGCGAATTGCGCCAGGAGGACCTGAAGCGGTTGCGTCAGTTCTGGGATCAGGGCAAGAAAAGTGGAACCGCCACGCGGGTTGACTTCGAGGCCGTGCGGCGAGAAGCGCGGCAACGGTTGGCCAAGGATGCGGAGAACCAAACCCTTGTCCGTTGACCTTGTTTGGACGCCACAGGCGCGGGAAGATCTGATCGAGATTTATATCTTCATTGGCGACGACAATCCTTCCGCCGCCGAACGCGTCTTCGACGCAGTGCGAGAAAAGGTGGAATTGCTCACGGAGCATCCCCGGCTTGGCGTCAGACGGCGCGAGATAAGTCCATCCACGCGAATACTCATCGAAGGCCCGTACCTGATTCTCTACGAGACGCATCCCGACAGCGACAAAGGCAAGATTGACGAAGTTGAAATCGTAAGAATCGTCGACGGCCGGCGGAATTTGAAAATCCTTTTCTGAATATATGAATTTCCAAGTGTAAGAATTCACGCCTGAGGCAACAAGCTCAGGAGCTAAGCCTGCTTTCTCGTTCCCTTGTTCCCCTGTTCCCTGTCTCAATCAATCTTAATTTTCCGCAACAGCCTGAAGTCGGAGAGCATCTTGCCGGTGCCCAGCACCACCGAAGCCAATGGATCGTCGGCTACCGAAACCGGCAGGCCGGTCTCTTCGCGGATGCGTTTGTCGAGGTTCTTAATCAGCGCGCCTCCGCCGGTGAGCACGATTCCGCGGTCGCTGATGTCGGCCGACAGCTCGGGCGGCGTGCGTTCCAGCGCCACGCGAATGGCGTTCATAATCACCGCAATGCATTCGCCAAGGGCCTCGCGAATCTCGCTGTCGTCAATCACGATGGTCTTGGGCACGCCTTCAATCAGGTTGCGGCCTTTGATCTCGAGCGTCAGCGGCTTCTCCAGCGGATACGCCGAGCCGATCTCGATCTTGATCTGCTCCGCAGTGCGCTCGCCGATCAGCAGGTTGTACTTGCGTTTGAGGTAGTTGGTGATGGCCTCGTCCATCTGGTTGCCGGCCATGCGCACCGAGCGCGAGTACACGATACCGCTCAGCGAGATGACCGCGATGTCCGTAGTTCCGCCGCCGATATCCACAACCATGTTGCCCGAAGGCTCGGTAATGGGCAGGCCCGCGCCAATGGCCGCCACCATAGCCTGTTCCACCAGGTAAACCTCGCTGGCCTTGGCGCGATAGGCCGAGTCCTCAACAGCGCGTTTTTCAACCTGGGTAATCTCGGAGGGCACGCCGATCACGATGCGCGGATGCACCAGCATCTTGCGGTTGTGCGCCTTCTGGATGAAGTAGTTGAGCATCTTCTCGGTGACTTTAAAGTCGGCGATCACGCCGTCCTTCATGGGCTTGATGGCTACGATGTTGCCAGGCGTGCGGCCCAGCATCTCTTTGGCCTCTTTGCCCACGGCTTCAACTTCACCGGTGTTCTTGTTAATGGCAACGATGGAGGGTTCGTTCACAACGATACCCTTGCCGGCCGCGTAGACCAGCGTGTTGGCCGTGCCTAGATCGATGGCCAGGTCGCTTGAAAACATGCTGAAGAGTGAGCGCAGGCCGTGCGATCGCGAAGATCGGGAGGGATATCCGTTCAAAGACATTGCTAACCAGGTATTTCCTCTGTGTTCATTGTACGGCCATTCGCCTCAACGGTGCGGGCGGCGCGGCTTCGAATCTTCACAGGACCCCGAAGGATGCAGAGAGCAGGAACGGCGCTGCCCGGTTGGGGCCGGGCGTGGTCAGCGGCTATGGGCGCGACTTCGACAGTCCTTTGTCACCCGCCCCGCGCCGACGCTCGAGTATTCCCGACGCCCCTCGCCCCGCAGACCCTGCCAAAAGTGCTATAACCTCTTTGTCTTCTTTTAAGCGAGGTATTTATGTCACAGGCTGTTTATACAAACCTGATTGGCGGCGAGTGGAAGCCGGCCGGGAGCGGAAAGACCATCCCCAACTTGAACCCGGCAGACCACACGGATGTGGTGGGGGAGTTTCCGGCGTCGCAGGCTGAAGACGTGGCCGACGCCGTGGCCGCCGCAAAGAAGGCCTACGCCTCGTGGCGGCTGGTTCCCGCTCCCAAACGAGCTGAAGTTCTGATGAAGACGGGTTTGCTGTTGCAGGAGCGCAAAGAAAAATACGCGCGCGATATGACTCGCGAGATGGGCAAAGTGCTGGCCGAGACCCGTGGCGACGTGCAGGAGGCGATTGACGAGGCATTCTACGTGGCCGGCGAGGGCCGCAGGCTCTTCGGCGTCACTACGCCGTCGGAACTGCAGAACAAGTTCGCCATGAGCGTGCGCATGCCGGTGGGCGTTGTGGGGCTCATCACGCCGTGGAACTTCCCCATGGCCATCCCCAGTTGGAAGCTCTTCCCCGCGCTGGTCGCCGGCAATGCCTGCGTCATCAAGCCGGCCACCGATACGCCGCTCTCGGTATACAACCTGGTGCAGACGCTGGTGGATGCGGGTCTGCCGCCGGGCGTGGTCAACATTGTTTCGGGTTCAGGTACGGGCGCGGGCGAAGCGCTGGTTGCTCATTCTGATGTGAGGGCCATCAGCTTTACCGGCTCGAGCGCGGTGGGTTCGCTGGTTGGCCAGCATGCCGCGCTGGGCTTCAAGCCGGTCTCGCTCGAAATGGGTGGTAAGAACGCGCAGATCGTGCTCAACGACGCCAACCTCGACCTAGCCCTCGACGGCGCGCTCTGGGGCGCATTTGGTACCACCGGCCAGCGCTGCACCGCCACCAGCCGCATCTTGCTGCAAAAGGGAATTGCCGCGGAATTTACTGAGAAGTTTGTCGCCCGGGCCAAGAAGCTCAAGGTCGGCAACGGGCTCGACGAGACCGTCGAGGTGGGTCCGCAGGTGAACGCCAGCCAGATCGAGACTTCACGGCGTTACGTTGAGATCGCCAAGGCCGAGGGCGCGCACCTGTTGTGCGGCGGGTACGCACTTGCCGGCGGGCCTTACGCCCACGGCACCTTCTTTGAGCCAACCGTCTTTGGCTGCGTCAAGCCCTCGATGCGCATCGCGCGCGAAGAGGTCTTCGGGCCGGTGGTGAGTCTGATCGAACTCGACACCTTCGAAGAGGCCATCGAGATCGCCAACTCCATCGATTACGGTCTCTCAACCGCGCTCTACACGCGCGACGTGAACCGGGCCTTTGCTGCCATACGGGATCTGGAGGCGGGAATCACTTACATCAACGCGCCCACCATCGGCGCCGAGGTGCACCTGCCTTTTGGCGGAGTCAAGCAGACCGGAAACGGTCACCGCGAAGGCCTGGGCGCAATCGAGTTCTTCACCACCTGGAAAGCGGTGTACGTGGACTACTCCGACAAACTCCAAAGGGCGCAGATCGATAATGCGGAGTAACCCTGACCGTATCGGTCATCACCCACAACGCTGTCATCCTGAGCGACCGAAGGGAGTCGAAGGATCCGCAGTTGCTTTTCCGAGAGATTTACTGACCGTCGATCATCATTTGTCGCAGCTTCATCGCAAGTCGATGATTTCTGCTGTCATAGATGAATTCTTCACGGTCGTCGCAATATTTTCGGAACTCGGAGGCAGATCGCCGCATATGATGTATCTCGCGGAACGAAGCTTCGCTGAGTAGGCCGCGCTTCAAAAGCAGCCTGATGTTTTCTGCTGTTTCTTTGGGCGTGGGGCGTGCGTCTGGCATGAGCTTCCGCTCCTCTCAATGTCGCGCTACAATCTTCCCATGCCGCGTCGCGCCGCACAACTCCTCGAAGAAGCCCGCCAGTTGCCCACAGCCGAGCAAGTTTGGCTTATCGATAGCCTTATGGGTGAGCAGGGAGCAATGTCCGATGAGGCGTTTGCGGCCTGGCAAAAGGAAGTCGGCGAGTCTGAGCCCGGTTATGATGAATGGTTTCGGAGGGGCATTGAAGAGGCGTTGGCCGATGACTCGCCCGGAACACCCCACGAAGAAGTGATGCAGGATATTGCAAGGATCCTTCGTTCTTCTCGTACAGTCCAGAGATTGAAGCAGAGCGCATGAAGCTTGAGTGGGGTCCCCGTGCCCGACGCGACTTTCAGGAGCTGATTTCTTACATCGCAGAACAAAGCGTTCGGACGGCAGAACTGGTTGCAGACCGTATAGACAGATCCGCCACGCTGCTTGCTCAGATGCCGCGCGCCGGCCGCAAGGGCCGGGTTGAAGGAACTCGCGAACTTGTGGTGCAGCAGACCCCGTTTATTCTCGTCTATCGCCTTCAGTCCGATGCTGTGCGTATTCTCCGCATTTATCGCGGCGCACGCCGCTGGCCGTCACGCTTCGAATGATCTAGGATTCCAGAGACATGAAAACTGCATATATTCCTGATCCCAACCGCTATGAATCCGCCTCCTTCCGCCGCTGCGGCCGCTCGGGACTGGTGTTGCCGCCCGTCTCGCTCGGTCTCTGGCAAAACTTCGGCGGCACCGACGTTTTCGAAACCGGCCGCGCCACCATCCGCCGCGCTTTCGACCGCGGCGTCACCCACTTCGATCTGGCCAATAACTACGGGCCACCTTACGGCTCGGCCGAAGAAAACTTTGGCGAAATTCTGCGCAAGGATTTCCGCGGGCTGCGCAACGAACTGGTCATCTCAACCAAGGCCGGCTGGGACATGTGGCCCGGCCCTTACGGCATCGGCGGCTCGCGCAAGTACATGCTGGCTTCGCTCGACGAGAGCCTGAAGCGCATGGGCCTGGATTACGTCGACATCTTCTACGCGCACCGGCCCTGGAACAACTGCCCGCTCGAGGAGACCATGGGCGCGCTGGCCGCTGCCATCCACCAGGGCAAGGCGCTCTACGCCGGCATCTCCTCTTACAACGCCGACCGCACGCGCCAGGCCGCCGCGATCCTCAAGAGCTTGGGAGTTCCGCTGCTCATCCATCAGCCTTCGTACTCGATGTTGAACCGCTGGATCGAGAAAGGCCTGCTCGACGCGCTCGAAGAAGTGGGCGCAGGGTGCATCGCTTTCTCACCTCTGGCGCAGGGATTGCTGACCAACAAGTACCTGAACGGAGTGCCGGCCGATGCGCGCGCCAGCA
The DNA here is from genome assembly GCA_035504315.1 of Occallatibacter sp. Taxonomy (GTDB): domain Bacteria; phylum Acidobacteriota; class Terriglobia; order Terriglobales; family Acidobacteriaceae; genus Telmatobacter. The sequence continues at coordinate 6,964 of DATJSB010000309.1, forward strand.
AGCAGAACACCTCAGTGCCCAAGGACTCGCTGACCGAAGAAAATCTGAAACGCGTTGGTGCTCTGAACGAGGTTGCCAAAGGCCGCGGGCAGTCGCTGGCGCAGATGGCGATTGCGTGGGTGCTGCGCCTGAGCAGCGTGACCTCGGCGCTCATCGGTGCGCGCAACCCCGCGCAGCTCGACGACTCGCTCGATGCGCTGAAGAACCTTGCATTCACCGACGCTGAGTTGGCGGAGATCGATCGTTCGGCCCAGGAAGGCGGCCTTGACATCTGGAAGAACGCGCGCGAGTGGATGAACTGAGAAGACAGGGAACAGAGATCAGAGAACAGAGATCAGAGATCAGAGATCAGAGAACAGAGAACAGAGAACAGAAAGCGGAGTCAGCGGTATTAATGCTCCGGTCTAAATTTCGATTGACGCCAAGTCGCCGAATCACGCTCCGGTAACCGATTTATCCCAGCAAGTCGGCATTGCGTATGAGTTTTCGAAGAGCGAGGGCAGGCGACGCGGGCCGGGATCAATGCGCCTCGAGCACATCTCTGAGCGCGAAGCTGGTCTCGAGGCGCGTTACGCCGGGCAGGCGCGAAAGCTCGTTCTGGTGCAGGCGGCCGTAGTCGTCGATTCCTCCGACGCGCGCTACCAGCATGTAGTCGTACTGGCCGGCCATCAGATGGCAGCTCACAATGTCGTGACAGTGGCGCACGGCCGTTTCAAATGCACCCAGCACCGCGGCCGACTGCCGTTCCAGCGTGACGCGAATGTAGACGGTCATGCTCTTGCCCAGCAGCCGGTCATCGATGAGGGCGCGGTAGCCGCGGATGGCGCCTGCGGCTTCGAGAGCCAGAATGCGCCGCGAGGCCGCCGAGGACGAAAGGCCTACCGCTTCGCCAACTTCAAAATTCGTTGCTCGCCCATGGCGCTCAAGGTAGCGCAGAATGGCGTTGTCGAGTTCGTCGAGATCGGGTTGCAGGCCGGTGTTCGGGCCTTG
>DATJSB010000310.1:0-10000 GCA_035504315.1 Occallatibacter sp.
GACGCATACCGGGTGTCTGCTAGCGACGAGGGACGATGAAATGAGGAAAACTGGCCCCGGCCCGAAGGGTTGCGGCGCAAATCGTGCCATACGTCGTTCTCGCCCTCGACCTTGGAACCACCAAAGCCTTCGGGCTCGGCCTAGTCTGGCCCGATTTTCGCCCGCAACGCCAACCGCCCCAGTAGTGTTAACAGGCCCTAGGATTGAAGGAGAAATGCCTTAGTATGGCCCTGCTCGGCGCCGATGACCGGCGCGACCTGGAGATTCATCGATATCCACTGCTGGTGTACGCGCTCGTGCCGCTTGCCGCGCTGGTGCTGCAGGCGTGGCTGCCGCGCGTCCTGGGCCGGTATGCGTGGTTCGATCTTCCCCTGGTGGTCACCATTTATTTCGCGCTCGGACGGCGTTCGCCCATCCAGGGCACGCTCATGGGAGCGGCCATGGGGCTGTTTGAAGATGCCCTCACTCACCACGCCATCGGCATTAACGGCATTGCCAAAACCGCAGTTGGGTTTATCGCCGCGTCGATGGGCGTCCGCATCGACGTCGAAAACCACGCCATTCGCGTGATTCTCAATTTGGTGCTGTCACTGCTATCGAGCGCCATTTACTTCGCCGTGTCTCGCGGAATGCTGGGGCTTGACCTGGAATGGAACTGGTTCACGCAACTGTTCATCGCGATCGGTAACGCGGCGATCGCGCTGGTGCTGTTTCCGTTCCTTGACCGGCTGCAAATCAGGGATTGAAGTGGTGCCCGCCTGCTCCAGTATGCTGCCGGCAGAGTTCAACGTATGCTGGCGCCGCTTCCATTCCGGCTTCACGGGCCGGCTGAACGGCCGTCAGAATGAATCGCTCTATTCGACAGAAGCAGCTTGCCGGGAGCGATAGCGTGGCTTCTTCATCAGGTAGCCAATCGGGATGAGGCAGACGGTGAGGATGACGAGGGCGTGGATGGTGTCAATGTAGGCAAGCGTATTCGCCTGCTGCACCATCATGTTGTAGGTGTGAGCCATCGCGCCGGTGGTCGCCCCGGCGGGGGAGTAGCCCCGGCTGTGCAACATCCCGTTGAATCCGCGATCGAGGATGCGGTAGTTGGCTGCACCGGGATAGACGTGCGCGGCGAGATAATTCTGATGCACCTGCGCACGGCGCACCAGCATGGTGCTGATGAAGGAAATTCCGAGGCTGCCGCCGATGTTACGGGCCAGCGCAGTGAGTCCGGAGACCTCGTTGTTTTTCTCCTGCGGGACGCCGACATAGGACATGACGCTGATAGGTACGAACAGGAACGGCATGCCGATCACCATGATGACGCGCCAACTGGCGGCGTCCCAGAAACTGATGCTCAGGTCGAGGCTGGAGATACGCCAGATGCCGAAACTGACCCAGGCGAATCCGAAACAGATCATGGCGCGGGGATCGAGCTTTTGCCCAAGGAAACCCACGATGGGCAGAAGAAAGATGAGCACCAGGCCGCCCAGTGACAGCACCATTCCGGCCTCGGTAGCGGTGTAGCCCATGATCTCCTGCAGATACTGCGGGATCATTACCGTGGTGGCGTAAAGCGAGGCTCCGATCACCAGCATGACCAGCTGGGTCATGCTGAAGTTGCGGCTACGGTAGAGTGAGAGGTCGATGATGGGGTGCGTAGTGGTGAACTCGCGCCATAGAAAAACGATGAAGCCGATGCCTGCCAGGAAGGCGCAGGTGACGATGAGATGCGAGCCGAACCAGTCTTTTTCCTGCCCCTTGTCGAGCATGATCTGCAGAGCCCCAATGGTGAGGGCGAGCAAGCCAAGACCGATGCCGTCGACGCTGCCGAGTTTCTTACGAACGCGCTTGAGGTAGGGCGGGTCTTCAACGATGCGGCTGGTCAGAACGATGGAGAGAATGCCAACCGGGATATTGAGGAAGAAGATCCAGCGCCAGGTGTAGTTGTCGGTGATCCAGCCGCCGATCGTTGGTCCGATGGCGGGTGCGACGACGACGGCCATTCCGTAGAGGGCAAACGCGACGCTGCGTTTTTCCGGAGAGAAGGTATCGGCCAGGATGGCGCGTTCGCTGGGCTGCAGGCCCCCGCCCGCCGCGCCCTGAAAGATGCGGAAGAGGATCAGCATAGGCAAAGAGTTGGCCAGGCCGCAGCAGAAAGAGAAGACCGTAAATCCGACGACGCAACTCATGTAGAAGCGCTTGCGGCCGATGCGGTTGGCGATCCAGCCACTGATGGGGAGAATGATGGCGTTGGAGACCAGATAAGAGGTAAGAATCCAGGTGGCCTCTTCGTAACTTGCGCTGAGCGACCCGGCAATGTGTGGGAGGGCAACGTTGGCAATGGACGAGTCGAGCGCTTCCATGAAAGTGGCGAGCGTGACGGTGAAGGCGATGACCCACGGATTGAACCGCGGCTTCCACGTCTCATCGAAATGAAATTCGCTGTCGGCGTCCCGCGGTTTCGCAGAAGAGGCCGCGGTTGACTGCGCCATGCGCGTTCCCTGGAGAATTTTCCCTTGCGATGAGAATCCGATGCCAGGACCAGCGGGCACGGATTCCGTCAAATCGAGAGTTCTCTGCGCCGTACCGGGGAAGAAATCCGAGAACGCAGAAAAACCGCGAGCGGTCCTGTTGACAGGATAAAACACCGATCGAGCCGCGGGGCTCGCTGAGAGACGGACCGGCCAGTTCTCATCGGGCGGGGACGAAAAGCAATCCCTTTTGGCTGTATTCTAAAAGCGAGCGCAGGATTCATGGTTTCAGGCATCAACCGCGGCGAAAAGATTTCCAGTTCCAAGTTGATCGTGGTGCAGTGGTGCATCCTTTTGATGGTGCTGGCCCTGGCCGCCGGCCTCTGGCGGCTGCAGGTGCTCGGCGCCCAGAACTTTCGCCAGCTGGCCGAGGCCAACCGCATCCGCAAGGAGCCTATTCTTGCCCCGCGCGGCAAGCTCTTCGACCGCGAAAACCGGCTCATCGTCGACAACTACCCGTCGGTGAGCTGCTTTCTTATTCGCGAGCAGAAGAAAGACATCGACGCCGATCTGCCGCTCATCGCCAAGGGGCTCGATCTCGATCTCGGTCAGTTGCAGGCAACGGTGCATCATTACCGCAATTCGCCGGGCTATCAACCGATCCCAATTAAAGACGACGTGACCGCCGACGAGCACGCGTTCATTGAGGCGCATCGCAACGAGCTGCCCGAACTTGAGACCATCGACGTGGAGCGGAGGCTGTATCCGCGCGACGGTTTCGCGTCCCACCTGATTGGCTACGTGGGCGAGGTGAGCGAAGACGATTTGAACAATCCGCGTTTTGCCTATTACGAGCCAGGCGACGTGGTGGGCAAGGCAGGCGTTGAGGAAACCTACGACGAACTCTTGCGCGGCACCGACGGCAGCCGCGATGTGATTGTGGACAGCCACGGCCGCGAGGTTGGCTACATCGGGATTCAGCACGCGATTCCGGGGCAGGACCTGCGGCTGACCATTGACAACGACCTGCAGCGCGCGGCTGAACTGGCGCTGGGTGATCGCACCGGCGCAATCGTGGCCATGGACCCGCGCAACGGCGATATCCTGGCCATGGTTTCGCGGCCCAGCTTCGACCCCAACGAGTTTGCCGTCAAGATTGACCGCAGCGACTGGAACAAGCTGATGGCCGATCCCGACCATCCGCTGATGAATAAGGCCATCCAGGCCCAGCTTGCGCCGGGCTCTACCTTCAAGATCGTTATGTCGGTGGCAGGCCTGCAGGAAGGCATCGCCCAGAACATGCACATTGTGTGCAGCGGCGGATGGGGGCCGTATGGCTACTACCACCACTGCGACGAGCATCACGGCGCCGTCGACATTCACAACGCGATTCCCTACTCGTGCGACACGTTTTTCTACATGCTGGGTGACAAGCTGGGCATCGATCGCATTGTGAAGTACGCCGATGCCTTCGGCTACGGACAAAAGACAGGCATCGATCTGCCCGGGGAGCAGGCCGGCCTGATGCCCTCGCCGCAGTGGCTTATCAGGAACTTCCATCACCGCTGGTACCCTGACGAGACACTGGACGTGTCCATTGGCCAGGGGGCGGTTGAGGCTACCCCCATCCAGCTGGCGCGTATCATCGGTGGCATTGCTTCCGACGGGCACCTGGTTCGGCCGCACGTGGTGTTCCCTGACGAGCTTACTCCCGAGTTCCGCAAAGAACTTCTTGCCAGCTTCCCGGGCTCCGGCGACGCCTTTGTGCCCATGGACCCTGACACCTGGGTCACGGTGACCGACGGCATGGCCGAGGTGACGCAACCGGGGCTCTACCACACCGCCGGAGGGGAGCATCTGGAAGGCATCGACTTCGCAGGTAAGACCGGAACCGCCCAGTTGATGAGCCACGAGGCGCTGGGCAAGATAGAAAAAGGCAAAGTCACCCGCCCAAACGTGTGGTTTGTAGGCATTACCCCACGCCGCAATCCCGAGTTGGTGGTTGCCGTGCTCTGGCAGAATGGCGACAAGAGCTGGTTTCCGGCGCGCATCGGGGCCCAGGTGGTTGAAGCCTACGTGGACAAGCAACGCCGGCTGCTGGGAGATCTGCCACCCGAAAAGACGAAGCCGCCGGTTGAGATGAGCGCGGTGTGGTCGCAGCCCGACAATGCTGCAGGCGCAAAGGAGACAGGCCGGCAGAAGATCGGCATGGGCAGCTTTGTGGTGGCAAATGGACAGGCGATTCCGGAAAGGGCTCCCGCCGGCAAGACCCCCAAACAGCAGGCCTCGACCGCCGGCGCTCAACCCGGGGAATCGCTCACTACGAGCCACAACCGGACTGACGTTGTGGCTAGAAAGCAAGAGTAGACCGAAGCATGCGTCGCTTTTTGAGTTTTCGCGATTTCGACTGGCCGCTCCTGCTGTTGATCCTGATCATGTGCGGGGTGTCGCTGCTCGAGGTTTACTCCACCACCGTTCACACCCGCTTTTCGAGCTTCGAATCAAAACAGGTGATGTTCATCCTGGCCGGACTGGCCGGAATGTTCATCCTTGCCAAGATCGACTACCACCGCATGCTCGACCTCTCGCCCTGGTTCTACGGATTCTTTTTGGTTTCGCTGGTGGCGGTCAAACTGGTGGGCCACAAGGCGCTGGGAGCCCGGCGCTGGATCGCGATCGGGCCGGTGCAGTTCCAGCCTTCGGAGTGGGTCAAACTGGTTTTGATTCTTGTGGTGGCGCGGTACTTTGCCAACCTGGGCGGGCGCTATCTGACCTGGCGCGATATCTTCAAAGCCTTTGCCATGGTTGGTGTTCCCATGCTGCTGGTCCTGGTGCAGCCCGATCTCGGCACCACCCTCACATACGCACCGATCCTGGTGGCAGGGCTGTTCCTGGGCGGAATCAATCTCAAGCAGGCGGCGATTCTCACCGTTTGCGGGCTGGTCCTGATAGGTGGGGTCTGGTCGAGCGGCAAAATCCTGAAGGGTTACCAGAAGGCGCGGCTGACCAGCTTCATCAACCCCCAGAACGACCCGCGGGGCGCCGGTTACCAGGTGCTGCAGTCTGAGATTGCAGTGGGTTCGGGGGGAATCTGGGGCAAAGGAACCGAAAAGGGCACGCAGACCCAGGGGTATTTCCTGCCCATTCCCTACACGGACTTCATCTTTGCCGCTTTCAGCGAGGAACACGGGTTTGTGGGCGCGATTTCAGTGCTGCTGCTATACTTTTTCATATTGATGCGTTTGATTCAAAACGCTCAAACAGCCGCCGACCTGCCCGGATCCCTGATTATCATGGGAATCGTGGCTGTGTTGACCTTCCAGATTGCGGTCAATGTAGGCATGGTCATCGGGTTCATGCCCGTCACCGGAATCCCTTTACCCTTAATGAGTTACGGTGGATCTTCGGTGCTGTTCACGTTTCTGGCGCTAGGCGTGGCTATGAATGTCCGCATGCGCCGGTTTGTGAATTGAGCGTCGCCATCCAATTCGGACGCGGCGCAGGAAATAAGTTTGGCTCTTACCCCGGAGCTGTAAAGTGCTGAACGGGTAAGAGATGGGTTTTTTAGTTTTTTGGCCGGCGGGTCCGGATGGATCGCGCCCGGCAGGAATGGGTTCATGAGAACCGAGAGACGGGAAGGCCTCTGGCCCATACGTTCGGTAGCATGCGCTGGCGCATCTGGAATTGGATTCCGGTATCGCACTGCCAGACGCGGCTCGGCGGAAGGTCAAGGTCAAACGGCCCGGCTGGACTTGAAGTCCGGCAGCGTCGGCCACAAATCTCTCAAACTGGATCGCCGTACGTTCAAGCTCGTTCGGCCTGGAGTTTACCGGTTTCATCGCGGGTCGCCACCCACCCCGGTTGGCCCCGGTGAACAGCCAGCCTCACGCGCTCGATCAAGGCCGTCCTTTTCGCCCACCCCATCGCCTTCCGGAACAGCGCATTTCCATCCCACCTTCCGCCAGCGCCGTCAGCCATGAGCTGCCGGCCGGAAAGGTACGATGGCAAAGGAAATCTGTATCTCCAGCACGCCGCATGAGACGCGGCTTGCAATTCTTGAAGACGATCAGCTCGCAGAAATCTATTACGAACGCGAAAACGAGTACACGCTTGCGGGCTCAATTTATAACGGACGCGTCACCCGCGTTTTGCCGGGAATGCAGTCGGCGTTTGTCGACCTTGGCCTGGAGCGCGACGCATTCCTCTATGTAACCGACTTCGTCGAGCTCGAAGATCAGGAAGACACCGACGAGATTGAGCGGGCGACGGCGACCGGGGCCAACCAGCCGCCGTTCGAGGTTCGGCATGGGGGTCAGGAAACACACGACCAGCGCCGCGAGCGAGGCGACGACCGCCGGCGCGATCAGGGACGACCGAGCCAGGCGCCCCAGGAAACCAGAGCCGCCGCGACACAATCCGCCGACGATCATCCGGTGGTTCCGGAGCTGGAGATCGCCAATCAGGATACGGAGGGATCGACTGGAGGAAAGCGCTGGCGCGGGCGCCGCCATCGCCGCGGACGCGGACCGGTTCAAGGCCCGGTGGAATCGGAGAGGACGACCGCCCAACCGGTCGACTTCGAGGAGAAACCGGTCTCCGAGAGCGAAATCGCAAACGAAATTCAGGCGTCAATTCACGCGTCAGAGGCTCCGCAGCGGGCGCCGCGAGCAGAGCAGGCTCCGGCTCCCTTTGTGCTGCCCGGCGAATCCCTCTCGAAGTACGGCGCCACAGCGGTCGAAGGTTCAAAGCCAGCCGCCGAACCTGTCGCGGCGCGCCGGCCCACCTCAAAACCCTCGACGCTCGTCGAGGCCCCGCTCACCTGGGACGGGAGCGGTCTGCTGCCCGGCGAATCGCTCGCACGGCACCGTGGTCGCCGCACGGAGACTGCGCCAGAGCCATCTGAAGGGCTTGTTGAGACTGAAGGCGGTGAGGCAACTGCAGCGGCAGCGTCAGAACCGGTTGAATTTGTCGCGCCGGCCGCCGCAGAGTTCGCGCGAGGGGAACTGATCGAAGAGGAACTGATCGAAGAGGAACCAGCCGCGACGCACGAGGAATCGGCGCCTCCGGCACTGCGCGAGATTGAATCGGCGCCTCAAGTGACAGGCCCCGAACCGCGACTTGAAGAGCACCGCGAGGCGCTCAAGCCTCCGGTGGAGGAAGAGCCGAAGATCGAGTTCGAGGAGTTTACACATAGCGACGAGACCGTTCCCGCCGCGGCTGAGATCTCGGCCGCACAAGAGCATCACGGGACAACCCACCATGAGGTAACAGTTGCCGGTGAGGCCGAGCCCGCCGCAGGGGCGGCGGCTGAAGTTGAGCCGCCGGCCGATTCCGAGGCCGAGCATCGCATCGACACGGCTTCACCGCTCGAATTCAGGCTGTTCGGATTCGGCAAGAAGAAGAAAGAAGAGGAAACGGAGCCGGCTGCGGAGAAGCCTGCTGCCGACGTAAAGACAGTTTCGGCCTACGCGCCGGGCGAAGGCCTGGTGGAAGAGGAAGTGATCGAGGGCGAGGAGTACGAGGCCGTTCCACATCATCGGCGCCACAAAGCTGAGGAACACGATCTCGATACTTATGAAGAAGAGACGCTGCCATCGCAACTACGCTCCGGTGACCTGGGCGAGATGTTGCAAGAGGCACATCTCGATCACAAGATCCAATTGAATCTCGAAGACCAGAACGGCGAGGAAGAGGACGACGAGGAAGAGGATGAAGAGGAAGAAGCTTCGGCCGGAGCTCAGCCCGCACCGGGCCAGCCGCAGCGCTTCGCCCGAGATCGCGGACGCCGTGGACGCCCGCAAGGCAACCGCCGCGGGCCATCGCGCCGCTCGATGCAGACCACCGACCTGCCGGTAATCAGCGATTTGCTTAAACCGAACCAGGAGATTCTGGTGCAGATCGCCAAGGAACCGATCGCCAAAAAGGGAGCGCGCATTACCAGCCACATCGCACTGCCCGGCCGCTTCCTGGTCTTCATGCCCACGGTTTCGCATGTGGGCGTGAGCCGCAAGATCGCATCCGACGAGGAGCGTCATCGCCTTAAGCGGATCTTACTGCACGAGCGCGGCGAATCCGCGGGCGGCTTCATTGTTCGCACGGCCGCCGAAGGCGCATCGGAAGAAGAACTCCGCGCCGACTTGCGCATGCTTATGACACTGTGGAACGACATCAAGCAGCGATCCGAGTCGTCGAAGTCGCCGGCCCTCATCTATCACGACCTCGGCCTTATCGAGCGCATTCTGCGCGACCAGGTAAGCGACAACTTCTCAAACATCTGGGTCGATTCGGAGGCCGACTACGAGCGGATCGTGCGCTTCCTCAATCGCTTCTCGCCCTCGCTGGTGCGGCGCGTCAAGCTCTACACCAAGGAGACGCCGCTCTTTGAGCACTTCGGCATTCAGGACGAGATTTCGAAGGCGCTGCGCTCGAAAGTGTGGTTGAAAAGCGGCGGATCGATCGTCATCAACCAGACCGAGGCGCTGGTGGCCATCGATATCAACACCGGCAAATATGTGGGCAAGAGCGCGCGTCTTGAAGACACCATCGTCAAAACCAACCTCGACGCTGTTCCTGAGATTGTTCGCCAGATCAGGCTGCGCGACCTGGGCGGCATTATCGTGATCGACTTTATCGACATGGACGAGCGCAAGAACCGCTTCAAGGTTCTGGCCGCCCTGGAAGAGGCACTCAAGGTCGATCGCGCACCGACCAAGGTTCTGCAGTTTAACGATTTTGGCCTGGTGGCCATCACGCGCAAGCGCGTCAAGCAGTCTCTCGAACGCACGCTGTCGGTTCCCTGCCCCACCTGCCAGGCCACCGGCATGGTCAAGAGCTCGGCCACGGTCTGCAACGAGATTTACGTTGAGCTGCGTAAGATGCGCAAGCATTTTGAAGGCGCCGACGTGATGCTTCGCGTGAACCCCGAAACCGTAAAAGTGCTGAAGAGCAACAACGCGCGCTGGCTGAACGACTACGAAGACCTGGTGGGTAAGAACATCCTGGTCAAGAGCGACGCCACGCTGCACCCGGAACAGTTTGATATACAGGGGTAAGCGGAGTTACGGCGTTTTCGGTTCATGTGTTGACCCGCGGTCATCACGCGAGGCGGCTCTTTCCTTAAGGAAAGAGCCACTTGGCCGCATCGACTGGGTAAAGACTTGAACCGAAAACGCTATAGCGGGGCTCGCGGTGTTAGCCCGCGTTTCACACATGCCGCACTATAAATGTACTCGCGGTCAACCGCCAGGCTGCCGGATTCCTCCTCTATTACCATCATTCAAAACGACTTAAGTCGCATCTCCTTTTTACCGTTTAATTCCCCCGCCCGTTCTATTCTGAATGCAGATAGCGATTCTTGGGGCCGAAGTTCGGCAGACCAGCAGATCCTAACCGCCTGAAAACAATAGACTTGGCCGCCAAGTCTACCCTCTATCGCACTGAAAACAATAGATTTAGAGATTTTTCGCAGGGGGCGGGGGTATCGGATATAGGGGGGTGGGGATATGCCCTTCGCGCCGTTTGTGAGAAATGCTGGCTAG
>DATJSB010000311.1:0-11512 GCA_035504315.1 Occallatibacter sp.
GTCCATCGAGCAACAGCTCGCGAAGCGGTACGCGGATCTCTTCGCCGTCTATCTGAAGCATCGTGGCGTCATCAACCGCGTCACCTTCTGGGGCGTGACCGACGCCCAATCCTGGAAGAACAACTGGCCTGTTCCCGGGCGCACCAATTATCCATTGCTCTTCGACCGCTCCGGCCAACCCAAGCCGGCGTTTGAGGCGGTGATACGGGAGGCTGCGAAGCATTAGAGGTATGGCACTCATACGGCAAGCAGATTGCGTGGGCAACCCATGCGCGGTCAGGCAGAATCTTGTGCGCACCGATCTTTGCCGCAGAGGACTCGGGAGGGCGGCTTTCCGGTCGACAACAGCACGGGTATCGGCGGCTTTAACCTGAGCTTCGATCGTTTGATAGGTATTTCTCACTCCATCTTTCAAATGGATGCGAGGATGACCACCTCAGTTTTTCGGAGACGAGGCAGTTGTCGGAATTGCGGCCGGTGCACACCCAGCGGTCCGGAAATGTGCCGTATGCGCGGCGTTCGCTGAAGAGCGTCTCCCATCCGTACTAGCATCCGGAGCTGCAGGATAGGCCGACTCTTCCAAGCAGATCGGGTTGTCGGGATCCTTCCAGTTATCTTTCAGATAGACCCCCGCCGAAGAAGAACAAAAAATCGCTTCGCCCCTGCTTTGCGTCCGGCTTTGACGACATTCAGGTTAACCCATGGCTGAATTTTGCATAGCGGTAGCGCCGTACTCGCCCGCGAGGATGTACCCAGCGCCGCCCTTATCCGCCACGAGTTGGTAGACATCGTCGATGCTACCGACGGCGGCGCTGTCGCCACCGCCGGATCACGCAGATCGCCGATGATAAATTCTTTGGCCGTGGTTTTGAAGAATTGGGGATGCCTCAAATCGACACCCCGCCCCCAACGCCCTCCCGGCGCAGCCTGGTGACCAATTGGCTACCGATAAAAACCGCTCGCGCCTGCGACAAATGAGCGCCCTCTACCGTGCAGTTCGCCCGCCAATCTGCGTCATCGCGGACGCAAAGCAAGGTGGAAGCGGCCACGGTACTCCCGTAATCCTTTTCGCTAGCCCGGCGTCCCCGCTTTTACGCTCGTAATCTGGTCCTTGGCCGCACAGCGAAACAAGATAGTCATGTGCGTGCCTTGCTGATCTTTGGAACGCCTTGAATCGCACCGTCGATGGTTCGAATCCTGTTCGCTGGAGGTTGTCATGTGGAAGGGTGGCCCGTCGGCCCGGAACACTCGTTCGTCCGTGTGGCGCTGCAATCTATCTCCTCAGACGACACTTTCCCTGCGATCCTCTCTTACGTGAATCTGCGTAGCGCTGCCGATCGCATCGCCGAGTCATGCCGCGGGAACCCTCCCGATTATCTTGTTCTGCAGCTCGGTCACTACGAAACTTCCCCTTTGTTTTCCAAAATACTGGGGAAGCTGCTGTTCACTTCGAGCCACGCCAAACACCAACCGCGAGCGGAAACGCAGACAGCGAACGACGCGCAGGACTATCGGCCCAAATTCGTCAGTCGTTGGATCACGCTGAGACGATGGCTCATTGCCATTCTGTTCGTCCTTCTTGGACAACGCAGAAAAATATTCGACCCGGACGCGCTGTCGAGCATGCTGGATTCCACTCTGTACAGCCTGAAGGCGCTGCCTTTTCATTCGATTTTCGTCATCAGTCCGTTCTCCGCACCGGATCCGATCATTCGCATGTGCCGCCGCAGAGCGCACAGGATCTTCTTCGACATCGCGCAAAAGCATGGCTGCATCTTTGTGGATGCATTTGCTTCTCTGGAATCGCAACCCAAAGGGGTCACATTCCAGAGCGCGTTCTGTGATTCGTTTCACCTCAGTCGTTGTGGGCATGAACGGGTTGGCAGGCTGCTGGGCGACAGCCTGCGTTCGGTCATATCGGGATATTCCGCCGGGCCCGGGGGGACTCAATTCGCGTCGTCGACCCCAACGCGGATTTGCCCTCCTCCGGACGAATCTCAGGACCATGAGCCGATCGACCTGCCGGGTGATGGGCACTGGACCAAGGGTTGGGCATTGACTTTGGCTACGCCGCAAGCGGCTGCCGCGAAATCGCGCAGTGTTCCGATCGCCCAGCAGGAATCATCCTGCTGATCGCGCCAACCGGGCACGAGGCAATGCCGCCCATCGTCCTGCAGCATATTCAGGCTCGCAGGATTCCCGGCGTAGGTCAGCAGATCGAGATTCACCACCGGGTGCCGCCGGACGCCATCCACCCCAGCACAAACTTCGAACCGATGAATCCGGCTCCCCGGTGACCAGAATCGCGTCGCGCATTGCCATCCTCGGTCTCTCTCCGCTTCGTGTCTCACCGGCCAGCGCCATCGCCCTGGAGATCGGCTTCTTCGTGCCGATTCCGGCCAGGGTGGGCCTCATGTCCGCTTGATTTCCCCGGCATCGAACCGCTCCAGAATCGGTCCGTCTGCTCTCAAGCCTGTGATTACACCGCGATGCAACGTGGTCGCCTCATCAAATACAAAGGATGTGCTTCGGTTGCCTGGCATCTGAACCCGCGGGTGCGAATGCTTCGATCGCCTTATCATCAAAACTGGCCGCATAAAAGACCACGCCACAGCGTCGCGCGCCCGACGATGGCGTTAGACTGGATTGGGGACACAAGATTAATCGGGATTCGTATGTTTCGATGCCATTTATCTTCTGTGCAGCTAGCTGAGCGCAGATCGGCAGGCGATGACTAGCAGGAAGAGAAAGCTAATCGGGGTTGCTGTCAGAGTCTGGAGATCGATCTGCCTAGTTGCTCTCCGCGCAGCGGAGTGCGGGAGAAAGCAAGTCCTTCCTCCGGCAACGCCCCGCCGCATTCTTCTTATCAATCCTGCCCACATAGGCGATATTGTCATTTCGGCCTCTCTCATACCGGTCTTGCAGTGTGCCTACCCGTCGGCCCAGATCGGGTTCGCCACAGGAAGCTGGTCCGCCTTCGTCCTGAAGTCCGATCCCCGAATCGCGTTCGTGCACTGCATTGATCAATGGCGACTCAATCGGTCGGACGCCGGCGTGCTCTCGAAGATGTGGCAGTTCAAGCGGACCAGAAGAGCTGCGCTCCGCGAAATTCGAGCGCTTCGCTACGATATTGCACTCTGCCTTTACCCCTGGAATCCGGACCTTCTCGACCTCGCATGGACAGCACGGATACCTGTGCGAGTGGGTTTCAGGCACAGCGTAATGGCGCCTCTGGCGACGCTGCTGGTCGATCGGCCAACGACCCCCTTCATGTCCATAGGGGCCATCCAGGGCGAACTCCTCAGGGCCATCCTTCGCGAGCCCGCCTGTCTTCAGTACAGGCGATCTTCTCTTCCGGAGAGCTCTCCTGAAGCCATTCGCGAAGTTTGTGCACTGCTCGGCGTTCCCGCGATCAATACGATAAGATATCGAGTAATTCACATGGGTTCGGGAGCAACGAACCGGGAATTGCCTCCTGAGTTCTGGGGGGAAGTCGTTCGCAACCGGCCGGATCAGCGATTTCTCTTTACCGGAAGGGGAAGCAGGGAGGCAGCGAACATCGAGGCCGTCGTGAATCGTTTTGAGAACTGTATCAATGCCTGCGACCGACTCTCGTGGCAGGGATTTGTTGCCGCCGTCCGACACGCGGATCTCCTCTACGGCGTCGAATCTATGGCGGGCCACGTGGCCGCCGCTGTTGGAACGCGCTGCGTCGTTGCCTACAGCGGGTTGGCCGGGGTTGCCCGCTGGCGGCCAGACTCAAGCCTCGCCACCGTTGTCTCCTGTCACCTCCCCTGCGCTCCCTGTAACGACATTCGCGGCTGCCCCGAAATGACCTGCATCCGCAATGTCTCTCCGCAGGACCTGCTACGCTTCGGGTGATATATGATGCAACCAGTTCTGCATTCGCATATATCCCAGACAGCTCGGATACCGAGCCTGCACATAAGCTAAGGGACAAGATGCTTAGCCTGAGACGCTACATTCGTTCCGCTGAAACATACTTCCCTTCTCTCCATGATTCGAGATTCGCATGTGAAAGAGCTCTTCGCAGAGCGTTTCGCGTCCCACACGATTCTGATTGGTATGCTTTCCGGCTATTGAAAATCGGCTCTGGAAACATTCTGGACATCGGAGCCAATCGGGGCCTCAGCATCCAGTCGTTCCGGACGATGCTGCCAGGCAGGCGGATTATCGCCTTTGAGCCGAATAAACACCTGGCCGACATTCTCAAATCGGCATATCGGAGATCCGTGGGTGTCGAGATTCGGGCGACCGGCCTCTCCGATTGCCATGGGACAGCGGTCCTGTATATTCCCCAATATCGCGGCTGGGTCTTTGACAGCCTGGCTTCAGTGTATCGGGATCCCGCGATGGCATGGCTGAATCGTCACACCCTTGCAGGATTTGACGCCCGGCACCTGACCTGCATCGAAGTCAACGTCACGCTGCAGAAGCTTGATGATCTGGAGTTGGAAGGCATTGCTGTCATGAAGATTGATGCGCAAGGATCCGAAATCCGCATACTTCGAGGTGCCATGAGCATCATCAGCGAATCGCGACCGATCATACTCGCCGAAGACGTCGGAACGGAAATCGTTCATCTTCTGAATCCGCTTGGATATCGTCCTTACATCTATCGGCAGGGCAGCCTCCTGCCTGATCGAGTGGATGCGGTCAACGTCTTCCTTCTGCACACATCGCACTTACAAACGCCCTTACCGAGCAATCATCCTGGTGCGGGAGCTCCGGAAGCGGGATAGACCGGACGCGATGACCATTTACCTCCTGATCTTTGCGTTTCTGGCTCTAATCGCTGTCCTCATGGAGCTGAATCTTACCCGATCCTGCCGCCTGACTCTGCTGATTGTCGGCTACCTTATCCTTGTACTGTTTACAGGTCTTCGCTGGGAAACCGGTAATGACTGGTTTAACTATTTCAACTACTACAGGCATTTAGCGGCGCTGCGTGACAACTCGCAGGAATTTGAAGTCGGATACAGAGTAGCTAATCTGCTCTTCAAAACTCTCGGATTTTCATATACGGGATTCCTTCTCCTCTATTCCGCGGTTTGGATTGGACTCGTTGTGGCCAGTTTCGACGACGACGACTTCCGAGCTTCCGGCTGGTTGCTTCTGCTCTTTTACTCATCCTTTCTCGTCGGCTGGATGGGTACCGCGCGACAGATCATGGCCATCGGGATCTGTCTCTTTAGCCTCCGGTATATCGTTTCACGGAATTTGCTGAGATTCCTGATCTGTGTTGGGCTGGCAACCTGTTTTCACACCACGGCCATTTGTTTTCTCCTGGCGTGGCCTCTGGGCCGCATCCGGATTGGATTTCGCGCCGCCTGGTTCGTATTGGGCGCACTTGTTGCCGCTGCAGTGCTCGATGTCGGTGCGCTTCTGGTAAGGCTTGCAGGGAACTATCTCAGTATTCCGTATCTGGATCAAAAGCTGGCCGACTTTCAGCGGGTCACGGGAGCCGACTTCGACCTGGCCGGCGGCGATCTGTCAGTCTTTTATTACGTAAAACGCCTGAGTTTTTTGCTTGGTTTCATGCTTTGTCTTCGCTTGTTTCGCAAGGACAAAGATCAGCTTTATTTCAATATGTATCTCATGTCCGTCGTGTTATTCATTTTGTTTTATAGCACGGTGGCCATGATTCCGATGCGAGCGGGAATGTACTTTGGTATTGCCGAGATCTTTCTGCTCGCTCTGCTGACGCGCCGCATTCAGCGAAGGTGGCTAAGGGCAGCATATTGTGTCTTATTGATGGGGATTTGTTTGTCGCGACTTTGGGGCGATATTTACCTTACGCACCCGAAAATTCTGGTTCCTTATAAGGCTGTGCTGATCAATCAGGATGTCAGGCGAGACCCGGGGTGGTTTTAGGTATGCGGACCCTGGTCGTGCTCGCTCGCAACCCGTTTGATTCGGAAGATGGGGGCGCCTACGCGATTCGCGCCTCTCTTCGCGTGCTGGGCAGCGCTGGTCCGGTACTTCTTACGGGGTTCGGGGAGGCTTTTGATCAACCGCTCGTCGGTCCGTATCTGGGCTGCGGCTCGTTGGGCACCGTCGCCAACTCACACGGCCGGTTCGCGATGTCACTGATCAGCCAGCTGCCCTTCGCACTTTTGAAATACGCGAGCCCCGAAGCTCGGACCCGGTTTCGCCGCATCGTCGCCGCGGGCGGCTTCGATTTGATCTGGTATGAGCAAAGTCACGCTGCTGCTGCGGCTTATGTTTCCGGAATGCTCAGCGATGCGCCGCGGTCTGCTATGCATGTACTGCGTGCGCACAATGTCGAACACCGAATTGTCGCTGATAGGATCGAGCCGGTCGCCCGCATTCTCAAGCCTCTGCTCTGGGTGGAGGCCAGAAAGCTGCGGGTGCACGAACTGGAAATGATCCGCCGGATGGATCGCGTATTTGCGATGACCCCGGAAGACCGCGATTCGCTGATCGCTGCATCGGGCGCAGTGCCGGGGCATATTCAGTGGCTGCCCATCCCGGTTCGGGGAGGGGACAGACCTCCGGCGCCAACGGGCAGCCGCGACGCGATTCTGTTTGTAGGCCGCTGTACCTGGCCGCCCAATCGTGAAGCAGCCCTTTGGATTGTTCGCCGACTCGCTCCCATCCTCGCAAAGACTCTTCCCCATCTGCGGGTCAGACTGGTCGGCTCCGGCACAGAAGCCTTTCGCGGAGCTATCACTTCTGATAACGTCGACTGTCTTGGCTTCCTCCCGTCGCTCGATCCGGAATATGCCAGAGCCGTTTGCACGGTCGCGCCGGTGCGCCGCGGCAGCGGCATCAATGTCAAGGTACTTGATTCTCTCGCGCGCGGAGTCCCCGTGGTGGGAACCTGCTTTGCCAGGCGAGGCATTGATATCGATGGCGTCCTGATCGCGGATTCGGTTGAGGAGTTTGTCCAGCAGATCCGGTCCTGCCCTTCCGATCCGCTAACTGCCGAGCGTCAGGCTACGGAAATCCTCGCCCGGTTCCACCGTTGGGCGGATCGCACAGACACGTTGTGGAAACAAGCGCTCCTCGAAGGAGGCCTGAGCTGACCTCTGCTCCTCAAATCTCTCCCGGATGGCATCATGGTTAGAACGATTAGCTGCGAGACTGATCGAGAACAGGAGCACCGTAGTTCTGTGAACAGCAGGTACAAGCTGTTGGTACTGACTCCGCGCTATCCGTTTCCGCCTATCGGCGGAGATCGCCTGCGCATATACCATGTTTGCCGGTATCTGTCCTCTCGCTTTGAACTCTCGCTCCTGAGCATGTGCGACTCTCCGGAAGAGATGCAGGCTCCGTCTCGTCCAGACGGTATCTTCTGCCGGGTCGAGCGCGTCTTCCACAGTCACGCCCGCAAGCTGCTGGGCTGTCTCCAGGTGCTTCCGTCGCGAACCCCGTTTCAGGTCGGCTACTATAGAAATCCCGAGTTTGCCCGCCGCCTGGAAGTCCTGCTGCCACAGCACGACGGAGTATTGGCTCACCTGATCCGAACGGGAGACTATCTCACCGGATACTCCATCCCTAAAGTCCTGGAGATGACGGACGCTATCTCACTCTCCTACGCTCGCACCAGGTCCCTTGGGCGGATCAACCCGCTCCGTTCGCTGGCCTATCGGTGGGAGGGCTCGAGACTCAAGCCTTATGAAAAGGGCCTCATTCGCCAGTTCGATCTCAGCGTCCTGGTTTCTCCCGTCGATCGCGACTTCCTCCAGTCCGATACGACGCCAAAAACGCTCGTGTGTACGAATGGGGTCGATACGGAACGGCTTGCCTTTGATCATTCTCCGGACGGCAAAACCATTGTCTTCATCGGAAATAACACGGCTTTCCACAATGCGGACGCAGTTCGCTGGTTTGCGGATGCAATTCTTCCACGGATTCGGCAGTGTCATCCGGAGGCAGTCTTCAGGGTTATTGGCCGTATTCGCAAGAAGCTCGCCGATCGCCTTGCACGGATCCAGGGAGTCGTGGTGATGGGCGAATCTCAGGACATCCCCGCGGCGGCCCGCGGGGCCGTTGTCGGTGTCTGTCCCGTACGTTTTGGCGCGGGCGTCCAGAACAAAATTCTGGAATACATGTCTCTGGGAGTACCGGCCGTCACCTCACCGGTCGGCCTCGAAGGGCTGGACGCAGTGGTCGACCAGCATCTGCTCCTGGCCTGCACGCCGGACGAGTGGGTTTCTCAGGTCTGCCGGATTTTATCTGATGCGGCTCTGGCTCGTGTGCTTGCCGAGCGGGCCAGGGCCCGAGTCGAAGAGCAATACTCCTGGCACTCTATCCTCGAACCGCTCGCCCCCTCTATTCTGGCGCTGATCGAGACAAGAGGAGGGGGTAAAATCTCAGCTGCTGACCCTCAGGCCCGCTGAGAGAATTATGCCTGGCGCAGCTTACGTGGGGAGAAAATCGCCGCGAAGTATTCGACGTACTTCGAGCGTTTGGACGGCAACAATGAAAACCAAATAGGAGACAATTGTAGCGAACAGCACACCGAAAGGTCCCATGGTTCGGACCCAAAAGATGGAGAGCGCCAGATTGAAGACCGCGGCGGTTACAGAGGAGATCGCCTGTTTTCCAACACGCGTTGTTGCTCCCATCAGGCAAGATTGATTCGTGGAGAAGGCGTAAATCACGATCCACACGCACATGAGCTCAATCAGTGGCGGCGCAGGAACCGCTGCCGGCCCTGCCCAGATCCGGATAATGCTGCGTCCCGCCAGTGCCGCGACGCTGCAGCCGACGGCCAGCACGACGATAGTAATCCATCGCACATGGCGGTATGTTGCCCGGATCCAGTCGAGGTGGCCGCTGGCATAAGCCTCAGAATAAGCCGGCCACAACGCGGGAAAGATGAGCGTTTGCGCGGCGGCGATATAGTTCACCAGCCTCCATGTCACCGCATACGGGGTCACACGCGCGGGGCTCAGATAGTGCGAAATGATCAGGTTGTCACTGGAGAACACGACCAGACCCGCCACCTGAATGGCAAAGAACTGTGTCCCTGAATGAAAAATCGGTTTGATCAGACCCCACCGGAACCGCCGCAGGGATGGCTTCATCCAGGGTTTGCGGTAGACACACATCCACGCCATACAAGCGCCATTGGCCGCAACCGTCGAGCCGGCGTACGCGCCGACCAGAACAGCCAGGCCGCCGTGCATCAGCACCACCGCAACCACCATCAGCAGGCTGAGAACGCTTCCCGCAGTCGCAAACAGATTCGCCGCGTGCAGTTCCTGATATCCCGCCAGAACCTTCGAAACCAGCGCCATCGGCAATGCAAAGAGAAAGACGACAAAGGCGGCCGCAGCCGCTTGCGAGGTTTCGTGAGCCAGAGGGGCGTCCTTTATGTTGAACAGGGCCCCCCATGGTACATGGGGCCAGGCAAGGGCACCCGCGATGCCAAGACAGGCGGCGATTGCGGAGAGGATCCAGAAAGCGGTGGAAAAATACTCTGCCGCCCGCTCACGATCGTCGTTTGCATAAGACTGCGAGATAAGGTTGGTCAGCGTGCTCGATATGCCAAGGTCCATCACGAAGAACATCGTGATCACGCTGCTGATCGTGATCCATAACCCGTAACTTTCGGCGCCCAGATACCGAACCGTGATCGGCACGGTCAGAGCATTCACCAGAAGACTGGTCCCCTTTCCCGCCAGCGCCGATACTCCTGCAGCCGCAATTCTGCGATAGCGCCTCCGGGCGGTCTGGCCTTTCCCTTCCTCCGCCGTCGCGATTGGACCTTCTGTCGCGGAGTTCATTTGACTGAGTCCTCCGTTGGGGTCCCGGTCTTGCCGGACAGCATATGTCTGATGTACAGGAGCTTCCCCCGGACCTCGGGTTGGGCCAGCAGGTGCCTGAGGCCGGCTGCGCAAAATGCGTACGAGATCCCCCCCAGCAACCCCGCCACCAGGGCTCCCAGAGTGATCGAGCCCCGCTGCGGAAAGGAACGTCTGTCAGGTGGCAGCGCCGGATCGACCACCTGGATGAGCGAGCCCTGCTTTGCTTGATCCAGGCTTGCAACCTCCATTTGGCCGGCCAGAGCCTCGTAGAGCGTTTCGTAATATTTCACTTCGCGAAGCCTGCGTGCATACTCAAGGCCCGCCTGTGTGAGTCTGCCTCGCGGGAGAACGAGATCGCCTTCGCTCTTCGCAGCGCCGCCCAGTCTGTCGAGTTCGCTTTGCAGGCCTTTCAGTTCCTCCCGAGCTGCCACGAGCTGAGCATTGTCGCCCGTTGCGTACGTCCGCATTCCCTGAATCTGCACCTCCTTCGCCGCGATGCTGCCCCGCAGGTTTGCTGCTGCTTCAATGAGTACTCGCGCCTGACTGTCGGGTTGAATCACCGCGGTTGCCCTCTCTGTCTCCATCAGAGCCTGTTCCGCCCCTTCCAGGCGCTGCTTCGATTGTTCCATCTCCTTCTCGTAAAAGATCCGTCGCCGAGCAGCCTCCGTCACTGCCAGTCGATCCAGCATCGTGCGCAATTCCGCGACGTAGGTGTTAGCAATGCTGGCCGCACGGCCGGGTTCGCGGTCATCGACGTCGATGATGATGAGGCCCCCCACCCCATCTCCGTCCAGCAGGACGTGCTGCTCGAGGGCCCTGCGCGCATCCGAAAGCCGCCGCGCGTGGTATTCCTGCATGAGATCGAACCGAATGACGACAGCATCCTCAATCGCCTGGCTCTCCAGCATCCCGATGTACAGATCCTGTGGCCGAGCCGGTTGCCCGGAGAGACTCCTCAACGCTCCCAGTTCCGGGGGCGCGCTGAACTGTGACGTAAGCGTGAACCCGAGGGAAGAATTCCGTTTTGGCACAAGGAAACTCACGGTAGCCGTATAGCGTGGCTGCAGAAAGAATGAAATTGCCAGCGCCAGGACTGCACTGCCCACGGTGATACACAGCACCGCCAGCCACCGATCGGCAATCATGAGCGCAAGATCCAGCAACGATATTTCGCGATCCGGTGGATGGGACCCGTGAAAGATCGTCTGCATGCTCACGCCTGGTTCAGAAGAACGAGCTTCGGCTGCCATCGGTTGCCGACCGCAAAAACACCTGCCGCATGCCGGACGGGCTCACCGGGAAGGGCGCCGGCCAGCCTCTCCGGGAGTTCAGCTGTCATTCAAGCAGGCCGCTCCGCATCGGCCTCAATCCTCGTCTGCAGTCAACGCCAGAGGGCAAATTCGCTCTACAGAAAACCCCGTACGTCCGGATGGCAATCAAGATTATACAGGGGGACCTGGCCTCATCGGACCTTGCAGTTCCGAGGCGAACTGAAGTTGTTTTGCGGACACGCGAATCGCGGACGAAATCCTGAGCCCGCGCAAAGAATCGCTCAGCCCGGAGTGTTATCGCAGATCTGGTGGACGCGGAAGGAATCGAACCTTCAACCTGTCGATTAAGAGTCGAATGCTCTGCCAATTGAGCTACGCGTCCACGCTGGGCGGCAGTCCCACGGGTGGCCCCGCGCACGAAAATCCGCCTCACCTCATTCA
>DATJSB010000312.1:0-7345 GCA_035504315.1 Occallatibacter sp.
GACGCCGAGCACCACAGCCTTCACCTTTTCGCCCTTCTTGATAATTTCGGAGGGGTGTTTCACGCGCTTGGTCCAGCTCAGGTTCGAGACGTGCACCAGGCCGTCGATTCCATCTTCGATCTCGATGAAGGCGCCAAAGTCAGTGAGGTTGCGGACGCGCCCTTCAACCACGGCGCCGGTAGGATACCGCTCGCTGAGGTTCTCCCAGGGGTTTTCAAGAAGCTGCTTCATGCCCAGCGAGATGCGGCGGTCGGTGGGGTTCACGCTCAGAACCACGGTATCGACCTCGTCGCCCGGCTTGACCAGCTTGGAGGGATGCTTGAGGCGCTTGGACCAGGTCATCTCGGAGAGGTGAACCAGGCCCTCGATGCCCTGCTCGAGCTCGACGAACGCGCCGTAGTCGGTAACCGACAGAACGCGGCCGTGAACCTTGGCGCCCACCGGGTAACGCTCCGCGGCGTCGAGCCACGGGTCGGGTGTGAGCTGCTTGAATCCGAGCGAGACGCGCTGCTTGTCTTTGTCGAACTTGAGCACCTTTACCTGAATCTCGTCGCTGACATTGACCAGGTCGCGGGGATGGGTGAGGCGTCCCCAGCTCATATCGGTAATGTGCAGCAGGCCGTCGATGCCGCCGAGGTCCACGAACGCACCGTAGTCGGTGAGGTTTTTCACCGTGCCGGTGAGCACCGCGCCCTCGAAGAGATGCTCCATGGTGGACGAACGCTTGCTGTTCAGCTCTTCCTCGAGGATCTCTTTGCGGCTGACCACCACGTTGCCGCGCTTCTTGTTGAGCTTGATCACGCGGACGTCGATCTGCTGGCCGAGGTAGCCGTCGAGATTGCGCACCGGGCGAATCTCAAGCTGCGACCCAGGCAGGAACGCCTTGATGCCAATGTCCACGGTAAGCCCACCCTTGACGCGGCTCACCACCGTTCCCTTGATGGGGGTCTTCTCGCTGGCTGCCTTTTCAATCGTGTCCCAAACACGGAGGCGCTGCGCACGCTCGTAGCTGACGAGGTAGCCGCCTTCGTGCTCCTCGCGCTCGATCACCACGTCAATCACTTCGCCGGGCTGGAATTTGACTGCGCCGGTGTGGTCGACCACCTGCTCGAGCGGCACCAGGCCCTCGCTCTTCAGGCCAACATCGACCACCAGATACTTTTCAGTCTGCTTGATCACCGTGCCTTGCACGACTTTGTCGCCGTAAGCTTCAACGGCTGCAGCTTCAGCGGCCTGCTCGCGCTCGAAGGCTTCGAGGGCGGCGGAGAAATCGTCCATCGATTCTCCTGTCGCTACGTGTTCAGACTGGGGTGCCGCAGCCACGGCCTCAGGCGCACTCTCGGGTGCAGCTTCGGCAACGGGCGCACTCTCAGGCGCAGCCTCGGCCTCGGGCTCAACGGACTTGGTTGTTTGGGTATCGGCGTCCAGCACAGGTTCTTCGACGATTTCGGTGATTGCGATGTCGGGGTTGGACGTGGACTCGCGCGACGTCTGCTCAAGACTCTGTAAAGTCTCAAGCTCCGTCGCAGGCTCTAGCGTTGGGGTTTCGAGTTCGGTGTTCAGGGTTATGCTCTCGGTTTCGGGATTGAGGACGTTTGCCATTACTGCAAGCTCCGGGATTGCGTCGTTCAGCGGTTCATCCGGCGCGCCGCTCTGTCGCTTCCGCGCCTGCCGCGGCGAACCGCGGCTCGACGTGCATTGAGCCAGGTTCCCCTCGCCGCGCTCGGTGACTTGCCGGAAGCAGTTTCCAAAGCGACAACCTCTCGCCCGATGCATGCCTCGGGAAAAAGGCCTCTGGTCTCCTTGGGAAACACCCGGCAGGCAACGGCTTGCTGGAAGGGCGGCCGCAACTCACTGCTGGAATCCGCGCAGGAAGCTACGCTCACGAGTGTAGCAATCTATTGGAGTAAAGGTCAAACCAAACACTGATTAATATGGTCTTTACAAAGCCGCCAAGAATCGTTGATTGGCGCAGGACATTGGCGTTATTCCGAGCCATTTGAGCAGAACGCGAAGAAAGCGAAAACTGTGCCGCATCGCGCCGGCGCGGGCCCACTCTATACTGTTTTGAACGGCAGCAACGCCGGTGAATTCGGAACGGGCGATATGGACTATCTGTGGACTCCCTGGCGCTATGCGTATGTAACTGAGACGGATGAGGCCAGGCGAGCCGGAGTCCCCGCGACGCTCAGCGCCTGGGAGGGCGATCTCGGCTGCGTCTTCTGCAACCTGATTGCAGCGATTGACTATGCAATTGCACACGGGATGGAGCAAAACAAGGCCGAAGCGGCCGGGGGCCTCGTATTGCGCGGCAAGCGCTGCTTCGTCTGTCTCAATGCTTATCCTTACACCAGCGGCCACGTGATGGTAATGCCCTACGCGCATCTCGATCGGCTCGCCGGCCTGCCGGTTGAAGCAGCCCACGAGCTGATGGACCTGGCACAGAAGACTGAGCAGGTGCTTGACCGGCTATACAACCCGCATGGATTCAACTTTGGCCTCAATGTGGGCAAGGCAGGCGGCGCCGGCGTGGCCGGGCACATTCATCTGCACGCCATGCCGCGCTGGCTGGGCGACACCAACTTCATGACCACGGTTGCCGAAACGCGCGTGCTGCCCGAAGACCTGGAGACGACCTGGCGGCGGATACGCGACGGGTTCGCCGAAATTGAGAGCGGGAAGTAGGCGCCAAAAACGGCGCGCCGTTCGTCAAAAAAGGCAGAGCTTCGTGCAGGCGGGGCAGAGCGCGTTTCGAGCGCCGGTGTCAGTACGTTCCTTCTGCACGAACAGTACGTTCCTTTTGCACGAAAAATGCGCCGCAAAACGGCTATACCGGATTAGAAATTGGTGCGGGGAGAGTTGATGCTCTCAAGTGCCGTTTTCCTAAAGGAAACGGCACCTTGCAGGAGTTGAGGCTGCTTACGTGAATTCCTAATCCGGTCAGTGAGGGATGGATGAAAAAGTTATTTGCAATTTGTGCTGTATTGGCCATGACGCTTTGCGCAGGGAAGGCGATGGCCGCCGACGTAACCGGCTCGTGGACGACCCAGATGCAAACGATGAACGGCGACACCGCGACCATTACCTTCAACTTCAAGCAGGACGGCGCCAACCTGACGGGCACGGTGGCAGGGCCAATGGGCGACCCAATGCCGATCACCAACGGCAAGGTGGATGGAGACAAGTTCACCTTTGACGTGTCGTTCAACGGCATTACGATTCACCACAACTGCACGGTGGATGGCGAAACCATCAAGATGAGCACGAAAACTGACTCGGGAGATTTCCCGGCGATGGAGTTGACGCTGACGCGGGTGAAAGCGGATGCGCCTGCGGCGCCGGCTGCGCCTACCGGGGCCGCAGCAACTCCTCAGCCACAGTTGTTCTAGCCCGATTCCTGACCACATTGACTTTTGTGGTTTCCCACCCTCATCGGTGGTAGAACGAGGAACAGAAACCCGAGGACTCCCGGCCCCAGTGATTCCTGATTCACACCGCATCTGACTCGGCGATTCCCTGTTCGACCACCGGCTCCACGCTGCTCTCTTCTCCCGATTCGAGCGCTGGCTCGGGCTCCGCTTCTGCGGATTCAATTCCCGATGCATCAAGTCCCGATGCTTCCATTCCCGACGCTTCGAGCAGCCCCTGCGGCATCTGCTTCTTCGGCGCGACGCCCAGTTCGCGCAACATCTCAACCCGGCGCACCAGGTTGCCGGGGCCGGTCGAGAGCTGGCGGCTGGCCTCGTCATAGGCATTGCGGGCCTTCAGAATCGCGTCGCCTACCGACTCGAGATTGGTCACAAATCCTACGAACTTGTCGTAGAGCTCGGCGCCCCGCTTCATCACGTTCTTGACGTTCTGCACCTGCATCTCCTGCCGCCACAGATCGGCGACGATGCGAATGACAAAGAGCACCGTGGTGGGACCGGAGAGGAGAACATTCTTTGCATAAGCGTCGTGCCACAGCGTCTCATCATTCTGCAGCGCCAGCAGAAACGCCGGCTCAATGGGCACAAACATCACTGTGAAATCGGGCGACTGAATTCCCGAGAGCGAAGCGTAATTGCGGCTGGCGAGCTCAGTAAAGTGACTGCGGACGCTGGCCAGATGGCGCTTGAGTGCCTCGACACGGTCCTTCTCGTCTGCGGCGTTCACGCTGTCGTTGTAAGCATTCAGCGAGACTTTGGAATCGATGATGAGATGACGGCCCCCGGGCAGCTTCACTACCACGTCGGTCTGGCGGCGCTGCACCGGCTCGCCCTCGGCGTTCACCTCGGTAAAGCTCTGCTGAAAGCTGTAGTGCCCGCCCTCCTGCAATCCTGACTTATCGAGGATGTTGCGCAGAATCGTCTCGCCCCAGTTGCCCTGCGCCTTGGTGTCGCGGCGCAACGCCGTGGCCAGGTTGTGCGCTTCCTGGGTGAGCGCCTCGTTCAAGTTGCCCATGGTGCCGATCAGCGTCTTCAGCTCGGTGACGCCGGTCTTCGAGTCGATCTGCACTTCTTCAACTTTTTTGCGGAAGTCGTTGATCTGCTCGCGGAGCGGCGCAAGCAAACTCCCGATTTCCTTCTGGCTGCCCTCAGACAATGTCTTCGATTTTTGATCGAGAATGTCGGCTGCCAGCGCCTGAAATTGATTGGCAAGGGTCTGCTTGGCTTCGTCCAGCAGCTTGATCTTCTCTGCCACGTTCTCGCGCTCGTTGCGCAGCTCGGTTTCAAGCGCGCTGACTTGCGCGCGGGACTCAGCCTCGGCGTCTATTTTGTCGCGCAATTCAGCCCGCAGGGCGTCTACCACCACCCGCGATCCACCTCGCTGCGCTTCAAGCTCCGCCGTCAGCTCGCCGATTCGTTTTTCGCGCTCCTCAGCCAGCAACTCGAACCCGGCTCGCTTCGCCGCCACGTTCATTGCATCGCTCAAGGCAAGACCGGCCTGGGTCAGCGCATTGGCCAGTTCCTCATTGCGGTGCACCAGTCCATTTTTTTCTGATCTTGCCAGTGCGCCGCGAATCAGAATCCCGGCCAGAATCCCCACCAATGCGGCAGTTCCGCCGATGAGCGCCTGCAAAGCAAAGGGCTGCGTTAAAAGAGATTGCATAAGTATTTCCTTCTTCGCCTAATGTACGTCTTTGGGCTGCCGAATTCAGGGTAATATACACCCAATATATCCCCACCGCACCCCGATCCCTGCTTCCTGGCCCCTAGTCCCTTTCTTCTCAACCTTTTCCCCACAGGCAGCCGCCTTTACACCCCCACCCGAGCCGGTATACTTGAAATTTCGGGGCTACGCGCATCTTTTTTGCCGCGAGAAGGTTGTGTTCCCCGGCCATCGACCATTATTGTTAGGCAGCGGAGCGGAGGACGGCCTTTTGATCGAAGCTCCGGAAACGGTATTTTTTTGACAAGTCTCGAAACTCATGAGGAGATGCAAGCATGGCCGTAGAAGAGAAGGTAAAGCAGATCATCGTCGAGCAGTTGCAGGTGGACGAAGCGGAAGTGACGCCTGGCGCCAGCTTCCAGGAAGACCTGGGCGCCGATTCGCTGGACGTGGTCGAGCTGGTGATGCAGTTCGAGGAGGCATTCGATCTGGAGATTCCCGACGAGGACGCCGAGAAGATCAAGACCGTGAAGGACGCCATCGACTACATCGAGAAGAACGCGAAAGGCGGCAAGTAGGAATTGGCCCAGGACGTGACCCGCAGAGTTGTTGTTACCGGGGTGGGGCTGTTATGCGGTGTCGGCAATACAGCTCCCGAAGTTTGGCGGCAGTTGTTGGCCGGGGCCAGCGGTATGGCTCCCATCCAGGCCTTCGACGCTGCAGCTTTCCCGGTGAACTTCGCCGCCGAGGTCAAGAACTTTGACCCGCTGAATTTCGTCGACAAAAAAGAAGCGCGCAAGATGGGGCGCTTCATCCATTTTGCCTTTGCGGCAACGCAAGAGGCGATGGAGCAGTCTGGCCTGAAAATCACGCCGGAGAACGCTGACCGGGTAGGCGTGTTCATCGGCTCGGGCATCGGCGGATTCGAAATCATCGAGCGCGAGCACGCCACGCTGTTGCAGGCCGGGCCGCGAAGGATCTCGCCCTTCTTTATTCCCGCGACCATTGTGAACATGGCTGCCGGCCAGATCAGCATCCGCTATGGCGCGCAAGGGCCCATCTCCGCGACGGCGACGGCCTGCGCCACCAGTTCCAACTCCATCGGCGATTCGGTGCGCATGATTCTGCACGGCGATGCAGATGCCATGATCGCCGGCGGCACGGAGGCCGCGGTCACGGCTCTCTCGGTAGGTGGATTTGCGGCGATGCGCGCGCTGTCGACGCGCAACGACGAGCCGACCAAGGCTAGCCGGCCCTTCGATAAGAACCGCGACGGATTCGTGATTGGCGAGGGCGCGGGCATCCTGATCGTTGAAGAACTGGAGTTTGCCCGCAAACGCGGCGCCAAGATCCTGGCCGAGATTATCGGCTACGGCATGAGCGCCGATGCCTACCACATGACCTCTCTCGCTCCCGAGGGCGCAGGCGCTCAACGCAGCATGAGAGCAGCATTGAAGGACGCAGGCGTTGCGCCCCAGGAAGTGGGATACGTGAACGCGCATGCCACCTCAACTCCGGCCGGCGACGGCAACGAATCGCAGGCCATCGAAAAGGTCTTTGGCGAGCACGCGCTCAGCCACAAGCTCAAAATCAGCGCGACGAAATCAATGACCGGGCATCTGCTGGGCGGCGCCGGAGGGCTCGAGGCCGGCATCACGATTCTTGCCCTCGAGAACCAGATGCTTCCGCCAACGATCAACCTCGACGAGCCCGACCCCGAGTGCACGCTCGATTACGTTCCCAACGTGGCGCAGCCGCTCAGCTTCGACGTGGCGCTGTCCAACTCATTCGGCTTCGGCGGCATCAATGCGTCGCTGGTGATGCGGCGATGGGCGGAGTAGGTAAGGCAGGGACTAGGCGCTAGGGAATAGGCACTAGTGTCCTGTCCCGCATAACAGTTGTCTATCGCTATTTGAAAGGGCACGACTTTAGTCGTGCCGCGAAGGCTCAAAAATGAACGCGGCTTTAGCCGCTGAGGGACGCCTTTCCGAGCATAAAGCTGTAAAGAAAAAGAAGGGACACCACACTAGCGACCAGAAAACAGTTCATTTGTGCTGGAACCAAACCGGCGCGCATGCAGGGCAATCGCATTTGGAATTGGAATCTTGCGGTCCAGTGGTTTTGAAAGGGCACGGCTTCAGCCGTGCCAAAAGAACCCCCCGAATCGACCGGGCTTTAGCCCCTGGGGGACCCATTATGCTGCACTCTGAAACCACCCCTCCGTGGCTGAAGCCAGAATCTTCCTCTTGCGCCT
>DATJSB010000313.1:0-39611 GCA_035504315.1 Occallatibacter sp.
GGATGGGCTCGCCCATCCTTGCGATCTCAACGCGAATGACGCGATTGCCGTTGATGCGGACAAAATCGACCGGATCGGGCGGCTTGCCGTAGATCCACTCCTCGAATGGTTCCTGGCCATCCATTTCGCGGCTTTTGGTGAGCGGCTGCCCTTTGGCGAACAGCACCATATCGGTGCTCATACCCACCAGCACGTGGTGCGAGAGAATCGCATTCTTGAGCTGCGGCGGCAAGGTGTCAGTGAAGGCCTGGACCGGCGTTTTCACGTCGAAGGAGATGAGCGGCGCCAGCAACGCCTTGACATCGGGGCCGGTCATCTCCGGGACGCGGCCCTTGAAATCGAGAGTGAGCCGCGAGCCGGTGGCGGGGTTTCCGTCATCCTGCACAACCGGCGCCATACCGACGCCCCCGCCAACCTCAATGTGCCGCAGGATGCGGTGCTTCAAGTCGGGGCCACCGTTGAACTCGAAGATCATTTTGTTGTGGTCGAACTTGACATCGGTGATAACCACGCGATCGCCCGGCTTGGCGGAGAGCCCATTCTGGACGACCATGTTGAGGTAGGCTTCGCCGGCCGGTTCGAGGTTGCCGTTAGCGATGAGCGTGAGTCCCTTGTGCCCGCAGGGCAGAGGACGCATGGCGAACCCCTGCTCGGCCTGCATCGTACGCAGGAGCTCGATGCGGGTTCTGGGGTTAATCTCGACCTTGGAGAGCTGAACGTGGGTGGGCACGATCTGCTGGTAGCGGCGATCCACAGTTCCATCGGCGGTGGTTGCGTTCTTGCCGCTGGTATCGATAGTGATGACCTGGGCAGGGGCGCTGCCGACGAGGATTGCGAAGGCCGAGATGGCAATTGCAGAGCGAACCATGGGCTTCATCAGCAGGGATGGCAGGGAGTTGCCGCGCGGGATCGGAGATTGCCGTGAAAGCCAGGGAGCGTGGGACCGGATCATGGGAGCCTCCCATGTTTGACATAAGCATTACGCAAAAAGAGGTCCGAGGCAAGAGCGAGGTGAAAAAAAGGCGGCAAACCGCGATGGATGGTGAAATTTAGGTCTCGCTGAGTTCTTAGTACTACAGTTGTATTTGGCGGATTTTGGCGAGAGAGAGACAAAGGCCCGGGCCTGAAGGCCCTGTATTTATGCGCCTTTTTCAGGGGGCTGAAGCCCCCTGCTCCCTCCGCATCCGCTAACTGCAACTGTAGTATTAGAATCTGTTTACGATCTCCTGAGTAGTATTGCGAGGAAGGCGAGGTGGATGATTTGCAGGCTGGTATTCAGCTTGCGTTTTCAGTCTGGGCGCTGTCCGCGGCCAGGACCAATGAAGGAATAGAGGCGCCGGCCGCAAACGTGGCAGCCCGCAGCAAGAACTCACGTCGATTCGCAGCCATCGGCCATCTCCATTTAAGTACCGTATGCAATTAGGTATTCAATTATAACGATGGAGTTTTCTCGAGACTCCATTGTGCCGGAACTCGCCACCGCCAAGCCAGCGATTCCTGTGGAGTCAGGCCACGTCAAATCAAGCAAGGCAAAAAGACCTCATTCCCCCATGTATTTCCTTACAGATTCGCTATCGTTATCGACAATTGCGAGGCCATTCTCGTATATGCTGCCCCACGAAGTTTTTCTTGCGATCCCCATACACCCGCGCCATGTGGATCGCACTCTTGGCTTTGATGAAACCGATCACTTGACTGACCGCGTACTTGGGCGGAATCGAGATCAGCATGTGCACATGGTCCGGCATCAGATGCCCTTCTTCAATCTGGCTCTGCTTTTGCTCGGCCAAACGCCGGAATACCTCGCCCAGGTTCGGCCTGAGACTCCCGTACAGCGTCTTGCGGCGGCGCTTGGGTATGAAAACGACATGCTACTTGCACTCCCACTTCGTGTGGCTTAAGCTTTCGTACTCGTCCATCCTGGATTCTCCTCCTCGTGTGCTTGGCGGCTCACGCGTTGGAGTTTCCTGGGTGGGCCGCAGGCCCATGCAAACTTCCGTAAATGTCAAACTCCGGCTGCCACCACGGCAGAGCCGGGGGACCTCTCTATTTGGGTAGCAGTATTGTCGCGGACCTAATCCAGCGGGAAACCGATATCTTTCATGTCGGCATTGCTTGTCGCCTGATAATCCGCACCGAAGTCTGAGAGATTCAGGTAGCGGAAGGCGTTCAATCGGTGGTTGCGTTTCGCCAGCACCACGTCGCCGGTACGGGTAAGCCCCTCAAGTATCTCTCTTCAAAAGAGGAAATGCGGTAATGCGCAGCTTGGCCGCGGCGTAAGGAATGAGAGTGACGGTCTCTTCTGACAAGCCACTTCCTGCCGGACTCTGGGGAGGAGGATTTGCGGCACCGTCTTCTGCGCGCCAGTCGTCGAGCTTTCTCGCCCTGACTCTCATCGACACTGGCGCTGAGCGGCGAGAAAAAGGCATCCAGCCGATCTCTTTCTCTTCGACGGCAATCTCTTTTTCGGATGAGTCGGGATTCAGCGCGAGCGCATAGTTCCACTGCCCTGTTGGAAACACCTGCCAGTCAGCGGTCATACCGCGGTCGCGAAGTTTGACCCAGCTCTCGCCAATTCCATAGGAGAAGACCAGTGGACCACGCTCGACGGCAACCGAGTCATGAAACCAGCGAGAGGTGCGTGGTTTCATTGGGAAGGTGACTTCGACCCGATCATCAGACTGCCATACGCGATCGATGCTGGCGAAGGTGCCGGGGGCGAGTTCAGGGATCGATCGACCGTTCACAGAAATACGCGTGCCTGCGGCCCAGCCTGGAATGCGAAGTTGGAGTGGAAAACGCACCGGCGAAGCTGGAGTGACGCGGAGCCGTACGGAGCCGTGAAAAGGATAGTTCGTTTCTTCGACCAAGTGGATCGCGACATCTTGCAGAACTGTGTGGACCTCACAGGGGGCGTACGCGGCTGCGACAAGTCCGTCCTGCTCGTGATTATCTTGCGCGGCAGAAAGCATGAACAAACTGGCAGTGAATTTCGGCCATCCCTGATGGAAGTTTGCCGTACAACATCCAAAGTTTGGCTCAAGCCCATAGAGATTCGATTCAGGCCCATCTGTGGTCCAGGGGCTCCGGTGCAAGCTGCACTCAATCTGGTTTGGTTCCTGATTGTATTGATGAGCCCACATGTCGTCGGTGAATGTTCCCGGAAGCGCATTGAAGGCAAGACGCTCGAGCCTGTCTCCAAAGGAGGCATCGCCGGTAATAGCAAGAGCCTGCTCAAGTGAAAACATATACTCGACGACCGTGCACAACTCAGAACCTTGCGTAGGATTGAGGCCGGCGAGGTGTTCGTCGCAGGAAAACATCCCATTGGGCAAGCCGTGGTACTTCTCGAGCTCTGTGACCATCCTCGTTGCGGCGGCGCGATCGGTAAGAGAGGTTGACACAAGCGACCAGACCGGCCCGGTTTTCACTGCCTGACCGTTGTTGACGCCGTGAGTTGCGAGTGCCAAATCTTTGAGACCGTTCCCAGCCTCAAGCTGCAGGAATTCAGCCGTGATGCGCTGCGTGTACTGGAAATTCGCATATTCCGCAATCCAGTCATAGCCCTGGGTACGTAGCAGGCGGGCGAGGTCAAGCAAATAAGGTGAGCCGGTCCGGTTGTAGAGCCAAATGGCACAGAGCAGCTCATCCTGCCAGCGAAACTTTCCCCAATCGCGCAGCGGCCGTTTGGGAAGTTCACCCAATTGGAATTGAAGATACTTCTCCATAACGGGGATTACGCGCTCGTCACCGGTGAACTCCTGGTATTGCGTGAGAGCTTTCAACATCACGATACGAGGCCACCAGTCGTCGTTCGACGCAGGTCCGATCATTCCGTCGGGCGCCTGGTGATCAAGGGTCCAGTCAATGAATCTACGCGCCTTGACTTTGAGCGCCGGATCGTCGAGGAGGTACGCCAGAGGAACCAAACCATCAAGAAAATAGGGGCCGCGCTCCCATGATTCTCCCGTTCCTCCCAGCCAGCCGCTATTCGGACCCGCGTCGGCCCAGGTTTCGTCCAGGTGTCCGCTCAACCCATCGGCCTGGATGCGAAGCTGGTCTTTCAGCCAGCCGGTTGGACGGATGGAGCCCTGTGGAAGGAAATAGAACGCGCTGGGAGCCAGAGGCGCCCGGTTCTTGAACTGCTGTATCGCTCCAGAAGGCGCACTCTCGGAAGCATGGGCGCGTGTAGTTGTAGAGGAAAGAAGGCTACCGATGGGAGCCGATGAAGCCAGGCTGAATAGACCGAGCCGATTTAGAAAATGGCGGCGCGTAGTAAGCGACTTCCCGAAGGGTGCCACAAATGACTCCTGGATCAGGCTTCCTGCCATAGTACACAAGCCGATTTACCTGCGCATGGTCCAGATGGTCTACTTCCAGGGCAATCGCATTTCAAGGTGCGGGAAGATTATGTTTTGAAAGGGCACGGCTTTAGCCGTGCCGATGCAGGCGCAAGAGGAAGATTCTGGCTTCAGCCACGGAGGGGCGGTTTCAGAGTGCAGCATAATGCGTCCCCCAGGGGCTAAAGCCCGGTCGATTCGGGGAGTTCTTTTGGCACGGCTGAAGCCGTGCCCTTTTGAAAACCACTGGACCTCGAGATTCCAATTCCAAATGCGATTGCCCTGGAACGCGAGGGGCGTAACCAAAATCGCCAACAAAAGTCCTGTAAATTGTCGCATCTAAATTTCACAATGCGCTGTAGCGGGTCTCCAATTCACCCAGACCAGAGCTGAAAACTCGCTGTTTTCTAAGAGAATGGCGGATTGGACACACTCCGGGATCGCCAGCGAAATGGGGCTCCACTGCAACAACAGCTAAAAACCTAAACCGCTCTGAGCCGTTTTACCTGGTCTATCTGGACGATTTCCGGGATAAAGCCGGGTCAACTACGCGCTTCAATGATGCCGCGCAAGATGGCGGTTGTCGCGGCTTCGGTGCGATCAGAGACTTCCAGCTTTTCGATAATACTGTTTACATGATTGCGAACCGTATTCCCGCTGATTTCGAGAGCATTTCCGATTTCCTTGTTGGTCAATCCCCGGGCCAGCATCTGGAGCACTTCGACTTCGCGCGGTGTCAATTCTGTACGCATCATGCGCTCGGCCAGCCGGGCGGCTATATCGCGCGGGAAGTAGCGCTTTCCTGAGTGCACGGCGCGGATGGCCTCCACCATCTCCGCCTGGCGCGAATCCTTCAAAAGATAGCCTTGCGCGCCAGCCTGCACCGCACGGTAAATATCTTCGTCGGTTTCAAAACTCGTGAGAATGATCGCGCGAGTATTTGCCTTGCTGCGGCGCAGCGCATGCAAAGTATCGATCCCGCTCATTCCAGGCATGCGCAGGTCGAGCAGAACCACGTCCGCAGTTGTGGTGCGCAGAAGTTCCAGAGCCTCTTCACCGCTGCTCGCGGAACCGGCAACTACCATACCCGCCTGTGTGCCAAGCATGCTCGCGAGACCGGCAACCACAACCGGGTGATCATCCACGATAAGGATTCGAATGGGCGTGTCTTGGTTGTCTGACATTAATCCAATGCTCCCTCGCATAGTTCCAGAAGAGCTTCAGTCCAGAGACAAGTGTCATGCGGGGTGGAAGCGGGGTTTCTACAACAACCGAGGTGCCCTGGCCCGGGGCACTGTGAAGCTCAATGGTGGAGGCGATACTCTGTGCCCTCCTGCGCATGCCTCGAATTCCGAACCCGAACTGGTGATTGTCATAGACAAAGCCTTTGCCATTGTCAACGATACACAGGTTGACTGAGTTTTCCTTGTATTCGAGGCGGACGATCAACAGGGTATGTTCGGCATGGCGGACGGTGTTGGCAATTGCTTCCTGCCCGATGCGGTAGAGTGTGTCGGCAATCCGCAAAGGGATTGGTCTTTGATCGCCCTCCCTCTGCGTGACGATCTGAACCGCGCCGTTTGCCACCATGCGGCGGGCACAGTTCTCCAACGCAGTGAGCACGTCTTCGGTTTCCAGGTCCTCACTGCGTAAAGTTGCAATACTGCGTCGTGCTTCCTCGTGACTGTGGCGCACGAGGTCACTGGCCAAGTCGAGCTGCTGGTGCAGGGTCTTCAATTCCTCAGGCACACGATTGCGAATCGCCTGCAATTGAAAGCCAATACCGGCGAAACTTTGCGCAAGTGTATCGTGCATTTCGTGGGCCAATCGCCCCCGCTCTTCCAGTATGGTGCGCAAGCGCCAGTTCTCCACGCGGTGGTACAAGACGACGCCGGCAAACGCGAGCACCAGAGCGGCAACAGCGATCGCAATCATATGGCCAGTGCTCCACCAGGGCGGACCGGCGATCACATCCAAGTCTTCATTGGAACGCAAAAGCAAAACAAAGGGCGTCAGGTTATGCGTATATGCGGGATCGACAACGCAGATACCACGTAAACGCAGGGCGCTGCCGAGTTTGAGCTTGCCGAACAGATAATCGCTGCGTCCAGGATTCAGAATGGCTCGAAATGACTGGGATCCTTCATCGAGCCCGAGTACCAGCGTGTTTCCCGGTCCATGATCCTTGTCGACGAGGCGTCCGCGCACCTCAATGAACGTCGCATCATATTTGCCCGTCGAGGCCTGTGAAGCGGTGACCGAAAGCGGAGGTACAGGGGTTCGTGCCCACAAAACCTTCACAGTGGCATTTTCGATAGCCGAGCTGAAGTCTCTTGGGTGCACTTCACCTGAAACTTCGACCTCGTCACCCACTTTGAGCACTGGCGCCTTTGGTTCCGGTACGTAAACGCCGCCAGTCGAATCCTGGACGAAGAGCTGAGGCGAAGTGAGAACTACGACACCACGAATCGTAGCTTTTGAAGGCAAAACCAGCGAAGTGAGCTGCAGACTGGCAATGCTTATCGTCTGCACATCGGAAACTTCTGCGTCCGGCTCCGGCTGGTCGCTCGCTTCGAGAGGCACCATCGGTCGTGAAAGTACGCTCGGCGAGTCGGTCTCTCCGCGGCTGCCGACGCCGGCGAGCATCGTGAGCAAATCCTGACGCGTGGCCGGATGAGCAGCTACATTGCGCCATATACCTCCCGACGAATAAGAGCGCAGCCCTACGCGACCCGTTTGCACGCAACCGGAATCTGTAATCGCGAGTGCAGTGGGAGCCGGATGGGAAGGCGTGGCGACCGAAGCGACAATCTGGCAATCGTAGGCGAGAAGCTTCAGGTGATACCAGCGGAACGGCCGAATGCCGCCTGCCTCCGGGACCTTTTTGAAGGCCTCCATCCAGCCATGTTCCGCACGGCCAAGGACCAGAGCGTTATCAAGAGTACGCACTCCGGCGTAATAGCCTGTATACGCGTTCACTCCCTCTTCCTCATCACTGGAGCGAATAATAAGGCCGGCGTCACCACTGTTTCCCAGCAAGGAAACGTCCGCCTCCACGAAGAAATTGTGCCAATATGGCGAGCCGGTGAGGAGCTTTGCCCCGCGCTCATCGGAGTCGTTGCGCATCATGCCATCGACGAGTTCCCATGTTCCTCCGAAGGCCTTCCACTCGTCCGCCCTCCCATTGGCAAACGAGTCGTGGTAGGGAAGACCGCGCTGGGGACTGTGCAAATAGGCTCGCAGACCGGCAATCACCCCCGCCAGGCAGAGGACGGCGACCGAGATTCTCAAGCACACTCGACCAAGAGGGCTGATGTTCTTCACTGGCTCGAGCTCCATTGCCTCCGGCCCAGCGTCCAATCCTGCGAAAGCATTTCCCGCACCTCGTATGAATTGGCATTTGCATGCGTGATCAGTTTTGGAGGAAGGTCGACCACAGACGGGACGGTCTGCCCATTCAGTCGAGAATGAATCAGTTGGATTGCCTCACGGCCCATGGAGAGCGTATTTGCCTGGATAACACAATCCAAGCTGGGGCTCCGTTGAAATATTGGCCAGCCAGTAACGTCGAATCCAATGACTCGAATGGCGCGCCGTGTTGGAGCCGCATTCAGGGCCGAGAGCGTTCCGTCGACTGAAGGGGACGTGAGGTCGACAATGATATCGAGATCGGGATGGGCCCGAAGAGTATCTTCGGCAACCTGTTGTTCATGAGGAAAGTTGTAAGAACCCATGCGCCGGTCGACGATCCGGATTCCGGAATAATGCTCAACCAGAAACTCCTCAAATGCTCGGGCGCGAATCAAAGTCCCTGTCACATCCGGATTGATGCCGAGAATCGCAACCGTACCATGGCCATGCAGGATTTCGCCTACGCGCTTTGCGGCCATTTGGCCGCCTTCGCGGTCATCGTTGAGGATGTAGATAAGATTGCCTCCAGCGGGAATCGGCAGAGGCGAATCAACAATGACCGTGGGAATGCCGTGAGCCAGTGCGCGGCGCACGGGACTGATCAATGCGAGAGCCTGGTCCGGCGCAAGAACCAGACCGCGATAACCGCCATCTACGACCCGATCGACGAGTGCAATCTGGGCTTCTACATCATCCTCGCGTGTCGGAGCATTCCAGTAAATCGCCGACCCGGTGCGGCTGGCTGCAATCTCAGCGCCCACATGTGCGGCCTCCCAGTTCATCGTGCCGTCAGTCTGCGCAATAAAGGCGATTCTGGCCGGAGACTTCGATTCACAGCCGGCAGTGCAAAGCGCAATTACCAGAGGAAGGCCGAACTTTGCCGCAATTCTCCTCTTGCATGTGCGGATATTTCCGCTTTGGCGAATTTCTGCCATCTTCGAGCAGCAAGGAGTCTACGCCCTAAGACGAAGCAGGGGCAAGACTGACAAGCCATTGAATGCGGCAATTCCGGCGGCAACGCGGGCGGAATCGATCGGTAATTCAGGAGTTGGCTGACCGGTGAGAGACGGGCAATTGGTCACCGAGGGACCCTGCATAGTTCAAATGGACTATTTCGATCTGGTCACACCCTCTCATGCGGAACTCACTCTTGCTGAGTAGCCTCGCTGTGTCACTGAAAGTCGCCCATCGAACAAACTAAACGTTTTCAACAATTCAATCCGCATCGATCCGGCCTGGTCGGCCATTTGCGTGAGAAACAACAGCAAACGCCCGTGATCCTTTCGATCAAGATCGCATTACAGGAGAGGCCAATATGCAGAAGACAACACAGAGAGTGATCTTCGTATTGCTGGTTCTGTTGATTTCAACGGCCAGCTGCTTTGCGCAGTTCAACGGCAACGTGCAGGGTACGGTGCTCGATCCCAAAGGCAACGCCATCCCCGGGGCACGAGTGACTTTAGTCAATGTGCAGACCAGCGTCCAACAGCAAGCGATGAGCGACTCCACCGGCTTGTATCGATTCGACAGTGTTGCGCCTGGCGATTACTCGGTTTCAACAACCGTGCCCGGTTTTGCGCCGGTTACGGTATCCTTCAGTCTCACCACAGATCAGACGCGTGAAGTTCCACTGAACCTGGCGATTCAGGCCGCTTCCTCCACCGTGACGGTTACCACAGAGGCGCCGCTGATCGACACCTCAGACAGCCGCTTCGAGCAGACGCTTGACACGACCGCTGTGACCGATCTGCCGCTGGCCGGAAGAAATCCGACCAATGTCATTATTCTGGCACCAGGCGTCACGGGCACAGGCGGACAAAACTCGCCGGGTTCGAGCACCTCCACAAACTTTGCTCCTGAAAACTGGGTCAACGCGAGCGCGAACGGTCAGGGAGCAACCGGCAATCAGTACGTCGTGGACGGAATGGACGTGACCAGCACGATCCGGCCTGGTGTATTGAATCTCACGCCCAATGCGGATGTGGTTCAGGAAGTAAGTGTTCAAACCAATACTTACACGGTGGATTTCGGCCGCGCTGCTTCGATACAGACTGTGATGACCACTAAATCGGGGACCAACGAATTCCACGGAATAGCCAGCGAGTATTACCAGTACCAGAATCTGGCCGCGCGCGGTGAATTCGGTGTTCCTCAGCCGACACCGGTAAATCCCTATCACGTGAATAATATGTCGTTCGCAGTGGGCGGCCCGGTCATTCCGCACAAAGAGTTCTTCTTCTTTGTCGGCTATGAGCCCTATCTCTCGCTGGCTTCCAACGGCACAAGCTTGCAGGGATTCGAGGATCCGGCATTCGTCACCTTTGCTCAGGGCGTCGAACCGGACAGCCCTGAAGTCGAACTGATGCAGAAATACCCCGTCGCCAAGATGGTCAATACCAAGCTGGCTTCGACGGCCGGCTCATTATGGAGCAACACTCTGCCCACCCAAGAGCAGCAACAGGCATGCGCATCGGGGACCGGGACTATTACAGCATTTGACGACATCTCGGTGCCTTGCTCGCTGGCGGTGTTTGACACTGGAAACTTCAACAGCTCCAGCTATTACAACGCCGAGCAATATAACATCCGCATCGACAAGTACTTCAAGAAAGACCGTGCGTATGGGCAGTTCTTCCGTGACACCATCAATAACGGCGGGCCGAATCCGCGTCCCGCTTTTTCGGAAACCGACAAGTTCTTCACGTTTTCTCTGCAGGGCAATGAAACGCACACGTTCACGTCAAACACCTTAAACGAGGCGATGTTCGGCTACAACCGGATTGAGGGCATCGAGCCCGCGACCGGCCTCTATACCGTCCCCATCGTCAGCGTGACGAACCTGGGCACGGGCTGGGGCGATGGATTCGCTGACGGTGACTACATCCAGCATAGCTACCACTGGCGAGACGTTCTGACTCACATCGTAGGTCACCATAGCTTCAAGGCGGGCTTTGAAGCGTGGCGCAGTAACGATATCGCCCTGTTCGCGGGATGTTACGACCAGCCGAGTTTCTCTTTCAGCAATATGATCGACTTGATCGCCAACAACCCATACAGCGAGTCAGGGATCTCATACAACCCGGTATCGGGCGATTACGATCCTGGAAACTACGGCTACAAGGAGACGACTCTTGGTATATTTGCCGAGGACAGCTGGAAGGCTAATCGAAGGCTCACCGTCAATTACGGGATCCGTTACGACAACTTCGGCAATCCGTATGTCGCTTTGGCTGGCACCGTGTTGGCCAACTTCCATTTGGCCTCTGAGTCGACCTTCGCACAGCAGGTTGCAAATGGGGTCATGACCGAACAGTCTCATGTATTCAACAGCGACATGAACTGGATCTTCAGTCCGCGTATCGGCGTGGCCTACGACCCGTTTGGAAACGGCAAGTGGGTAGTTCGCGGCGGCTTTGGACTGTTCCACAACGAGTTCACTCTGGGCAACGCAGAGAATGGATTGAAAGGCAATCCGCCGGGCTTCATCGTGCCCACCTTCTATAACAATGGTTCCACTGCAGCGCCTATCTTCGGCTACGGAACGCAAAACAAGGTTCCGTTTGGCTTCCCCGCTCCCGCGTTTGTCGGCCAACCGCTCGACGCGAAGGGCGGAATTACCGGAGCCCAGAACAGCGTGGGCGGGACGGACCCGGCCATGTCCGCGCCCGACGCGCTGGACTGGTCTGCCGGCGTGGAGCATCAACTTCTACCAAATCTGGTTGCGAGCGTGGGCTATCAAGGATCACATGGTTACAATCTCATAGCGGCCGGTGGGAACGTTGGAAACACAACCTACGGCGTGGATGTGAACATCTTTCCCGGTGACCTGATCCAGCATCCGGCATTCAACTCGAGCGGTGTGTGGACCGGCGACGGAATTCAAACCCGGCTCAACACCAGCTTCGGATCGATCAATTACGCGTATAACGCCGCTTACTCGAATTACTATGCATTCATCTTCGCGGTGAAAGGCAAAGTGGGAGAGCATGGCTTCCTGACCGCCTCTTACACACGCTCGGCCGCGAAGGACGACTGGAACAACTATCCCGAGGGGTATGTCGGTGGTGGCGGGACATCCTACAACTTTAACCAGTATTACAGTCCTTCACCTTGGGACGTGCCCAACCGTTTCTCAATGGGAATCAGTTACGACATTCCCGGGCTGAGAGCGGGGAACGGTTTCACGCGCCGCCTGACCAATGGCTTCAACCTCTCTGAAACCACCATCCTGCAATCGGGAGATCCGTTCTTTGTATATTCCGGAAACCCACTGAGTTTGGTCGATACTGCGGACGTGACGGTAACTCAATCAAACTATCAGAGTGAACTGGCAGCGGGACATTTCGCCTTCGCCGGCAACAGCGGTAACTACTCCGCGGATGGTGACAATTACAATATCCCGAATGTGGTGAGTTACAAGCAAAAGACCAACCGCAAGGCCTATGAATATACGGGGGTGGTGGATTCAGGAATAATTACTCACTCTCAGTTCGCTCAGCCTGACTTCAGTGCGACCGGTACGGAGGGCAACGAAAAGATCGATCAATTCCGCAATCCCGGCTACGCCGACACGGACTTTACTGTGAAGAAGACCACTGCATTGGCCGAGCGCATGAGCCTGGAGTTACGCCTGGATGTATTCAATCTGTTTAATCGGGTCAATTTGAACGGAGTAGACAATAACTACAACGATACGAGCGCATCTTTTGGGACCACCAGCGGCACAATGTTCCCGCGCTACCTGCAGATCGCTGGTAGGATTACATTCTGACGGCGGGCGCTGATCAAAGGACTCCGATCTAACCAGGCGGCCGCCACGGGAGCTGCATTGAAAGCTGCAGCTCCCGCGGCGGCTTTAAGTCAGACAACTCGGTTGTACGTTATCGCCGCGGAATTAGAAACCGACCAATCTTGTAAGGAAGCTATGCCGACTCTTGCTCGAGTCCTGTTTCTCGTTGTTTGGCCTCTCGTTTTTCGACCCGCTCTTCTATTCCCGGAGAGCCTGGAGCTTAATAATGCACACGTGCGCGCGGACTTTGGCCCCAAAGGCCTCCTCACGATTGAGGACAAAGACTCTGGCGCGGGCATGACCCTGGCGCAGGACGGCTGGCAAATCACAATCGACAATACGAC
Organism: Occallatibacter sp.; assembly: GCA_035504315.1. Lineage (GTDB taxonomy): Bacteria > Acidobacteriota > Terriglobia > Terriglobales > Acidobacteriaceae > Telmatobacter. The sequence continues at coordinate 12,885 of DATJSB010000313.1, forward strand.
TCTTCAAGGCGGAACAACACTTCCCGGCCGCGCAAAGCCTTCTGAAGAGGAGATCGTGTATCGCTACGAGATGTCTGGCTATCAGATCGAAGTAGATTATGTTCTAAGGCCGAAATGGAGGTTCTTAAGCAAGCAGATTACAATCGTACGCGCTCCGCGCCCCGAATACATTGTCCATGAAGTTGTGCCATGGATCCTAACTGCCACAAACTCGGTTGTCTCGGATTTCGTCCCTTCGACATATATCCCACAATTCGGTGCTTCCATTGCCCAGAGCCATGAGCATCTCCCGGACAAAGCTTTTGGAGATTTCCTTCGCTTCAATGACGCGACGGGTGCAATGCTTGTCGTTCAGAATCCATACCTTCAGGTTGAACGCAGCGGCCAATCGGTGAAGATAAGTTACAGGCCGGATATGGCGTGGCAAGCGACCTGGGGCGCCTTTCAGTCGGACGCGGCCTCGATCGGGACTTACCATCTAACTGGGCGGCGACTGCCAAAGGAAATGGTGCTGGAATGGCACCTGTCGGCGCCAGAACTGCCAGATGATGGCATGGATGTGGCAGAAATTGCGGAGTACCGGCACTGCGTGGAGGCGTATCTCATCAACCCCGCACCCGATCCAATCAGCGTTGAGGTTGGGTGGACGCTGAATGATTACCAGATCGATGTGGGTACTGCGGAAGGAAGAGCTGAGTACAAGCGGATCATCGACATGGCCGCAGAGCTGGGTATTCAAAACCTGCTTTACGCGCCTGGCAATTCGAAGCTGGCTGATCGTGTGCAGAGCACCGATACCTGGGGCTGGGAGTATGTTCTTTGGCTTGGGCTCGGCGAGAAGATTCGAAAAGGCGAATGGGATCCAGCGAGCGACGCGATCCCCGAAAGCATATCTTCGATGTTGGCTTACGCTCGTCAAAAGCACGTGAACCTGCTCGCATACGTTTATCCGTCAATCCCTTTTGCGAAAAACCCCGCGTGGATCGTAACGCGAGAACGGAAGGGCGCGAATTCAGACGGCGCCCGATATAGCTATGCGACGCTCGCATCCCGCGAGTTACAGGATTATCTCATTCATCAATTGATTGAGTTTCGAAAGCGAACTGGAATCGCGGGCTACTCATTCGACTATACGTGGCTCGATCTCCCGGGCAGCAGCAGTTATGCGCAGTGGTACGGCTGGCGCCGGGTCCTCGAAACTCTTCGGCAAGAGGATCCATCCATCGTTATCGACGGACGCCAATCTTATCAACTCTATGGGCCATGGACCTGGATCGCCGGAAGCTACCCTCATCCGACGGGAAACGACGAACAGCCAGAGAGCTTTAAACCTTTCCCCGATTTGCATTTTGATCGGGTATCCGCAGACCGTGCACGCTTCGTCAACTACTGGTACAGGAATTACCAGTTCGCTCCCGAAGAAGTGATGCCTGGTTATGCCACGCATCAGACAGAGCGCTCCCGGAATCTTCGCGAAGCATCCGGACTTAACAGTGAGATGATGTACACACCCTACCGGCGGCGGGACTGGGATTATCTCGGCTTCAAATACTCATTCATTTCGTCCATTGCAACGGCTGGTTGGAACAACGTTGTCGATATGATTCCTGCACGCGATCTTGAAGAGGATAAAAAGTTCTCTGCAGACGACAAAGCCTGGATTCGCAACTGGCTTCATTGGACTGTCGCGAACAAGAGATTCTTACGCGAGACTCGCACAATTCTTGGTCAGCCTGGACTGGGCCGAGTGGATGGGACGTCGGCCATCGTGGGAGACCGGGGCTACATTTTCCTCTTCAATCCGAATTACAAGCGGCTGCCGGCCGAATTCGCGCTCGACGATTCAATTGGCCTGACAAAGTCCGGCAAGTTCCTTCTGAAAGAGCTTTACCCGCAGACTGGTCTTTTGCTGGGAAAACCCAGCGCCGGCCGTTGGCGCCTGGGCGACAAAGTGCGACTCGAACTCGATGGAACCAGCGCCACCGTTTTGGAACTTGTGCCGGAAGGCAAATTGGACAAGCCGCTCGTCTTGAATGCTTCAGCCATCAACTCAAGTGTTCCTCCCATTGCTCAGGTAGATGGAGCAGTCCTTTCTATCCAGCACGTGGCGGGGGAACCGGGCACTATGAGAGAGATCGGCGTTTTACTCCCGAACGAATCCCGGATCTTGACAACAAGAGTGAATGGCGCAAAGCAGAAGTTTACGCAGACGGGTAACTATGTTAGCGTGCAAGTGAGATTCAACGGCGAGCGATTTGCGGAGGCACAGGAGGTATCTGTGGCGCCTACGGCTGACGGATCCCTCAAAGGGAGTTTTATGGTGCCGCAACGCATCTTCGATCAGCTCAACAAGCGCAAAAAGGATTGGCCAATTTCCTGGACGAAGGAGGATTACGAGTCAACCTGGCTGGTTCCGGAACGTCTTCTGCTCGTTGTGCAGGCAGCGGATGCTGAAGACACGATGGAAGCGACTGCGCTCCTTGACGGCCAGCCGCTTCCGCTCACGCCGGCTTACAGTTCCGGCCGGACTGACCCACCATGTTTCGTTGGATTCTACGCCGACCTGTCCCGAGTCGCACCAGAGACTCGGCATACAATAGAACTGCGAATTCCAAAGTTGCCGCTTGATCGGCTGCAGGGCGTTTTCTTCGATAACGTGCTGCCGCAGTTCACAGAGTCGCTCGTTTTTTGAGAAGACGCTCGGAATTGGAATCGTCTCGCATGGCTTGCAGGATAGAAAAACTCCGCATGTTCGAATCACTGCGTTCTCGGAGAAGGCTTTCAGAGCAAATTCTGGCGGTTGTTCTATTCACTGCATTGGGATTGTTTCGACCCTGTTCTGCGCAGCAGCAACAATCAGCGCAAGACGCAATCAATGAAATCGCCAAAACACTGCGGGATCGCGATTTCACTTACACGCTTCATCTTTGTGAAGACGCGTTGAGCAAAAATCCCGGCGACTATAGAATCTGGACACTGCGCGGAATGGCGACGGCGGGGATGGGTGATCTTCCCAAGGCGCTGATTGCCTATCAAGCTGCTTTGAGGCTCTCGCCCAATTATTTGCCCGCGCTGGAAGGTGCAGCTCAAACCGAATTTCAGCTCGGAGATGCAGGCGCAGCCCCGCTTCTTCTCAAGGTCCTGGCGCAGCGCCCTGACGATGAGACGGCACATGCATTTCTCGGTGTGATCGAGTACAGGAAAAACGATTGCGCGGATGCAGTCGATCAATTCGAAAAGGCCACAACCACGATTGCGCGCCAGCCAGGAGTTCTGAATGACTACGGAATTTGCCTTGCCGGTCTGAATCGTAACGATCAGGCAGTTGGTATTTTTTCCGAAGCGCTCGAACTGGACTCGGCGAATCCCGGTGCGCGGTACAATCTGGCCCTGGCGCAATGGAACGCACATCTTGCCGACGATGCGCTCAAAACACTTGAATCCCTGATCGATGCGACGCCTCCCTACGATGATGCTCTTACCCTCGCTGCCGATATCTTCGAGTCGAAGGGTGATACGGTTCATGCCATCGAACTGCTGCGCAAAGCATTGACGGCAAATCCAAAGGACATTCCCGTCTACTTGCGCTTTGCGATGCTCTCCTTCGATCATGCATCGCCGCAAGTAGGCATCGACATGATCGATTTCGGACTTGCGCGAGTTAAGAATGAACCCAAGCTTTACCTCGCTCGCGGAATTCTGCTGACGCAATTGGGTGAATTCACGCGCGCCGCTGACGATTTCGAAACGGCAAGCCGCATCGATCCAAATGTTCAATTCCTGGATGTTGCACAGGGCCTGGTGCGATCGCAGCAGCACAATTCCGCCGAAGCGCTGGAAAAATTCCGTGCAGCCGTCAGAGCGAACCCCAACGAGGCATATGCGCACTACCTATTGGCAGAAGCGCTGCTCGAGGAAGATAAGCAGCCCGGAAGCAAAGATTCCGATGAGGAATTAAAGGAGGCCTTGCGAGCAACGGAGCTTGATCCCCAACTCGTCGCAGCGCAGGACTTGCTTACCACAATATTTCTGGAAAACGGCGACACGGCAGAGGCAATCAAACACAGCCGTGCCGCGCTGGCCCGTGATCCAAATGATCAGCAGGCAATCTACCATCTCATCGTCGCGCTTCGTAAGACAGGCGAGAAAGACCAGATTCCGCCCCTTTTGAAGCAACTGATCGAGTTGCATGCCAACCATAGTCAGCCCGGGAAGGCTGTCAATCGATATCGGCTGTCAGACGCTGCAACTCCGCCCGATTCGAATTCTCCTTAGACGCAACCAATCAGGCCGCCGAATCGTGAACAGAGAGGACACGAGTGGAGACCACTCCGGAGTATATTGGTCAGTGGCCATCAGGCTAACCGACTATACTTACGCTGATATCAATTAGCCTGCTTTTCTCACCGCCAGTCATCCATCGAGTACACGTCGGCCCGGTTGAATCCGTCCCCGTGCGGGCGGTGCATGGCGACGCCCTGTGTCGTGGCTTTGTAGCCGTGGGTGCGCATCCGAGCGTACGCGTTTCTGCGCGCAAAGTTCACACCTGCTTCCACGTCGACCCCGCGGGAGACGGCGAATTCGTCGATTGCGTCGAGAAGCCGATCGAAACGGGCATCGGCCCCGTTGCCCCCGCGCACCATGCCGAACTTCACATAGCAGGTCTTTGTGCCGCCCTCCGATCCAGGGCCAGTCATACACACGGCAAATCCCTCCAGCCTCGAACGCGAGTCGATCATCACCACCTCGCCTACGCCTTGGCGCAGCACAGCACGAATCTCATCGCTCAGATCGAGGCCCTTGTCGATCCGGTTCGTCAGCCGCGTGCAAGCACGGATCGCTTCTTGGCGTTGGCTCTTTTTCAAATCCGAGAGCAGAACGGGTGCGCTGCCCTTCGAGGCGCGTGCGCCTGTCGCCGGTGCGTGCCGCATCAGTGCCGTCAAGTATCCGGGCCAGAAGCCGAATTTGTTGTAGAGGCCCACGTGCTTGGCGCTGTGCGCAAAAGTGAACAGACCGCTGCGCCGTAGTTTCCAGCCGTCGAGAACCTTCACGGTGCCTTCCAATAGCCGCTGCGCCACGCCATGATCCCAGAACTCCGGCAGCACCGTCAGCGGCCCGAAGAATCCAAACGAACCCCAGCGCGTGATAACATTCGACCCGACGAGCCGCCCATCGATGTGTGCGGCGAGGACTCTCGTGTTTCGTGCCCGCCATCGCGGCGTCATCAGATCCCGATCGCCCATAAACTGCACGGGATCGGGTAAACCGAGAAAGGTTGCAAAGGCCACCCGCACAATGCGAACCGCCTCGCCTAGCTCGCCTTCGCGCAGGGGACTGATCCTGACTGCCTCGTTCTTTGCCATGAGCAAAACCGACCTTCCAGCCTGCGCGCACCGCGGATACTGGGGAAGCTCCACCGTGTCGGCCGGGCTCCTATAAGTTCCATCCAAATGATACGAGCCCGACAGCCTTGCACACCATCAACTTACAACCGGTCCACAAATTTGGCCACCTTAGCCGGGTAATGCGATGAATAAATTGCTGTCCCGGTTGGTTGAGTGCCGATCCGGAAATAACTACTTGATTAACTCTTGCGCGAGTTGTCGTCAAAGATGCAACTTCCGGTTGGGTGACCTGGGTGCCCGGGACTCATAGCGCCAGCCCTCTTCAGGCTGGAAACGTGGCTCGTTCTGTTGGCAACAACTGAGGAGTGAATGTACCTGTCCACTGAAAATTTTGGCAACTCAAGGTGAAAAATTATATAGGTTTAAGCGCCCTAATTTAGTTACGTGCTTGTGCGCCGGCAGGGCAATCGCATTTCAAGATGCGGGAAGACTATGTTTTGAAAGGGCACGGCTTTAGCCGTGCCGAAACAGGCGCAAGAGGAAGATTCTGGCTTCAGCCACGGAGGGGTGGTTTCAGAGTGCAGCATAATGCGTCCCCCAGGGGCTAAAGCCCGGTCGATTCGGGGGGTTCTTTTGGCACGGCTGAAGCCGTGCCCTTTCAAAACATCGACTTATTCAGATATTCCTTAGGGGATTCTTTTGGCACGGCTGAAGCCGTGCCCTTTCAAAACATCGACTTATTCAGATATTCCTTAGGGGATTCTTTTGGCACGGCTGAAGCCGTGCCCTTTCAAAACCACTGGACCGCAAGATTCCAATTCCAAATGCGATTGCCCTGTGTGCGCCGGAGCCATTGAAGCTGTCCCAGACATTGCTGCCCGAGGACTACTGTGGGCGTTAACGGGAACGCAGCAAGCCCCGGATTCGATTTAGTGAAGGCCGCCGTCTGTCTTTTCCGGTGTAACAAACAATGTAATGTTTCCCGGATTGCTCCGTGCGGCGCACACCTGGTTTCTGCCCCGGTGCTTGGCGGCATAGAGAGCTTGATCCACTTCATCGAGGAAACTGCTGGCTGACAGTATGCGTTCATCCAGGGTGGCAACTCCAATGCTGGTGGTTATGACACGATGCTCCCAGTTAGCGGCTGCGACCGCTTCGCAAAGTCGCTTCGCGATGCGGACCGCCTCGATTGAGCAGGTGTCGGGAAGTATGGCGAGGAATTCCTCGCCGCCATAGCGTGCAACCAGATCACCTCTTCGTGTCCAATTCCGCAGGAGGTCTGCGATTCTGCGCAATACTTCGTCTCCTTGCAGGTGTCCGAAGGAGTCGTTAAAGCTCTTGAAGTGGTCCACATCGAGCATCAAGAGGCAGAGTTCCGCCCGGGAGCGAACGCAACGCGCGAGCTCCCTTTCCAGGCAATCTTCCAAAGCTCGACGGTTCATGAGGCCGGTCAGCGCGTCGGTAAGCGAGAGGGTGCGCAGTTTTTCATTGGCGACCTGCAATTCCCGCTGGACTTGCCGCACTTCCTGTTCAGCCATTCGCTCATTGGTCACGTCGAGAGCCGCGCAGGCCACCGAGCGGCTTCCATTCGTATCCACGAGCGGATACTTGTGAACATCCCAGGTGACTGTGCGGCCGCCTGGCCCCAGAGTACGGTCTTCATAGTGGAATGTCCGGTTCTGTTCAAGCACCTGCACGTCGCTGTTGCGGAACTGCTCAGCGATTTCCCGCGGCCATACTTCGAAGTCGGTCTTGCCAATCCAGTCTTCAGGATTCGCGCCAAAACGATCAGCCAGGGCCCGATTGCAGTACACCATCCGACCCTCCTCGTCCTTGATGAAGGCCGCCACCGGACTCGCATCCATGAAGGCGCGGAATCTGGAGTCGCTGATCTCCAGCTCGTGCGCCATGCGATTCATCTCCTCGACCGCCATGCGCAATTCAAGCGTCTGCGCCTTAAGTTCGACATGGGCGGTGATCTGGCGCGCAAGCACACTCAAAACCTGTTGCTGCATCGCCGTCAACCGGTGGGGCGCAAAGTCGTAGATGCACAGGCTACCCACGGCACAGCCATTGTTCGCAATCAACGGGTAACCGGCATAAAAACGCAAGTACGGCTTACCAGTGACAAATTGACTATTACAAAAGCACGGATCCGCCCGCAAGTCGGGCACCATGAACAGGTCGTGTTGTCGAATCGTATGCGAGCAAAACCAGGAGTCCAAAGGCACTTCCATCACACTTTGGCCCACGTAAACCTTAAATAGCCCACCCTCTTGCTGGAGTAGATTGATCGCGCCATCCGGTACCTCGCAGATGGCGGCAGCAAGCTTGAGCAGATCCTTAAACTCGTCTTGCGGGTTCCAATCGATATGACAGGCCGAAGCCGGCACCGCCGGCCTTGGCGCCGGATTTGACTTGCTGGCAGCCACCGATTGAGTCCCCTACCGAATTGTATCGGCATATTGCAGGCGAGAATTAAGTGGGGTGGGCAAGAACTCGACGAATCCATCCGCACCCGGGTGCTGTTCCTCCGTCACCAACGATCCGCACCCTTGTCCAAGACAGCAATTCAGTAAATCCGCGCAGCGAATTTCGTAAGACATAGGCATCTTCCCCACTGGTAGCGGCAGGTTTGGTCGATGAATTGACGTCGCCGCCAAAGAAACGAGGTGATATGCCCAAGGATGCGGCCCTAGAACAGTGCGGAGACGCTCGAATTCGTCAGGCTGATGGGCAGAATGACACTTTGCGTCACGTCGACCGCAGTGCCGATGTACGGAGCTGTGGGATCGGCCACCGAGAACAGGAATCCGGCGCCAATTCCGGTACCGTAGAACCCGTCCAGGCTCATCACGTAGCCGGCCGGCACGGTATAGTCGCTTCCACCCGTTGTTGTGAACGGTGTCGGCTTGAGCGATGTCAAACTGACTGCGTTGACGGTACCCCCGCCATAGCCGCCGTTGGTGTCGGTGATGCCATTTATCTCCAAAATACTTCCGTCCAACTGGGCCGATAATGGTCCGAACGACGCCAAAACCGAATTTGATGATTTTGCCGCGAGTGCGCCGCTGGTCGTCAGCACCTGGCTCGAGTAACTCAGTCCCGAACTTGTGGCGCCCGCTGCTGTGAGGAACAGGTAGTCGTCTCCGGCGCTGCTTGTGGGCGAGGCCAGGAAAGCCGTGACGAGCGCGCCGGAATACGGACCGCCGACCGCGGTGGCGCTGGTAGAGAGCTTGCCCTCTGGCACGCTGAATACCGACGAAGTTGAGCCGCTGGCGGAGACTGTGTCGTTTTGATAAAGCAATATCGAATCGTTTGAGCCGATAAGGCTCGAGCTCTCAGTTGTCGACTGAGCAGGAAGAGTCAGAAGCATCTGCGCTGGAGGAGTAGCAGCTAATGGTTCCTGGTAGATTGCGGAAGTCGTGCCGCCGGAAGGCGTCCCGATGAAATAGAGATTGTTTTCGTCGGTTACGCAGCTGCCCGCGGCGCCCGCGAAGAACTGTTGCGGGGTTCCTCCGGATGCCGTGATCTGATACGCCGTTGTCCCTGAGGTGGCGATTACGTTAAGGAGCAGACGGCTGCCGCCATTGGCGTTTCCATTGGTAATCGCGTTGACATTCACACACGGCGCGCCGATGCCTACATCGCTGAGCAACGTGGTGGAGCTGGTAAAGGTGGCGTCAGAGTAGAAGTTCAAATCTCCGCTAGAGGCATCCCACAACACAATGCCGCCCAGTTGGCCGCTCGATTGATAGAGTGCCGTGAAGCCTCCATCATTTTGGAGCGCAGAGAGGAGTGTCGTGCCGCCCGGAATATTCAGGGTTATCGGAGTGTCGGAGGGTCCATCAGTGTAATGCGCGAGTTCGAAGGTGCCCGGGCTCGACCCGCAGTATCCGACTGTTCCCGGCTTGGCCCCCGGCGTACCCGCAGTAATGTACATCACGACAGACAGGGAACTTGGCGTGGCCAGATCGCTCTGAACCTGACCCTCGTAGCAAATGTGCTCCGATGGGGGCACGGACAAGCTGGTAATCTGCGCCGGTACAGGAGGAGCAGACGTGTCCGTCAGGTCCAGGCCGTAGACATGGGTATTTCCGTCGCTGCCCATAGCGGCGTAAATGATTAGAGCGGGGGTTACGCTGCCGGGGGGCGTGGAGCCACTCACAAAACCTTGATTTGCCGCACCGAGCAAAGTGGGTACGCTGGTGGTGACGAACGTTGGTGATGGCGCAGGCGAAGAGGCGATCGAGTTTGACGCGATCACAAATAAACCGCTCTTGCCTGAAACACTCGTGGGTGTAGCGGAATACGGAATCCAGAACCCACCCGAGCCGCCGCCACTGGTTGTGCAGGCAATATTCACCGTCACGTTGGCCGAACCCACGGTCCCCGAGCCGTCGCTGGTCGTGCAGGTGTAGCCCGCCGGCTGCGTCGTCACTGTTACGTTGTACATTGTGCCGGAGGCTATGTTGAGGAAGGTGATCGACTCGGGCGCCGGCACTGTAGTGGGGTTGGTGACAGTTGACGGAGTGCCGCCGTTGAGCGCAACGCCGATGGTGCCTACGAGATTCGTGATCTGAACGATGATGTCGTAGGTGGGATTGGCAGTGCAGGCGATGTTCACCGTCACGTTGGCCGAACCCACGGTCCCCGAGCCGTCGCTGGACGTGCAGGTGTACCCCGCCGGCTGCGTCGTCACTGTTACGTCGTACATTGTGCCGGAGGCAACATTGAGGAAGGTGATCGTCGCGGGCGCCGGCGTTGTAGTGGGGTTGGTGACTGTTGACGGAGTGCCGTCATTGAGGGCAACGCCGATGGTGCCTACGAGATTCGTGATCTGAACGATGATGTCGTACGTAGGGGTGGCGCATGTAACGGCGACACTCGTGATGTTGGCCGCTTCCACGGTCCCCGAACCGCTGCTCACAGTGCAGGTCTCGCCGGAGGGCTGAGTGCCTACGGTTACTGCGTAAGCGGCGCCGCTTGTGAGGGCTGTTTTGAAAGTAAATGCGCCGTTGGCGGATACCGTTAGAGGATCTCCGCCGTTGTCCAGCAGAACAACCGAGGCGCTGCTGCCCAAGCCCGAGACGGTGCCGCCGATGGTGTATGTGTTCGCTGCGCAGGAAACCTCAACGCTGGTAATGTTTGCTGTTCCAACGGTGCCGGAGCCGCTGCTCACTGTGCAGGTTTCGCCGGAGGGCTGAGTGCCCACGGTTACTGCGTAAGTGGCACCGCTCGCGAGCGCTGTTTTGAAAGTAAACGCGCCGCTGGCAGACACCGTCAGGGAGTCTCCGCCGTTGTCCAGCAGAACAACCGAAGCGCTGCTGGCCAGGCCCGAAACAGTGCCGCCAATGGTGTATGTGGTTGTGCTCGGTGGTGTGGTTCCGCCGCATGCCGTCAACGCGATTAAGGGCAAAGAGATCATCAAAATTCGGATTTCCTTCATGAAGTCGGGGCGCATCTCGGTCTCCTGAATTCCTGTTCGCAGATTGGGTCGCTATTGAGGCGTCAAAGATGGCGAGCAAGACCGTCGCATGAACGTCGCAATCAGACAGAAATGCGGAAACCGCCGGTAAATCGCCTCATCGAGCCAGCAATAATTCTCTTGAGCGCCTGTCCGGGATCCGTTGACGGAAAGGACATCAAGGATGAAACGCCGGCCGCCTGACCGTCACTATCAAATAGCAATGATTGGAGATAAATGGCGTTGACGACTGCCGGGCAAGCGCATAATCTGAGCCTGTACAGGGGCAAGTTGACATATGCCCGATGATCTCTCCGGCCAGGTAACCGAACTTTTGCAGCACTGGAAGCAGGGCGATGAAAAAGCCCTTGCCGATCTTCTGCCCTTGGTTTACAAGGAGCTTCGGCGTTTGGCTCACTATCACCTTCAATCGGAACGGTCTGACCACACACTGCAGAGTACGGCGCTGGTTCACGAGGCTTATCTGCGCTTGATGGGCGGCCAGCCTTTGGAACTGAACAACCGCGAGCACTTTGTTGCCGTTGCATCGCGGCTCATGCGGCAGGTCCTGGTGGACTACGCCCGTGAACGTAGAGCGTCGAAGCGGGACGGCGGTTGCAGGATCGCGGTAGAGTACCTGGACGCGTTGGCGGTCTTCGCAGATGCCGAGCTTATTGCGCTGGACGATGCATTGAAGGAACTATCCCGTTTGGATCAGAGGCAAGGAAGGATCGTGGAGATGAAGTTCTTCGGGGGCTTGTCCGCCCCGGAAATATCGCGGGTGATGGGACTCTCACGCGCGACAGTCGACCGTGACTGGGCCACGGCAAGGGTCTGGTTGCATCGTCAAATGAGCCGGGCGGCATCGCCATGACCATCGCCAAGGTGTCGTGGGAGCAAGTCAAGGAGCTTTTGCACGAGGCGATGCAGATCGCTCCAGAACAGCGAACCAGGTTCCTTGATGAGGCCTGCTCGTCAAATGATTCGCTCCGTGCCGAGGTCGAATCTCTTCTCGCCGCCAGCGAAGAGGTCAGGCTCAGCTTCCTCGAATCTGCGAATCAGGCGGGCGAGCTTGAATGGGACGGACCAGGCACTTCCGGTCACTTGGAAGCAGGACACGTCTTCGCCGACCGTTTTCAAATTCTGCGCAAGCTGGGTGAAGGTGGAATGGGTCAGGTCTGGCTGGCAGATCAGACCTCTCCGGTACGGCGCCAGGTCGCACTGAAGCTCATCAAAGCCGGCATGTACGACTCAGCCGTTGTCGAGCGCTTCCGGTCCGAGCGCCAGGCGCTGGCGATCATGGATCATCCCGCCATCGCCAAAGTGTTCGATGCCGGGACTACGCCGCAGGGGCAGCCTTACTTCGTGATGGAGTACGTGCCCGGACTGCCTATTACCGATTATTGCGATGAAAAGAAGCTCAGGATCAGCCAGCGACTCAATATCTTTATTCAGGCTTGCGAAGGTGTGCAGCACGCACATCAGAAGGCCATTATCCACCGCGATCTGAAGCCGGCAAACATTCTCGTAGTTGAGGTGGACGGAAAGCCCGCGCCACGCATCATCGACTTCGGTCTCGCCAAGGCAACCACGCCAATGGTGGCCGGAGAGGGTCACTTTACGCAACTCGGGCATTTTATGGGAACTCCCGGGTACATAAGCCCCGAGCAGGCCGATCCATCTGTCGAGGACATTGACACGCGCACCGATGTTTATTCGCTGGGGGTGGTGCTTTACGTTCTGCTGACGGGCTCCCAGCCGATCGATACCAGGCACTGGCAGCAGCAGCCGTTGGATGAGTTGCTGCGCAAGTTGCGCGAGGAGGAGCCGCCGTCTCCCAGCACCCGAATCAACGCGGATCGGAACAAATCGGCTGCTTCTGCCGCAGCGCGCGGAACAGAGTCAAGGCAATTGGTGAGCCTGCTGCGCGGCGATCTTGACTGGATCACCATGAAGGCGCTCGAGAAAGATCGCAAACGCCGCTATGGCACACCGTCTGAGATCGCCGCCGACCTTCGCCGCTATCTAAACCATGAGCCGGTCGAGGCGCGTCCAGACAGCGCCGGCTACAAGCTGCGAAAGTATTTGAGACGTCATGCGGCGTTGGCGGCCGGGGCGGCAGCGGTGCTTGTGGTTTTAGCGGGAGGAATCATTGCCAGCACGTCTTTGGCAATACGGGCCGATCGGGCAGGTCGAGCGGCCCTGGAAGAGCGAGACAAGGCAGTCGAGGCGGAGGCGCGAATCCGCATTGAACGCGACCGTGCGACGGCAGCCGACCAGGCCGCCACGCGAGATCGGAATCGTGCCCTGGCGGAGAATGAGCGTGCGGATCAGGAAGCCGCATCCGCAAACGCAGTCAGCAACTTCCTTCAGAATGATCTTTTGGCGCAGGCGAGCGCCGATAAGCAGGCGCGTCCGAATGCCAGTCCCGATCCCGACCTTAAGGTGCGCACTGCACTGGACCGCGCTGCCGCCGGGATTGAAGGCAAGTTTGCCAAGCAACCGCTGGTTGAAGCTTCCATCCGGCGGACGATGGGCGTGACGTACGCCGGTCTCGGCATCTATCCCGAAGCGCAAATACAGTTAGAAAAGGCGCTGCAACTGAGGCAGCGGGTACTGGGCAATGAGCACCCGGATACGTTGATCGTCGACCAGAACCTTGCCAGTATCTATCTCGACCAGGGCAAATTTTCAAAGGCCGAAACACTCCTCAGCAAGACCCTTGAGGCCCAGCGCCGCATCCTGGGCGAGCAAAATCCTGACACGCTGACCAGCATGTACGACCTGGCCGATGTGTATGTGCACGAGGAGAAGCCAGAGCGGGCTGAGCCACTGTTTGCCAGTGTTCTGAGGGCGCGCCGCCGGGTGCTCGGTGACGACGATCCGGCGACCTTGATTAGCATGTACGCACTGGGCAGGTTATACCAGGAGCAGGGCAAATTCGCTCAAGCGGAGCCGCTCGTGAAAGATGCTCTCGAAGGGCAACGCCGGAAACTCGGCGAAAACCATCCCGAGATACTGCTCAGCATGAACAGCCTGGCTTCGCTATACGTTAACGAAAACAAGTATGCGCAGGCCGAGCCTCTCTACCTGGAAACACTCGATATCGAACGCCGTACTCTCGGTGAAGAGCACCGCTACACAGTATTCACTCTGAATAGCCTGGCATATCTGTATCAAGCTGAGGGGAAGTTTCCGCAGGCCGAAACGTTTTACGCGAAGACGTTCGACCTGCAACGCCGCATGCTCGGCGCAGATCATGCCGATACGCTTTCGACCGCGTTCAATCTCGCCACAGTGTACAGCGAGGAAGGCAAGTACGGGCAAGCCGAATCGCTTTTTCTCAGTACGCTTGAAGTCGACCGGCGGCGGCTCGGCGAAGACCATCCGGAAACGCTGCGCCTGACTAACAACCTGGCGTCCTTGTACGTGCGCGAAGAGAAGTTCGAGCAGGCTGAGCTGCTATTTGCCAAAGTCTTTGCAATCCGCACCCGCTTGCTTGGGCCGGAGAATCGTTCTACCTTGCTGAGCATGAATAACCTGGCCGAGATTTACGAAATGCAGGGCAAATACTCGCAGGCAGAGCCTCTGTTGATCAAGGCACTCGAATTGCGGCGCAACACGTTGGGTGAGGAGAACACCGACACACTGGTGAGCATGCAGTCCCTGGGCAAGCTTTATCGTTGCAAGGAACAATATTCGCAGGCAGAGCCTCTATTGAAACAGGCAGCCGAGGTTGATCGACGTGTGTTGGGCGAGGAACATCCTCAGACGCTCAGCAGCCTCGACGACCTGGCATTGCTGTATCGCGGTGAACGCGAATACGAAAAGGCCGATGCTCTTTTCGCTTCCGTTCTGGAGACGCGACGCCGGGTATTGGGACCGGCCCATCCGGACACTACGGACACGATGGTGGAACTGGCAGAGGTTCGGCTGCAGGAAGAGAACTATGTTGCCGCCGAATCGCTGCTTCACGAAGCCGTCGGCAACAATGAGAAGAATGCCCCCGACTCCTGGGAGCGATGGCAGGCCCAGAGCCTGTTAGGCGCAAGTCTGGCAGGACAGAGTAAGTACGCGGAATCGGAGACACTGTTGGTTTCCGGATTTCAAGGTATGATCGATCGCGAAGCCATGATTCCATTCGAAGACCGCTCCGCATTGACAGAGACCGGAGATTGGATCCTGCGACTTTACGAGAGGTGGGGAAAGCCTGAGAAAGCCGCCGAATGGCGCAGTAAGCTATGCCAACGTGAGGAGCCTGCGCTGCGCGGTAGCGATTGTTCGGCGAAGGATATAGTTGCCGGAAAACCCTGACGCACTGAGTTCAACCACCGGAACCAGTGTGGTGTCCCTTCTTTTTCTTTACAGCTTTATCCTCGGAAAGGTGTCCCTCAGCGGCTAAAGCCGCGTTCATTTTTGAGCCTTCGCGGCACGACTAAAGTCGTGCCCTTTCAAAAAGCGATCGACAACTGTTATGCGGGACAGGACACCAGGGCCTCGAATGGCGCCCTAGAAAGAAAGGCCCCGCAGCTGCAGGGCCTTTCAGTGGGTTCTGTAAAGCTTCACTGCAGATTTACCATCAGGCTGTCGAGGGCCGATTTTGGCGGGCGCGTCACCGACTCGGGCAGCGTGGCCAGCGGCTCGTCCACAATTCCCAGCAAATCGTCGAATGTCGGCTTCTTGGTGTCGATATAGAAGATGCCGGTGAGGACTTCTTCCTTCTCGTGCGCTTCCATTAGCGTGCGGACGGCGTTGGCCTTGTCGGTCGGGTCGTAGTCCTCGAGCAGCTTGCGCAGGCGCAGGTTCGATCCGTCGTGCATCTGCACGTCGTAGACCGCGCCCGAGTCGTAATCGACCTCGATGTCGTCGAAGCTGGCCACGAAACCGATCTCGTTGATGGGCTCGTCGTTCTCCTGCAAAAACTTGTAACTCTTGGTCGATCCCTCGTGGTCGTTGAAGGTGACGCAGGGGCTGATGACATCGAGCATCACGGTTCCCTTGTGGGCGATAGCAGCCTTGAGCATGGCCAGCAATTGCTTCTTGTCGCCCGAGAACGAGCGGCCAACAAAGGTTGCGCCAAGCTGGATGGCGAGGGCGCAGGTGTCGATGGCAGGCAGATCGTTAATGACCCCGGTCTTGAGCTTGGAGCCGATATCGGCAGTGGCCGAAAACTGGCCCTTGGTGAGACCATAGACACCGTTGTCTTCGATGATGTAAATCATCGGCAGATTGCGGCGCATGAGATGCACGAACTGGCCCATGCCGATCGAGGCGGTGTCACCGTCACCGGAGACGCCGAGAGCCAGCATGTTGTGGTTGGCGAGCATGGCGCCGGTGGTGACCGAGGGCATGCGGCCGTGCACTGAGTTGAACGAGTGCGCGCGGCTCATGAAGTAGGCCGGGCTTTTCGAAGAGCAGCCGATGCCGCTCATCTTCATCACCCGCTCGGGCTGGACGCCCATCTCAAACATGGCATCAATGATGCGCTCGGAGATGGCGTTGTGGCCGCAGCCGGCGCAGAGCGTCGACTTGCCGCCGCGGTAGTCAACCACGGGAAGGCCGATGTGATTCACTTTGGGAGTTGGTGCGGTTGCCATTTTTTCCTCAGGGGCTAAAGCCCCACATTTCTTTTTCGAAATCTTTCGGCACGGCTGAAGCCGTGCCCTTTCAAAACTTCAGCAATGCGAGCAGGCCTAGAGGCCCTCCTTGGTCGCAAACTCTTCGGTGATACTGCGGGCGTCGATTGGCAACCCGTTGTAGTGCAAAATGCTGCGCAGCTTGACCGCCTGGTCGCTGGGCAGATCGAGCTTGAGCAGGCTCAGGAGCTGCGCGTCACGGTTCTGCTCGACCACGTATACCCGTTCGTGCGAGGCCACGAAATCGTGAATCTCGTGCGCGAAAGGATACGCCCGGATGCGCATGTAATCCACTTTCTTCTTGTACTCGTCCCGGATCTGGTCGAGACTCTCGCGCAGGGCAAAGTCGGTTGAGCCGAAGGCCAGGAAGCCAACCTTCGAAGTTCCGTCCTTGATGGCGACAGGCGCGGGAACCAACTTGCGGGCGCCTTCAAATTTGCGCGCCAGCCGCTCCATTACCGCCTGGTACTCGTCGGGCTTCTCAGTGTAGCCGGCGGCATCGTTGTGGCCTGAACCGCGCGTGAAATAGGCGGCCTTGGGGTGGTTGGTGCCGGGCAGCGTGCGCCAGCCGATGCCGTCGCCATCCACGTCGCGATAGCGCGCGAAACCGCCCAGGCGTTCGAGATCTTCGGCCGTGAGCACCTTGCCGCGATCTTGAGGCTTGTCGGGATAAACAAACGGATCAGACATCCAGTTGTTCATGCCCAGGTCGAGATCGCTCAAGACGAACACCGGAGTCTGCAGGCGTTCAGTCAAATCGAAAGCCGCGTAGCCGAATTCGAAGCACTCCTTGACCGAGCCAGGCAACAGGACCACGTGTTTAGTGTCGCCGTGAGAGAGAAATGCGGTCGATAGCAGATCGGCCTGCTGGGTGCGCGTTGGCATGCCGGTGGCAGGGCCGCTGCGCTGCACGTCGAAGATCACGCCGGGAATTTCGGCGTAATAACCGAGGCCGGCGAACTCGCCCATCAGCGAGATGCCGGGACCGGAGGTCGAGGTCATGGAGCGCGCACCGGCCCACCCTGCGCCCAGCACCATGCCGATGGCGGCCAGTTCGTCTTCAGCCTGCACGACGGCAAAGGTGGCCTTGCCCTCGGGCGTAACGCGAAACTTTTTGAGCAGGTCGGTGGTGGCCTCGATCAACGAGGTCGACGGCGTGATCGGGTACCACGCCACTACTGTGACGCCGGCGAAGACCGCACCCATGCCGCAAGCGGCGTTGCCGTCGACGATGATCTTGCCGGCGGTCTGATTCATCCGCTCGATGTAGAACGGGTCCTGCTTGGTGAAGGTAGTCTTGGCGTAGTCGTAACCGGCCTTGACGGCGCCAAAGTTAAGATCAAATACCTTCTGCTTCTTGGCGAACTGCTTGTTGACGCTCTTCTCAACGATAGTGAGGTCGAGATTGAGCAGTTGCGCAACGACACCCACGAAGACCATGTTCTTGACCAGCTTGCGGAGCTTGGCCTCGGGGCAGACGGCGGCGGTGAGCTTGTCGAACGGCACCGGGTAGCAGACAACATCGTCACGATGCTGCTTGAGATTGAAGTTCTCTTCGTAGATGGCTACGCCGCCGGGCGGCAGGGCCAGAACGTCTTCGCGAGCGGTCTCGGGGTTGAGAGCCACCAGGACTTCGGAGTCACGCTTGCGGGCTACATAGCCGTCTTTGCTGGCGCGAATGGTGTACCAGGTAGGCAGGCCGGCGATATTTGAGGGGAAGAGGTTCTTGCCGCTGACCGGAACCCCCATTCCAAAAATGCTTTTCAGCAAAACGCTGTTGGCGGATTGCGAGCCGGATCCGTTCACCGTTGCTACGTTGATGCTGAAGTTATTTACAACGCGCTGAATCGCGCGGATTTCGCCCTGCTCTTGACCCAGGGCGAGGTCTCCTGTCGCCATTTGGCGGGATTCCCTTCGAGTGGATTGAGGCGAGACGCCTGTGTTTGACCTTCTCAATGAGACGGCATTATGTCGCGCACATTTGTGATTATAGTCACCTTCGAAGTCTCCTGTCCCGTTTATTGGAGTTGGGGTAACCGATTTGCAACGAAAGTGGTAGGGGGTGCGCGAGAGGCAAACGCCGCCACGCAAATGCTTCAAATAAAAACAGTTAGACAGATTTCCAAGACCGGCTGACCGGGACTGCCGGGCGCTGGCGCGAACTGCCTCTCTGTTACCGGATTTTGAGTAAAACTCACTCGCCAGGGACAAAGACAAATTCTTGTACGAAGGCTGTGTTCAGCAGCAGCCCGCGAGGTGCGAGCAGGGAGTTACACTGTTTCGCGTCAATTCTGAGCCGTGAACTCGTCTGAGCCGTGAGCGCGGATTGAGCCGTGGGATTCCGTCGCAATCCCGAGTTGGGATTCGAACGGCAAAACTCAACCTGATGCAGAATGCGGCCCGATGCAGAAAAGGAAGACCGATGAGCGAGACCCAAACAGTTGAAGCGGCGCCGCAGTCGCTGCCCGAGAACGCGTACAAGCCACTGAAAAAGGGCGAAGTTTACCAGCCGATCGTCGGCGCAGAGGCGCAACGAGCCGAGCTTACGTTGCGTGCGCTGTTTTGGGGTGTACTGTTCTGCATTGTGTTTTCGGTGGCGTCGGCGTACTCCGCCCTGAAGGTAGGCCAGGGCATGGAAGCTGCGATTCCCATCTCGATTCTCACCATCGGACTGGCGCGCATGTTCAAGCGGCGATCTACGCTGCTCGAAAACGTGATCATCACGGGAATTGGGGCGGCATCGGCGGCCGTGGTGTCGGGCGCGGTATTCACGGTTCCCGCGCTCTACACGCTGCATCTCGATCCGCACCCGGTGCAGACGATCTTCATCTGCCTGGCCGGCGGATGCTTCGGCGTGCTGTTTCTGATTCCGCTGCGGCGATATTTTGTGCGCGAAACGCACGGGCAATTCCCTTTCCCTGAAGCGACGGCGATCACCGAGGTTCTGGTGACCGGCGAGAAAGGCGGATCGCAGGCCAGGCTGCTGTTGCAGGCGACGGCCGTTGCCGGCATTTATGACTTTCTCGTAACTACATTCCACGTGTGGAAGGAGTATCTCGATTTCCAGTTCGTGCCGCTGGTGAAGACCCTGGCCGATCGCGCGCGGATGGTCTTCAACTTCGACGCGGTCAGTTTTGTGCTGGGCCTGGGTTATGTGATGGGCATACGCAGCGCGATCGTGTTTTGCGCCGGCGGCATCTTTTCAAACTTTGTATTGACGCCGCTGTTCTGGTTTACGGGCAGCCACATGGCTGCGGCCGTATATCCGGGAACAATTCCGATAGCACAAATGACGGCGATGCAGATCTATCGCAACTACGTGCGCTTTATCGGCGTGGGCGCGATTGCCTCGGCGGGAATCGTGGGCGTGCTCAAATCCCTGCGCGTGATTGCCGGCGCTTTCGGAATTGCTCTGCGCACCTTCAGTAAGGGCGGCGGCGAGACTGAGGAGCGGACCGACCGCGATGTGCCCATGATCGGCATCCTGCTGGGAATTGTGCTGGGAGCGATTGCGGCCGCGGTTTTCTTCTCGCGGCTAGGCGTGTCATGGACAGTACTGGCGGCCGGGCTGGCGTTGATGATCGTATTTGCATTCTTCTTTACCTCGGTAGCCGCGAACGCCATTGCGACGACCGCCAACAATCCGGCATCGGGCATGACCATGCTGACCATCATCATTTCGTCGGTCGTCCTGCTGAGCTTTGGCTTGAGCGGAACCACGGGAATGTTCTTCGTGATGGCGATTGCGGGGATGGTTTGCACAGCATTGTGCAGCTCTGGGCAGTTCATTACCGATTTGAAGGCCGGTTACTGGATTGGATCGACCCCTTCAGCCCAGGAAAAGGTGAAGTTTCTGGGAGTGATTACAGCAGCGGTGACGGCGGGGTTGACCATTGTGCTGCTGGCCAAGACCTTCCAGTTCGGCGAGGCTGCGCCGGGCGACCTGCGCCAGGTGCTGGCAGCTCCACAGGCCTCGATTATGAAGGCTCTGGTGGTGGGATTCATGAGCCGTCAACCCGTGGCGTATGTGTTGTTCGGAATCGGCGTGGCAGTAACGGTGATCATGGAAATGCTGGGCAAGTCGTCGCTGGTCTTCGCACTCGGCATGTATCTGCCGCTGGGGTTGACCACGCCGATTCTGGCTGGCGGTTTCTTGTCGTACCTGGTGAACCGGAAGGCCGAGAAGACTATTGGCGATCCGGGCAAACGGATCCGCGAGCGCGGCGTAATTCTGGCGTCGGGTCTGATGGCCGGCGGCGCACTGGGAGGCGTATTGGGAGCGGCGCTGCGATTGTTGCCGAGTTATCGCGAAGATTGGATTCAGACACCGTTCTATGGGAACGATGCGGTGTCTCAGGTTGTTTCAGCGCTTTTGTTTATCGGGGTATGCCTCTATGTCTGGTTTATGACATTGAAGAAAGAGAAGGTGAGCTGATGGATGCGGCCGGAAAGTACGTAGCGGATGCGGTACTCGGTATCGATACGTTGTGGGGCGGCGATGTTCTGTGCGCCTCTGGGACGGGCAGGTTTATTGCCGATTCGTGGTTCAGCGACGAGCCATTGCCTCTCGCTTATACGCATGAGGCGGCGGCCAAATTGCGCCAGGCAGGCGGCGTGGGCGCAAAGGACCTGGACGGCGCGGCGATCGATACCTACGTGAAGGAGATCGATCCGCGCGGCGCGATTGCCGGGGTACGCAAAGAAGCGGCCGCGACAGGCGGTCTGCGCGGTGCGTATCTCAATGGGCTGGCGATTTGCCTGGAGACGATGTTCGACCTGGCGATGGAGGTCGCGGGCAAGGGCGAGCCAGTTCCCTACACGCGGGCCGTCGAAGCCTCTACTGCGAAGCCGCCGGAGCCCTCGCAACCCGCGGCCAAGCGGGAGCGGGCTGAGGATCTGCTTGGATGCGCGGGGTACAACGGGAGTCTTCTCGATGCAGTTGACGCGTGGCGCCGCGATCGCACGGTTCCCATGGCGTCGGTCAAGGCACTCGGGGCTGCGGTGATCGCGTACTTCGACCAGTTGAGCGAGAAAAATCTGCTGCCGTATCTACCGCCAGAATTCAAACCGGTTCCGAGAGCAAACATCGGGTTCCTGCCCATCAAAGACGCGTGGTTTTCAGGCTCGATGAACTACATTGGCCGTGCGCGCAACGCCGATCTGAGCCCGCAGTACGAAGCGTCGTACGAGATCAACGCATCGCTCTCGATCTCGTATCCCGAATTTGAACAACTGGTAAGTCACGAGGTCGTGCCGGGACACGTGACCACGTTTGCCTATCTGCAGAATTTGTATGTACGCGGGTTGGCGCCGTTTGAAGCGTCGGTGCTCACCATGAACACGCGCGCGGCCACACTGTTTGAAGGAATTGCGAACAACGCCATCCTGATTGCTCACGGCGTGACCGAGGTGGAGCAGTTGCCCGATGAGGATCTTCAAATCGGCGTGCTGCTGGCGCTGCTGCAGGACGACGCCAAGAATCAGTCTTCGTATATGACGTGGGGCGAGGGCCGCGAGCAGGCCGAGGTTGCGGCGACGCTGCGCCGGGATTTCCTGGTGACGGAGGAGCGCGCCAGCAAGTTGTCGGGCGCGTGGGGACGGCATCCGCTGCTGGGGCGAATGTATCTGCCGGCATATCGCGCGGGGACAGACAAGGTGGCCGCGATCAGGCGTGCGTATCCCGCGGAAAAGGCGCTGCCTGCGATTTATGGATGCGACGGTTTGGTGGATATCAAGACGATTGATGAAGTGCTGAAAAAGTAAGACCGCAGCGGGTCGGCAAGTCGGCAATCCGGCAGGCCGAGAGGCAACTATGGAATCCTGCCTCAGTGCCTGGCACATGCCCCATTAGCGGCAGTGTGCGTTCTTAGCGGAGCCGATATAATCCACGGGAATCCCAAGGAGGTTGTCGTATCGACTCGCCAGCGATCGGTGTATCACATTCACTGCGGCCGCGTAATTCAGCCGGCCTGGTGATTGTTTTCAGCATTTCGATGTTCCTGAGCGCGGCTCTTCTGTTTCTCGTGGAGCCGATGATCGGGAAGATGCTGCTGCCGTTGCTGGGCGGAACGCCTGCCGTCTGGAATACTTGCCTTGTTTTTTTCCAGGCCGTACTGCTGGCCGGATACCTCTACGCACATGCGGTGCTGAGATTCCTGGGGCGCAGAGCGCAGGTGGTTCTGCACCTGGCCGTGTTGCTGTCGCCGCTGGTAATTGCGGGATTGCTGCCGCCGCATCTGCCCGCGGGGTGGAACCCTCCGGCGGAAACAAACCCGGCGGGATGGGTTCTGCTGTTGCTCCTGGTGGTGATAGGATTGCCGTTCTTTGCTCTGTCGGCAACCACGTCGATGATGCAGAGATGGTATGCCGATTCCGGCCGCGAAGATGCCGGAGATCCGTATTTTTTGTATGCGGCGAGCAACGCAGGCAGCCTGCTGGGTCTGCTGTCTTTTCCGCTGGCGCTCGAGCCCGCTCTGGGGTTGAACGCGGTGAGCCGCCTTTGGAGCGCCGCCTACACGCTTTTGGTCGCGCTGATTGCCATCTGCGCTGTGATGGCCTGGCGATGGAGAACTCCGCACACCAACGCCGTCATCGATGAAGCAGCGCAGGCCTCGATCAAAACTAACCGGGTCGAACATATTGCCTGGTCAACACGCCTCCGGTGGATTGCACTGGCTTTCATCCCTTCCAGCCTCATGCTCGGCATCACGTTGGCAATGACCACCGATGTGCCTGCCATTCCGTTGTTCTGGGTAATGCCGTTGGCTGTGTACCTGATCAGCTTTGTGCTGGTGTTTGCGAAAAAGCCGCCCATCTCACACCAGTGGCTGGTCAAGCGGCTGCCCTTTCTGATCTTGTGCGGAATTTGTCCCACCATTTCGCAGGGATCGTTTTCGCTGCCCGTGCTCTTGCTGCTTTATCTCACTGTGCTGTTCGGCCTGGCGGTGATCTTTCACGGTGAGCTGGCGCAAAGCAGACCCGCGGTGGGCAACCTGACGGAGTTTTACCTGTGCCTCTCGATCGGCGGAGTGTTGGGAGGTGCGTTCAATTCCCTGCTCGCGCCGGTCATATTCAAATCGGTGATGGAGCTGCCGCTGGTGCTGATCTTTGCAGCCGCGATGCGGCCATTGATCGCGGCCGGCGCCGGTAAACCGGGCGTGTGGGATCGTCGCAAGGACTGGCTGCTGCCCACTGCGCTTGGGTTGTGCATGGCGGCAGTGATTCTGGGCCTCGCGCATACAGGCATCAAGCCTGGCCACGTGGAGACGACGCTGGTATTTGGCTACTCGATGCTGTGGTGCCTGAGCTTTGGCAGCCGGCGACTGCGATTTGTGCTGGGCATGATTGCTCTGTGGCTGGCGAGCGGACTCTATGCTCCTTTTGGCCGCACCCTGGACACGGAACGGAGCTTTTTTGGCGTGTATCGCGTGCGCAACAGCCCGGATGGTCGATTCAGGTTGTTCTATCACGGCGCCATCGCGCACGGGACGCAGAGCCTCGACTCGAAGACGAGCCGCGAACCACTGGCTTATTACACGCGTTCGGGGCCGATCGGCGCGGTAATGACCGTAGAGCAGCAAGAGATGCCGCACGGCGACCTGGCGGTCGTTGGCCTGGGCGCGGGAGCAATGGCGTGCTACATGCAGCCCGGACAGACGCTCACCTACTACGAGATCGATCCATTGGTGGCAAAGATCGCCGAGGACACGCGCTACTTTACGCTGCTCTCGCAATGCGATCCCGAGACAAACATCGTTATGGGTGACGCGCGGCTGAAACTGAAGGATGCACCCGACAACAAGTACAACCTGATTGTTTTGGATGCATTCAACGGCGACGCAATCCCGATGCATCTTGTCACGCGTGAGGCCCTGGCGCTCTATCTTCGCAAACTGGCGCCGGGCGGGTTGCTTGCGTTCAATGTTTCGAGTCTCTACTTCAATATGGCGCCAACGCTCGGCAACCTGGCCGCCGATGCGCATCTGACTGCCCTGGAAGGCGCCGACACGTTGGTCACGCCGGCAGAACTCAACGCAGGTAAGCTGGCATCGACCTGGGTGGTGATGGCGCGCGATCCTGACGATCTGGCTCCGCTCTATGCCGCTCCCCATCCCGAGTTCGCATGGGAGAAGCTGAACGGTCAGCCCCACGCCCGGTTATGGACAGACGACTACTCGAACCTGCTCAGCGTGGTGAAATCGTTCTCAGCCGGGCAGTGAAATCGTATTGGCTTCCCACCCTGCGCGCAAAAGCGCGCGCAGGATTGGGTCCTTAATCCAATAATTGAGCTGCTTATGCGCGCGTAGGCATGAAGGGCACCGACGCACGCGGAGTTACGGCCTTGGTGGCGATGGTGAGCTTGGCCGGCGTCAGCGCGGGACCATCCCAATCTTCCATAAGGGCCTCAATGTGAATCTCGCCGGCCCGCCTGGTCGACTGCAGAATCACCTGCGCGAGGCCATTGAAGAGCGATCGCTTGGGCTCTTTGTCGCTCTCCTGGCAGTTGGGATCGCCATTGCCCACGCCGATCAGAGCGCCATCGCCGGAGACGTTGAAGTTGATGGGGTACGCTGCAGTGGGAACCGGACGGCCGTCTTTGTCGAGAGCTTCGACTGTGATCATGGCCACGTCTTCACCGTCGGCGTCGATCTCAGTGCGATCGGCAGTGAGGCGGATCGAGGCCGCCTCGCCCGTGGTTTCGCGCTTCTCGGTGAGCACAACCTTGCCGTCCCTGGTGCCTCGCGCCTCAATGGATCCGGGCTCGTAGCGAACTTTCCACTCCACGTGGCCAAGATGCGGAACATTCTTTGAACCCTGGCTTTGGCCGTTGACGAAGAGTTCGACCGAATCGAGATTGGAGTGGACCCACACCGGGATTTCGTCGCCTTCCCTGCCCGCAAAGTTCCAGTGCGGGAATAGATGCAGCACGGGGTCCTTTCCCCACCAGGATTTGTAATAGAAAAAAGTATCCTTGGGGAATCCGCAGGTATCGACTATGCCGAACTGCGAGTTGATTGAGGGCCAGCCGTAGGGAGTGGGTTCGCCGCGGTAGTCGAATCCGGTCCATGCAAAACCGCCGGCCTCCCACTCGCGCGTGCCGTAGAAGGTCCACCAGGTCTCGGCCGTTTCTCCCCATCCGGGCTGATTCAGATCGTAGGCGCTGAGCGTGTTGCGCAGCTTGTCGGTGGTGTACTCGCCCCGGGTCGAGATGGCGCTGGCGGTTTCAGAACCGTAAACGGCTTTCTCGGGATGCTTCTTGTGAAAATCATCAGGCATGCTGAGGTTGTAATTGAAACCGATAATGTCCAGGGCGTCAGAGACACCCTTTTGGTTATTGCCATTGACCGCGGCAGAGACGACGCGGGTGGGATCGAGTTCGTGGCAGAGATCGACCATGGCGTGACCGATCTTCGCGCCTTCTTCGGCCATCGCGTTCTGCAACTGCCACTCTTCATTGCCAATCGACCAGAGAATGATGCAGGGCGAGTTGCGATAGCGCTTGATCATCACTTCAAGCTGCGCCAGGCCTTCGGGGCTGGAGCTCATCTGGCGGGTTTCGCACATCATCATTAAGCCCAGGCGCTCACAGGCCTGCACCCATTCCGGCGTGGGCATATTGTGCGAAGTGCGAACCGCGTTGCAGCCCATCTGCTTGAGAACTGCGGCGCGGAAGTACTGCAGGCGGTCGGGCAGCGCCGCACCCACGCCCGCGTGGTCCTGGTGGTTGCAGGTACCCTGGACCTTGATGTTCTGGCCGTTGAGAAAGAATCCCTTGTCGGCAGTGAACTTGGCGGTGCGAATCCCGAAGGTGATGTTTTCAGCATCGACCACCTTACCCTCTGACGAAACACTTACAACGGCCGTATAGAGATCCGGCGCGTCGGGCGACCAGAACTCGGGCGATGCGAGATTGGCGGTGCTGGTGAACGCGGCAGAACCATCGGCGCCAACTGACTGCACGCTCGCCTCGGCGGTCGCAACCTGTTTTCCTGAGGGGTCGAGTATCTTCCATGAGACTGAAGCATTAGCGGCTGTCTGGCCCTGATTGACAACAACTGTTGAGAGCGTGAGCGCAGCCGAACCCTGGTTTGGTTCTGAGCGCACGTAGCTCTCCCACCTTCCCAGATGGAGCGGATCGGTCTTGGTAAGCCAAACGTGGCGATAGATGCCGGCGCCTTCGTAGAACCAGCCGTCGCCGAAGCTGGCGTCAACGCGAACCACGATGTAGTTTCGCGCGCCAATAGCCAGAAAGTCCGTGATGTCGAAGTGGAAGGGCGCG
>DATJSB010000314.1:0-6206 GCA_035504315.1 Occallatibacter sp.
GAGACCAGTTGGTTGAGCACCAAAGCAATGCTCATTCCGTTGGAGCGGATGCGCGTGGGCATGAGTTCCGAGAGCGCAATCCAGACGCAAACTCCGGGGCCCATGGCGTAGCAGGCCACAAAAAGATAGAGGCATAACGCCACCAGCCATCCATGCGATGCGTCGGGAACGCTTCCGACGAGGGCTTTGCGTATGACGAGAGGCGCCGTGCGCGCGGCGTCGAGGTTGGCGAAGGGGTTGGAGAAAAATGCCTTCACTTTGCTGTCGGGAATGCAATCGGCCCGCGTAATGTGAATGGGTGGGGCTGCATTGTCGTCGGAGCGGACAAAGCTCGTGGTTGCCGTAAAGTCGCCGTATGAGTAGATGATGGCCAGCGAGGCGCGCCTGCTGTCGATTTGATTGCCGGCCGTTGGACCGGCGTTGGCCAGCAGGCGTTTCGCTTCGGCCTGGTCGAAGCGCAGAGTCAGTTCCTGATTGGCGTCGGCCAGCGGTTGCAATTGCGATCCCGCATCGACCGAGAATTTCTCGGTGCGCAGAAAGAGCGAGCCTACGCTGACCATGGCGATGATGATGCCGCTGGTCCCGAGGATGAACAGGAAGCGGCGGCCCTTGCGGTCGACCAGTGTCATGCCAATGATGGTGGCGGCAAAGTTGCAAAAGGTGAAGATGACGTAGCCCCAGTGGGCCCACAGATCTGAAAGGCCGCTCTGGAGCAGGATGCCGGTATTGAAGCCAATTACGGAGTTGATGCCGGTAGCAGTGTTGCAGGCAAGAATGACGACTGTGAGTACGAAGGGGATGATGTATTTGCGTTGCAAAAGCGAACCCGCAGCAAGTTTGCCCGCAGAACTTTTCTGTGCGGCGCTATGGGCGGTCTCTTCCATCTCGCGAATTTCGTTCGTGGCCTGCTCTGGTGTGCGCGAGCGCAGCAATGCAGTCAAGGCCTTATCGCGTGCGCCGCGCCGATAGAGCCAGCGCGGGCTTTCGCTCACAAAAAACCCGCCCAGCACAAACAGCAGGCCTGGCGGCAACGAAACCCAGAAGATACGCCGCCAGGCATCGTCTTTGAATTTGAAGAGCGTATCTGCATTCGAGGTGAGTTCGACAGCATGAACGCGATAGCTGTAATAAATGCCGATCAGGGCGGCAACCACAATGCCGAAGGTGAGCAGCCATTGAAAGATACCGGTGCCTTTTCCCCGCGAAGAGGCAGGCAGGCATTCGGCAAGGTAAAGCGGGACGACGATGCCGATGACTCCCGCGCTCATGCCTTGCAGCAGGCGTCCCATGAAAAGCGGGCTGTAGCCCTGCGATAGGGCAATGATGGGGATGCTGGCGGCAAAGGCGGCCCCGCTCAGGATCATGAGCGGCTTGCGGCCCATCCAGTCGGCAAGCATTCCGGCAAACAGGGTTGAGAACACGCCGCCGAGCAGTACGGCTGCAACAATAATTGAGAGTTCCTGCGGGTTGAGATGCGATGTGGCCTCAAGATAAGGCAACGCCCCGCCGATGATGCCCACGTCGATGCCGTAGAGCAAGCCGCCGAGGCCGGCAACCAGCAATAGAAAGGCGTTATAACGCTGAATGGAGGCTGGGGCGTTTGGGGCCGGGTTTGTTGATGCGCCGTTTGGGGTCATGTTGTATCAATCCTCTATGGCGTGGTGTTCCGTGGGCAAATGCAAGTGCGATTCTGCGCAGGTTTGTTCAACATGACGCCTCAGAACAAGTGCAGATCCCGTTCGCCAACGACCGCTTCGCCGGCTTTGCTCAGAGCAGGTCTTCGACCCTGCGGTCGGCACAGAGTGCGTCCCGCCTGGTTCAGAATGACCGCAATAATCGGAGCCGCAAAATCCTAGTCTACAATGATCGTATTCTATTCAAATGCTCATAATTATGAGCTGAAGGTGCTTTGAGATGTCGCAATCCAGGTTTTCCCCCATCCGCCCGTTGCACTTCGCCTTCACTGTTTCTGCCCTGTCACTGCTTGTACCGTTCGCCGCGCGGGCGCAGGACCAACCACCGGCGCAGCCGGCCGCGCAGGTGCACCTGCTGCCGGCGCCGCGCGAGGCCAGCTTCAAAGGCCAGACCGGCACGCTCGGCCACATCACGGTCGCGGTTCCGGGCCGAGACGAGCAGGATCTGTTTGCCGCACGAGACCTGGAAGATGCCATCAAGCAGGTGGAGAAAACCGGAGCGCGCGCGAATCATGGCGAAGAAGCGGGACCGCGGGGCGGGGCTCCCTATCGCGTCACGCTGCTTCGACGTGACTCGACCGCGGCCAAGACGCTGCTGGCGCGCAACAAACTGGCATTCGATCCGGCGATGGAGTCCGAGGGTTACGTAATTGTTCTGGACGCGCATGAAGCAATCATCGTGGGCGCGTCGAGTTCAGGCATTTTTTACGGCGTGCAGACGTTCAAGCAACTGTTGCCGCTGGCCGGCGATCCGCATGTCCTGCCCACTGGAACCATACGTGACTGGCCGGCGATGCGCTATCGCGGAATCGACGACGATCTCTCTCGCGGGCCGTTCCCCACGCTCGATTTTCAAAAGCACCAGATCCGCGTCTTTGCATCATTCAAGGCCAACATCTATTCGCCTTACTTTGAGCACACGCTGCTTTATCCCGGCCATCCGCTGCCCGCGCCGCCCGGAAGTTCGCTCTCGCCGGCTGAGGCTAAGGAACTTGTGGACTACGCTCGCCAGTACCATGTGACCATTGTTCCTGAGCAGGAGGCATTTGGCCATCTGCATCACGTGCTGAAATTCGATCTCTACCAGGACGAGGCAGAAACGCCCCATGGACACGTTCTGGCGCCGGGCCAAGCGTCCACGCTTCCGCTCATCAAGGACTGGTTTACGCAGATCGCGCAGGAGTTTCCTTCGCCATTCATCCATATCGGTGCGGACGAAACTTGGGACCTGGGCCGCGGGCGCACCCAGCAGCGCGTGCAGCAGCAGGGCTACGGGCCGGTCTACATGGATTTCCTGAAGCAGATTCACGACGAATTGGCGCCCTTGAATCGCCGGCTGCTGTTCTGGGGAGACATTGGAGACCAGAATCCCGATTCGGTTTCGGCATTGCCGAAAGATATGATTGCCGTGCCGTGGGGTTACGGCGCGCACGAGAACTTCGACAAGATGATCGAGCCATTTGCAAAGGCCGGTATCGAGACGTGGGTGGCTCCCGGCGATTCCAACTGGAACGAGGTTTACCCGAGAGCGCAGAATGCCTTCTGGAACATTCAGGGCTTTATTCGCGAAGGACAAAAGCTCGGCTCGACGGGCGCTCTCACGACGGTATGGAACGACGACGGCGAGGGGCTGTTCAACATGGATTGGTACACCGTTCTGTTTGGCGCGGTGGCCGCGTGGCAGCCTGGCGAGAGTTCCATTGCGAACTATCAGCAGGACTACGGGCAGGACTTCAATCTGGACCCCAGCGGCAAGATCAACGCGGCCGAAAAGGAGCTGATGGCGGCAAACGAAGCGCTCAACGGCGCCAGGACCGACTTGAACAGCGACGAGGTCTTCTGGATCGATCCGTGGAGCGCCCAGGGGCAGAGCGTCTCAGCAAAGGTTCTGCCGGTTGCCGTTGAGATCCGCACCCATGCTGAAAATGCCATCGTGTTGCTGGAGCAGGTCCGCTATGCCAATCCTCAAATTAGCGAGCCGAACTCACTCCAAGCCATGGACCTGGGCGCGCGCCGGCTCGATCTGATTGGAATGAAATTCGAACTGGCCCAGGAGATGGAATCGAGTTACGCCAAGGCCGTCGCCGGGCAGCACGACAAATCGCAACGCTCGAGTGTTGAGAATGCGCTTGAAGAGATCAGCAGCAACAACGGCCTTTGCCAGGATCTGCGCGATGCCTATTCGGCCATCAAAAGCGAATACAGCGAGGTTTGGCTGGGCGAGAACCGCCCGTACTGGCTCAACAACGTGACCGTTCGCTACGATCTTGCGATCCAGATGTGGCAGCAACGCGGGGACCGGTTCCAGCAGGCGATTCGCGATTCTTGGAGTGGCAAGGACCTGCCCGCGCCTGCGACGCTGGATCTGCCGGCGGATGCTCATTGAGGCGCTGAAAGTAGGCGATCTGGGTTCGTGGTGGTAACAAAGTAGCGGATCAGCCATTTTGACGGCTGACAATAAAGCCATGATCGGTTTAACTCTGCACCGCGATCAAGTTGCAGTGCTGCTCATCGACGACGACCTGGTGAGCCGCGAAGTAACGGCCACTGTGCTGACGCTCAACGGCTACACTGTGCACACCGCCGACAGCGGCGCAGCAGCGCTCGAATTGCTTGCGACCGCCAGTCCGGCGCCTGAAGTCATTCTGATGGACGCGCAGATGCCGGGACTGAGCGGGACGAAGCTGATCGGCGAAATTCGCGCGCAAAGCAAGGCGCGCATATTGGCCATCAGCGGCAGCATCCTGCCGCCCGAGGTGATCAACGCCGCCGACGGTTTCCTGATCAAGCCGTTTGAGGTCGAGGCGATGCAAAAGGTGCTTGATCGGCGCGTCAGCCAGGAGGCTGCTTCGACGGCCGTATCCATGCTCGAGCCCGATGCTCCGGTGATCAACCTCGAGGTGCTGGCGCAGTTGCGGGCACTGATGCCCGAGCCCGCGGTGCGCCAGATCTACCGCGCCATCGTTACAGATCTGGATCAGCGTGCCAAGGTGCTGGAGACGGCGCTGGCAAAGGGTGATATGGCTGAGGTCTCGCGCATCGGCCACGCCATTAAAGGCGGCTGCGCCATGGCGGGAGCGTCCCAGGCCGCGCGCCTGGGCGCTTTGATTGAAAAGGCCGCCCGCACCGCTGGCGGTAACCAGTTGGATAACGGGGCAGTGTTGATTGGCGATTTACGTGCCGCCGCACGGGCGCTGGAGAGTATGCTTGATCCTGAACTGCCCAGCTGAGCGGTCGCGCCTTCGTGCGATTTTGCGGCTGGGCCGCGGACCAGTATTCCGGTGCGCATTGAGCCCTGACGGGGGGATTTCGCGATGTCGGCCAGTGCACGGCTTGAAAGCTGGTTTCGGAAAATCGGGACAGGGAGTGAGCCGGAAAGATGGAAAAACCCATTCGCGTCGTAATTGCCGATGACCACCCGGTGGTCCGCATCGGCGTCACCAATATGTTGACTGAGGAAGACGGATTTCAGGTGGTGGGCGAGGCAGCGGACGGCAACGAGGCGATAACCCAAACGCTCGAACTTATGCCCGACATCCTCCTGCTTGATTTGCAGATGCCGCATCTGCCCGGACTCGAGGCGATGCGCGCCATCATGAACGGCACGCCCACGGCAAAAATCCTGCTGCTCACTTCGACCATCACCACGCAGCAGATTATCGAGGCGCTGCACATTGGCGCGCGCGGCATCGTGCTCAAAGATGCCATTGCCAGCCATCTGCACACGGCCATCCGCACGGTACACGCAGGCGATTACTGGATCGGCGGCAAGCGCGTAGTGAATCTCGTTTCGGCGCTGCATGACCTGATGCAGCAGGCCCAGGTGCCGCAGCGCAAGACCTACGGCCTGACGCCGCGCGAGCTTGAAGTAGTAGGCTGCATTGTCGAAGGCTGCTCGAATCGCGACATCGCCAAGCAATTCACGCTGAGCGAGGAAACCGTGAAGCGTCACCTCTCAAACATCTTCGACAAGACGGGAGTTTCAACGCGCCTCGAGCTGGCGCTGTTCGCCATAGCGCACCACCTGGTGACGCCGTCGTAGTTTTTTGTTGGCAGGTTTTTAGGTAGTGAGGCCATTACCTTCGGGTGGATTTCCAATCGCCACAGAGCGAGCCGAAATCCACCCTTTCTATTTGCGGTCGAGACGTAGCGCCGGTCTCCACAGGCCGCGGAAAGACTTGCCAATGCGCAAGCCAACGAAGCTTTGTAACAAGGGCACGACTTCAGTCGTGCCGATACCGCGCCAAAAATGAGTGGGCTTCAGCCCCTGAGACGAAATCCACCCATTCTATTTGTGGCCGAGACGCAGCGCCGGCCTCCACAGGCCGCGGAAAGACTTGCCAATGCGCAAGCCAACGAAGCTTTGTAACAAGGGCACGACTTTACAGGTTGCGGAAAAACTCGCGCTGGGGTGTTTTGTAACAAGGGCACGGATTTATCCGTGCCGATAAGGTCCAGAGAATGAGTCGGGGTTTTAACCCCTGAGGGACGTTTCTCTCGCACTAAAGCGCG